>NZ_JBGCCM010000003.1:0-454662 GCF_041262085.1 Catenulispora sp. GAS73
CCCCGGTGGCGCCCCCCCGGGCCGGCGCGGGCCCCCACCCCCCGCCCCAACTGTCAAACCCGCCCCCCCCCCGCGCCCCCCCACCCGCGGGGGGGGGGGGGTGGGGCGGGGGGGTCCCCCCCCCCGCCACAACCTGGATCGCGGGTAGTGCCCTGCTGTTGGAGCTCAGTGCGCGTGCGGGGGGACCGTGAGTGTGGCCAGTTGGTGTCCGGCCGCGTTGGAGACGCTGATCGACATGACCGAGTTGATTCGCGGGGAGGTCGGCATGAGTGCGTATGCCACGCTCCAGCCTGGGTGGCCGGGCAGGGTGACGATCGTGGCCTGGTAGGGCTTGCCGTCCATGGTCACCACGCCTGTGGCGGCTTCGCCGGTGCCGATGTACAGGCCGGCGACCATCTGGTCGGCGCTCTGGAGGCTGATCGAGTTGGGGAGCTGGTTGCCGTTGTCGGTGTAGTTCGGGCCGCTCTGGCCGCCGTGGCCTGAGAGGGTCGCGGAATTCGACGTCAGAATCAGGCTGTAGCCGTTGCCGATGTCGACTGTCCCCGGCGCCACCACGCGTACTTTCGGGGACGTCGATATGGCCGACGACGACGAAGTCGTCACCGGCGAGGATGTCGGTGAGTGCGACGCCGACGGTGCCGCCGTCGTGCTCGATGTCGGCGTTGCCGCGGACGAAGAAACCGCCCCCGCCGCCACCACGTTGCCTGAGCCGTGACCGTGCGCGGACCTGGCGCCCGAGCCCGACCCGCCGACCAGTGCGCTCGGCACCACCGCCACCGCGCCGGCCGCGACCAGTGCGACGCCGGAGGCTGCCGCTGTGCGGGCGCGGTGGCGGTGCCGGCCGGCGACGATCACCTGCGCGGCGGTGAATCCTGCCGCCTGGTCGTCCGCGCCGTGTAGGACGTCGCGCATGTGCTTTTCGAAACCATCAGTCGTTTCCATACACCACCTCTGAATCGGAGGAGCCGCCTTACCAATCAGCCGGGACAGGTGCCCCGGCCGAGCTGAGCAGGACGCGCATCTTGCGCAGCCCGCGCGATGCGGTGCTCTTGACCGTGCCGATCGCGATGCCGAGCTCCGCGGCGATCTGCGCATCGCTGAGGTCCGCGTAGTACCGCAGCACCAGCACTTGCCGTTCGCGCCGCGTGAGCTGTGCCAAAGCCGCGAGCATCGCGTCCCGCTGCGCGAGGCTGGCCGCGTGGTCGTCCTGGGAACGGACGTCCGGTACCTCTGCCGTCGGCCACTCCGGGCGATGCTGACGGCGGCGCCACCAGTCGCGCTGCTGATTGAGCAGAGCCTTGCGGACGTACGCCATCGGATCCCCGACCTGGATGCGTCCCCATCGCGCGTACGTGCGCTCCAGCGCCGACTGCGCGAGGTCGGCGGCCCGGTCCGGATCACCGCTCAGCCACTGCGCCAGAGCACGGATACGGTGCGCATTCGCCTCGACGAACTCCGTGAAGTCCGCGTCAAGCTCGGTTCGCTTGCTTTGTCGTCCCACGCTCCTACAGACGCGTGAACCACCGGGCAGGGTCTGCTTCGGCGGCTGGCAAATCCGGTCGGCCGTGATCTACGCGGGGTGGCCGACTCCACGCCAACAGGGGTGAAGCCGTCCAATCGGCGGAACTCGCCCATCGTTCCTCTGGCCTCCTTCAGCTCTTGACCTGTCGGTAGCGCCTCTGTAACTTCCCCATGGCACGGCGCAAAAAAGCGTCAGAGTCATGAAAAGATCGAAGACTTGATCGAGAATTGTCTCGTAGGGTCTCGCAGGGCTCTGACGCGTCCCCCCTTCCCGCCCCACGAACCGAGGAAGTCGATGCGTCACGGAATACTCTCGGCCGGTTCGCCGGCCCCGGCCAGACGATGGCGCCGCGGCGCGATCGGCCTGGTCCTGGCGGCCATGACGGCCGCGCTGCTCCCGATGCTGCCGGTCACGGCGGCGCATGCCGCGGGCACCAACCTCGCGCTGGGTAAGGCGGTCTCCGTCTCCAGCACCAACTCCTCGTACGTCGGCTCCAACCTCACCGACAGCGATGCGAACTCCTACTGGGAGAGCACCAACGGCTCGTTCCCGCAGTGGGCGCAGGTCGATCTGGGTGCTGCGACGTCGGTGAACCAGGTCGTGCTCAAGCTGCCGGCCTCCTGGGGCGCGCGAACCGAAACCCTGTCGGTACAAGGCAGCACCGACAACTCGACGTTCTCCACGATCGTCGCCTCGGCCGGCTACACCTTCGACCCGAGTGCGAACAGCAACACCGTGACGATCAGCTTCGGCGCGACCAGCGCGCGCTACGTGCGGGTGAACATCACCGCCAACACCGGCTGGAACGCCGCGCAGCTGTCTGACTTCGAGGTCTTCGGCGCCGCGGTGTCCTCCAACAACCTGGCGTCCGGCAAGACCATGTCGGCCAGCGGCTACACCCAGAACTACGTGCCGGCCAACGCCAACGACGGTGACGCGAACAGCTACTGGGAGAGCTCGGACAACGCCTTCCCGCAGTGGCTCCAGGTCGACCTCGGCGCCTCGGTGTCGGTCAACCAGGTGGTGCTGAAGCTGCCGCCGTCCACCTCGTGGGGCGCGCGGACTCAGACGCTGGCCGTGCAGGGCAGCACCAACGGCTCCTCGTTCAGCGACATCGTCGCCTCGGCGGGGTACACGTTCGACCCGAACGCCAACGGCAACACGGTGACGATCAGCTTCACCGCGACCACCACCCGGTACGTGCGGCTGAACATCACCGCGAACACCGGCTGGCCGGCCGGCCAGATCAGCGAGTTCCAGGTCTACGGCCCCTCCGGCGGCGACACCACTCCGCCGAGCGCCCCGACCAACCTCGCCTACACCCAGAACGCCTCCGGCGCGGTCGCCCTGACCTGGGGCGCGAGCACTGACAACGTGGCCGTCACCGGCTATGACGTCTACGCCAACAACGCGCTGCTGACGTCGGTCCCGGCCACCGCGCTCACCTACACCGACAACCCGCCGACCACCGAGACGGTTACCTACTTCGTGCGGGCGCACGACGCGGCGGGCAACCAGTCGGCGAACAGCAACAGCGTGACGCGCACCGGCGCGAGCGGCGGCGACACCAGCCCGCCGACCGCGCCGACCAACCTCGCCTACACCCAGCCGGCCTCCGGCCAGGTGAAGCTGACCTGGGGCGCGAGCACCGACAACGTCGGCGTGACCGGCTATGACGTCTTCCGTAACAACGCGAAGGTCGCCACCGTGTCCGGCAGCACCCTGACGTACACCGACTCGGTCGCCGACTCCCTGACCGTGTCCTACTACGTCGAGGCGCACGACGCGGCCGGCAACGAGTCCACGGCGTCCAACACCGTGACCCGCACCGGGTCCGGGGGTACTCAGACCAACCTGGCCCTGAACAAGCCGATCGACGGTACGCCGTACACGTTCACCTACGCCCCGGCGAACGCCGACGACGGTGACGTGACCACGTACTTCGAGGGCTCGTCCTACCCGTCGAACCTGACCGTGCACCTGGGCGCCAACGCCGACCTGTCCTCGGTCGTGGTGAAGCTGAACCCAGCCGCGGCCTGGTCGGCCCGCACCCAGACCATCGCGGTCCTGGGCCGGGAGCAGAGCTCGACGACGTTCACCACGATCGCCGCCGCGCAGTCCTACTCCTTCGACCCGAACAGCAACCAGAACACCGTCACCATCCCGGTCAGCGCGCGCGTCGCGGACGTCGAGCTGTCCATCACCAGCAACAGCGGCGCCCCCGGCGGGCAGGTCGCGGAACTCCAGGTCTTCGGCACCCCGGCGCCGAACCCGGACCTGACCCCGACCAGCTCCTCCTGGACCCCGACGTCGCCGGTGGAGACCGACAACGTCACCGCCTCCGCCGTCATCTCCAACGCCGGCACCGCGGCCTCGGTCGCCACCGACGTGAACTTCTACCTGGGCACCAACAAGGTCGGCTCGACGACCGTCGGCGCGCTGGCGCCCGGCGCCACGCAGACCGTCTCGGCGCCGATCGGCACCCTGACCGCCGGCAGCTACCAGCTCACCACCAAGGTGGACGAGTCGAAGAAGAACTTCGAGCTGCAGGCCAACCAGAGCTACACCAACCCGACGAGCCTGGTCGTCGCCCCGGTGCAGTCCGCCGACCTGGTCGGCACGCTGTCCTGGACGCCGCCGAACCCGTCGAACGGCAACACGGTGACGTTCAGCGCCTCGGTGAAGAACCAGGGCACGATCGCCACCACCAGCGGCTCGCACGGCATCACCGTGACGCTGCTGGACTCCAACAACACCACGGTGGCCACGCTGACCGGTTCGATCAGCGGCGCGATCGCCGCCGGCGCCACCGCGGCCCCGGTGACCCTGGGCACGTGGAACGCCGTCAACGGCAAGTACACCGCGCACATGGTGATCGCGACCGACCCGAACGAGCTGCCGATCAAGGTCCCGCACCTGACCACCGACACCCCGCTGTTCGTGGGTCAGGGTGCGAACATGCCCTACGACAGCTACAAGAGCACCGACGGCACCCTGGGCGGTTCCGCGGCGGTCGTCGGCCCCAACCGCACCATCGGCGACATCGCCGGTGAGGCCACCCAGCGCAAGGCGGTGACGCTGGACAACACCGGCGACTCGGTCAGCTGGACCTCGCGGGAGTCGACGAACACCTTCGTCCTGCGCTACTCGATCCCGGACGCGTCGGGCGGCGGCGGCACCAACGCCACCCTCGACCTGTACGCGAACGGGAACCTGGTGCAGCCGCTGAGCCTGACCTCGCACTACGCGTGGCTCTACGGTGCCGAGACCGGTCCCGGCGACTCCCCGAGCGCCGGCTCGCCGCGGCACATCTACGACGAGTCCAGCTTCCTGCTGGCCAACTCGTATCCGCAGGGCACCGTGTTCACGTTGAAGAAGGACAGCGGGAACAGCTCGCAGTACGCGATCGACTTCATGAACCTGGAGCAGACCGCCCCCACTGCGAACCCGGACCCGGCGCACCTGCTCGTCCCCGCCGGCTTCGCCCAGCAGGACGTGCAGAACGCCATCGACACGGTCCGCCAGGACACGACGGGCAAGTACACCGGCGTGTACCTGCCGGCCGGCCAGTACGCGCTGAGCGGTCGGCTGACCGTGTACGGCAAGGCGATCAAGGTCGTCGGCGCCGGCGTCTGGTACACCCAGTTCGTCGCCCCGCAGGGCCAGACGAACACCGACACCGGCTGGGACGTGCAGTCCACGGCCAGCGGCTCGTCGTTCAGCGGCTTCGCGTGGTTCGGCAACTACACCACGCGCGTGGACGGCCCCGGTCACACCTTCCAGCTCACCAGCGTGTCGAACATCTCGATCGACAACGTCTGGATCGAGCACAACGTGGTGGGTGTCTGGGGTCTGACGGCCGTGCAGAACTCCTCGTTCACCAACATGCGCATCCGTGACACCCTCGCGGACGGCATCAACCTCACCAACGGCAGCCAGAACAACCTCATCTCCAACGACGAGGCGCGCACCACCGGCGACGACAGCTTCGCGCTGTTCGCCGCACAGGACAGCTGCAGCGGCTGCAAGGAGATCAACAACACCATCCAGAACGTCACGGCCATCGCGCCCTGGCGCGCGGCGGGTGTCGCGATCTACGGCGGCGGGGCCAACACGGTCCAGAACTTCAACGTCTCCGACACGCTGTGCTACCCCGGTCTGACGATCAGCTCGCTGAACTTCGGGTTCGCGTTCGAAGGGTTCGAACCCGCCCCGCAGACCACCACGATCCAGAACTTCTCGCTGGCCCGTGACGGCGGGCACTTCTGGGGCAACCAGGCGTTCGGCGCGATCTGGGCCTTCTCGGCGACCAACCCCTTCCAGGGGATCCGGGTCAGCAGCGGGTCGATCACCGACCCGACGTACACCGGGATCATGTTCCAGACGGACTACGTGGGCGGCACCGCGCAGAACCCGTTCACGGACACCACGTTCACGAACATGACGATCTCCGGGGCGCACGCCAACAACGACGGGTTCGGCAACGGCAAGTCGGGCTTCGGGATCTGGGCCAACCCGCTTCCGGAGTCCGGGCAGGGGCCGGCCGTCGGCACGGTCACCTTCAACCACCTGACGGAGAGCAACAACGACGTCAACATCCAGAACACGACCAGCACGATGACCATCAACGTGAACCCATAGCGGGCAGCGCGTGACCGGATCGGGCCGTCTTCCTTAGGGGAGGCGGCCCGATCCGCGTTCGGGGTGACCGGCGTGCGGCGGTCAGGCGCGCAGCCGATAGCGGAGGTAGACGGCGCCGCCCTTGAAGCGCCGCTCGTCCAGGAGTTCGAGACCGACGCGGAAGCCGTCGGGGAGCGCCGGCTTCCCGCCGCCGACGATGATCGGGTTGAGGATGAGCTGGAGCTCGTCGACCAGGCCGGCGGTCAGTGCGGCGCTCGCGATCTCCGCACCGCCGATGGACAGATCGCTGGACGCGGACTCCTTGAGCTGCCTGACCGCGGCGGGTTCGAAGGCTGATTCGATCCGGGTCCGTGTGGTCGAGGGGGCCTGGAGCGTTCGCGAGTACACGATCTTGTCAGCGGCGCGCCAGATGTCGGTGAAGTCCCGGGACTCCGCGGACTGGGTGTCGCGGTCCACGGTTTCCCAGTAGGCCATCGTCTCGTACATCCGACGGCCGTAGAGGTAGGTGCCGATCGGGCGTTCCAGGTCGTTGACGAACGCGTGCACCTCGGCGTCGGGGGCCGCCCACTGGAAGTCGCCGTGCTCGTCCTCGACGTATCCGTCGAGCGATGCGATGGCTGAGTAGATCAGTTTGGCCATGTTTGTAGGGTACTGGGCTGCTGGGTGAGGTCACGGGCATTGCCTGTAGACGTACTTGGGGCTGCCCGCGGGGGAGACGTCACGGTCTCGCCGGACCACGGACATCCCCGACTTCGAGCCCTGGCAGGCCTTGGCGAACCCGGCGTCGTCGTACTCGATGTCCAGGACCCGGCCGGCGTAGGCCGTGGCGTACTGGTCGCATTCGCCGGTGGCGCCGCATTGCTCGGCGACGGCGAAGTCGAAGCCGATCTGCCGGCGGCGGTCGAGGAGTTCGGTGGTGTTCTTCTGACCGACGGCCAGGCCGTCGGCGTGCGCGTGCTGGGCCAGGAGGGTCGCGAAGGCGACGGCTTGGGACGCGTCGAGGCGTCCGTTCGAGCGCTGGTAGGAGTCGAGGTTGTCGCCCTCGGTCGCCTGGAAGCCCTTGGCGGCGCAGGCGTCGATCCAGGCGTATTCGACCTTTGCGAGTGCGGCGCGCTTGGCGTCGGTGGAGACGTCCAGGAGTTGTTCGTTCCAGTCCTTGTCGATGACCGGCGCGCCGTCGGCGTCGGTGAGCAGCAGGTCGGGGTGGTTGGCCTGCCACCAGCTCGCGGTGCCGGGTTGTGCTTGGAACGCGTTGATGTAGCAGATGCTGTAGACACCTGCGGCCGGACTGGCGGTGCTGTCGCGGGAGACGACCTGGACGCCTGCCGGGACCGGATAGGCGCCGCCGAGCTGATAGTCGAACTTCGCGCCGATCGGCGGCGGGACCACCTGCTTCGCGCCTGGTGCGGGGGTGGCGGGCGCTCCAACCGCCGATTGCGAAGACTGGTTCGAAGCGTCGTCGTCTCCGGCCGGGCTGCTCGACGAGCATCCCGCTGCCAGGCACACCGCTGCCACCGCCGCGAAAGCCGTGGCGGCTGCGGGAAACGTGCGCATCGTCTGCTCCTCCGGTTCGTGGATGCCGTGACCCACGGCACGGTTCTACTGTGTCCGGCGCTGCATGAGGGGATGATGAGGCGCGCTCAGCCGCTGGTCCGAGGCGGTGACCGCAACTCGGCGACCCGGCGGGGCGTCGGAGCCGCCTCATCATCACCTCATCTTCGGTCGGGCAGCCTGCTCGTATGACAGGTATACGGCTCAGTCACGTAGGCATCGCGAGCGCCATCGGGCTGGTGATGCTGCTCATAGGCAGCGGCTGCCTCTCCCATTCGCGGGACGGCGGCGGTCTTCGCGACCTCGGCGGTGCGAACGGGCAGGCCCACGCGGTGACTGCCGCGTCGAGCTCGCCGGCGCTACCCGTGCTTCCCGCCGCGCCGAAGCGGTAGGGCAGCAGATATGCGGTTCTGTCCGGCGACGGAGTACGGCATCATGGGGATCATGCGCAATCGACTTCTAGGCAGGTTCACGGGCGCCGACTCGTAGAGGTCGGGCACGCCGGGTGGTCCGGCGGCCCCGCCCTGCGAGGAAGAGTGTCCCGTTCCATTCGGCACGGATCGTCTTGGCCCGCCCAGGCCGACGAGGCTGGGATCTGGCGTCCCTATCGAGCGCTGTACGACCTGCGGTACTCCGCCGCTGAGGTCATGAGGGCTGAAGCCGAGGGTCGGCGCGCGCAGCCACGGCGCATCCGTCCGGCGACGGAGAACCCCTGCGCGCGTGGCCGATGCGGCGACTTCGCCATGATCAACGGCGTGTACGAGGCGGCGCAAAGCAGCGTCCGTACTTTGGAGCGCGCGGCGCTCGGTGAGCTTCGGAAGCTGGTCAACGGCGGTGTCGGCGCGGCTGATGGCGTCGAGTTCGAGGAACGCGCCAACGGTCGGCGTGCGGCTTGGTGAACTGAGATGCGCCCGGCGCGGCTATCGGTGCCCCGGGGCCAGGGAAGCCATAGCCTCCAGACATGACGCATGAGCGAGATCCGGCCGTCCAAGCCGCCATCGACGGCGAGCTCCAGCTACTGGACCCCGAGGTACGCGCCTCCCCAGGCCGCGTGCTGGAGCTCCTGCACCCGGACTTCGTCGAGTTCGGAGCCTCCGGCCGCCGCTGGGACGTGGAGTCGGTCCTGGAAGTGACCAGCGGCGGCTCGGTGTCCCCGGACTCCCCGGTCCAGGTCAGCCACCTGACAGGCACCCTCCTCGCCCCAGGCGTCGTGCACCTGACCTACTTCGCCGACAACCAGGGCCGCAAAGCGTGGCGCAGCTCGGTGTGGTGGCTGACCGAGACCGGCTGGCGGATGTACTTCCATCAGGGCACGTTGGCGGGCTGACGCTGGGCGGCGCGAAGATGTGGCACCAGCTCGTCCGGCCTGGCGTGTCTCAATCGGTCGTCGACTGACCCGACGGACACGCCGTGTCCGCCTTGCTGCCGCTCCGCTTCGGCACCGAGAAGTCCAGGCTCAGCCCCGAGGCTCCCGCCCGCACCGCGGTCAGTACCGCGCCGTCGGGTAGGTTCGGCAGCGGGAAGACCTTCGGGTCCAGTTGGCGTGCCAGGTCTTTGACCAGCGGGATCGATGTCAGCGTCGCGACCGTGAGGTCGCGTCCCAGGACCCTGACTGTGGTCGGGGTGATGGTGAAGGTGTCGGGGCTCGTGCTGATCGTGGCATGGACGGTCACCGGGAGGCCGGAGCGGGTGCCGGTGATGAGTAGGCCCGCGCCGTCCGCGGCCATCGTCGGGTCGGCGAGTCCTGACATCTGCACCAGTTGCTGCGTCATGGCGCTGTAGGCGGCGGTCGCGACCGCTGTGCCGCCGCTGGTGGCGCCGCCGGGGGTGACGTCGTGGAGCACCGCGTCGACGTGGGCCGTGACGCCGTCGCGCGGGACGCCGTCGGCCTGTACGCGGACGTCGCCCACGCTGCCGAACACCGCGCCGAGGCCGGCGAACGTCCCGGGCAGCGAGGCGTGGACCGGGCCGGTGGCCTGCAGGCGGCACGCCGCCAGGCGCGCGATGCGGCCCTCGGCGACGTGCTTGATCACGCTGTTGGCGATCAGGACCGCGACCAGCAGCAGCGCGACGACCCCGGCCGCGATGGCGGTCGACCGACGGCGCAGCCGGGTCAGCACTGTTCGGCCCCTTTCTGGCGGGGACCTGCTGGGTGAGGACCAGCTGACAGGGCCGCATCCGCGATGCCGAACCGCACGATACAGGTACCGTCCCGTCGGTGCAGACCCGCGACGGCCCGTGGTGCGCGAAGCGATCACAGAAGCCTGATCAGCGCCCCAGCAGCCCCGACCCGAAGAAGTCCCCGGCATCCCGGACCCCGGGCAGCGCGAAGAAGTATCCGCCGCCGGTCGGCTGGATGTAGTCGACCAGCGGCTCGCCGGCCAGCCGGGCCTGCACCGCCTGGAACTGCCGCCGCACGTCCTGTTGGTAGCAGCAGAAGATCAGGCCGACGTCCAGGTTCCCGTTCACGTCCAGGCCCCGCTCGTAGTTGTAGCCCCGCCGCAGGATCTGCTGCTTGTCGGTCGCGGCGGTGCGCGGGTTCGCGAGCCGGATGTGGGCGTTCGCGGGGATCACCAGGCCGCGCGGATCGGCCGGATAGTCCGGCGTGTCGTGCTCCGCCGAGCCGTCCAGCGGCGCCCCGCTGTCGCGCCGGCGGCCGATCATGTTCTCCTGCTCGTGCAACGACACCCGGTCCCAGAACTCCACCAGCATCCTGATAATGCGTACCACCTGGTAGGAGCCGCCCTCCGTCCAGGCCGGCTCGGCGCCGCCGCCCCGAGTCCAGATCAGGTCCTCGGTCACGGACGTCTTCGAGACGTCTGGATTTGCGATCCCGTCTTTGAATCCGAGCTGGTTGCGCGGCGTTCCGTCGGGCCGTGGCGCGGCGTGGAAGCCGTCGACCTTCCACAACGGCTGCATCCCGCCGCGCGTGTGCTTGGCGAGGTCGCGCACCGCGTGCATCACCGTGTCCCGCGAGTCCGCGCAGATCTGGAGCATCACGTCACCGTGCAGCTCCGTGGACCCCTCGACGTGGTCGTCCGGGAACACCGGCATCGGGGTGAGCCGGGCCGGCTTGCGGCTCGCCAGGCCGAAGCGGTCGTCGAACAGCGACGCCCCGACCCCGACCGTCACCGTCAGGCCGTCGGACGGGACGCTCGCGCCGATGGTCTCGCTGTCGGTCGGCGGGGACGCCACGTCGGTCGCCGCCGGCAAACCACCGGACGTCAGGAATCTGACGCGCTCGGTCAGCGTCTGGAACAGAGTCCTGAGATCGCCCTCGCTCCGCGCCGTGACGTTGAACGCCATAAACGTCGCAGCATCCTGTGGCGCAGTGAGAATCCCGGCCTGATGCGCGCCCTCGAAAGCGATCCGCCGCCCCGACGGCCCGGGACCGGAGTCCGCCACAGCAGCCGCAGCGACCCCCGCTGCACCGCCGACCGCGGCCGCCGAGGCGGCTCCGACCGCCGCGCCGCGCAGGAATGAGCGTCGTGCCAGGCCGGTCATGCGTTCGTCCTCGGGGCCAGCAGATCAGGGATCGTGGACAGGTCTTCGAGCAGCTGGTCCAGGTCGGCGTCGATGCGTCGGCGCTGCGCGGCGGTGATGGCCGGGGCCGGAGTCCAGGCGCCGGAGGCGTCGCGGGTCGCGGTCAGGTCGCTTTGCAGAGTGCTGATCTCCGTTTCAAGGCGGGCACGCAGGCCCGGAGCCCGGTCGTCGATCAGCGGGGCCAGAACGCTGAGCACTTCGCGCGTGCCCTCGGTGTTCGAGTACGCCGTCGCCAGGCTCGTGCCGCTGCCCGCGTCCGCCGTCGCGGTGATCTGGAACTGCAGGGTGTTCTCCAGGATTTCGTGGGCACGCAGCGGCAGGTCGCCGGGATCGACTTCCTCGCTCGGGAAGTCGTCGATCAGCCCCTGGACCGAGGAGACGAGGGCCTGTGTCAGCGGCCTGATGGCGAGTGCGGAGCTGCTGTGCCAGAGTCCGTATTCGATGGCGTGCAGACCGGCCCAGCTCTTGTCCGCCGTGCCGTCCGGCAGCCCGGCCGCGGTCCCATCGATCGCGGCGTCGAAGTCGCCGAACGAGTTGTACGCGGCGCCCAGGCGTTCGTAGTCGAGGTGGGCCGTCAGCCAGTCCGTCTTCGCGGCCTGCAGATCGCCGCGCGCGATGTCAGCGTCCAAGGTCTGCGAGGCGGCGAGCAGCTTCGGCAATGCGGTGCCCAGCCAGGCGCGATAAGCCTTCACCGGCGCGGTCAGGTCCAGGTCCGGCAGCGGTTTGTAGCCGGCGACCGCGCCCGAAGTCGTCCCCGAGACAGAGAACTGCGACGTGGTGTGGACCTTGCCGTTGGACAGCACGCACCGGATCGCATAGCGGCCCGCCCCGAGGGTCGTGGCCAGGGGCAGCGTGCGTCCCGGCGTCAGCCACGGGATCTCCGCGTAGACCCGGTTCGCGGTGTCCACGAGGTAGACCGTCGCGAAGACGTTCGTGTCGTCGGTGACCGCGAAGTCGACGCGTCCGGCGTCTGCGGCGGCGGGAGGGGTGCCGCAATCGGCGGCGCGGACGGCGATCGGGCCGCCGGCTGCCGTCGGGTGGGACTGCGCGACGCCCGCCACCACGGCGACCGCTGTCGCGATCGGCAGCACCGCGAGGCGTACCTGCCAGGAGGCACGGCGCATGAAGCTCGGGGTTCCTTTCCTCGTCTGAATACGACTGAATACGGGCTCTGATCCTGCACACAGCACACTGCGGACGACCCGGAGGGCTCGGGTCGTCCGCCGCGCGCTGCGCCGATCAGGTCAGGCGCGCGTGCTCAGCTCCAGATGTCGGTGATGGCGGCGGCGCCCGAGCTGTTGCCGACCGGCGACAGGCCGTACATCTGCTCCAGGGTGGCCAGCAGGTTGTAGTGGTCGACCTGCTCGCTGTACTGGCCGGGGTTCACGCCGGCGCCGACGACGATCGTCGGGATCTGGTTGCTCTCGGTGTAGTCGTCCTCGTCCCAGGTGACGATCAGGAGGCTGTTGTGGGACTGAGCCCAGGTCGCGTACGCCGACAGGTTGTTCTGCAGCCAGGTGTCACCGTCGCCGACGGTGCCGTCGTGCATGTCGTCGTCCAGGTTCGGGATGACGAAGGACAGCGTCGGCAGCGTCGAGTAGTCGCTGGGGAACTGGCTGAACGGCACCGAGTCCGAGCTCGGCACGTTGCTGAAGTTCACCCACGGCGAGTGCTTGCGCGCGTAGGCGCCGGAGGTGCAGCTCGTCGAGCCGGTCTTCGGCAGGTCCTCGGAGTAGCCCTTGAACGTCTTGCCGGCCGCCAGCAGCTCCGATCCGAGGTTCGCGGTGCTGCCCTCGCTGACCGGGCACTTGTCCGAGGACAGACCGAAGGTGTCGCCGCCGAACAGCGCCATGTAGTTCGGCTCGCTCGGGTGGGTGACGGCGAACGAGTTGGTCAGCAGCGCGCCCGAGGATGCCAGGGAGTTGATGTAGGGAGCGTCGGAGCTGCCGATGATGTCGTCGTAGGAGTGGTTCTCCTCCATCACGACGACGACGTGGTCGGGCGTCGGGACGACACCGGCGGTGGCCGGGGACGCGACCCGCGTGGTCGGGGTGGACGCCGTGGCGAACGGGACGACGGCGGCGGCCAGCGCGACGGTGCCGAGCGCCGCGGTCAGCGACAGGGCTTTGCGATTCATCCGCATGGAATCTCTCCTTGTGGGAGCGGTGGGGCGTGGAGAAGGCAGCACCGGTGATGCTAGATACGGACCGTGACAAGGGAAATACCGTCGGAGGCAAAGGATTGGTTAACATCAAGAAGCTGAGCGCTGCGATGCGGGAAAATGCGGCGCGCGCGGACCTCGATCATGGCGGGTACTGCGCGGGCTAGTAGACGCGGCCTCAGTTCTTAGACGCGGTCGAGTCGTGCCGCGGGCTTGGTGGCCGCGTTGAGCAGGTACTCCAGCGGCCCGCGCTGAAACCGGCGGGACCACAGGCTTGCGAACACGATGGCCGTCATCATGAACGCGAGCAGCACCCACAGCGGTTCGTCCGATTGGTCGTCGATCCCGAGGACGCTGATGCCGACGAGGTGGCCGACGTAGACCGTCAGGGACATCGTGCCGACGGCGATCACCGGCGTCAGGAGGCGGCGCGCGTGGGGGAGACGGTCGAGGAGCGCGATGCTGCCGACCACGGTGAGGATCGCGACTCCGGTGTTGCCGAGGATCTCGAACGTGGTGCCGCTGTGCGGAGAGGCGACCAGGAGGTTGGCGGTGCTGTCGGTCGGGACGGTGCCGTTTTCCCCGTCGCTGCCGGATACGACGGTGACCATGTCCGTCAGCTGCGGGAAGGTGTGGAGGAGCAGCCAGGACAGGCCGTAGCCGGCAGCGGTGAGGCCGGCGCCGAGGACTGCCAGACGTCTGAGTACGCTCGTGGCGCTCAGGTCGAGGCGGGCCAGCGCCATGCCGGCGATCACGAACGGCATCCACGTCAGCGCCGGATAGCCGCCGGTGAGCAGGAGCGCGATCGGGCCCTCGAAGCGGCCGGTCGTGCCGTCGCCGAGCTCGAAGACGTCGCGCAGCAGGTAGGAGAGCTGCGGTCCGGCCAGCGCCCACGTCACGGCGATGGCCGCGAGCGTGCCTGCTCGCAGGCGAACCAGGGGCAGCGCGAGCAGGAAGTAGACGCCGTAGTAGGCGAGGATGACCTCGACCGGCGTGCCCGACGCGGTCAGCGCTGCCCCGAGGGTCAGGAGGAGCACCGCCCGGATCGCGATCCGTGCCGTGGCCTGCCGCCCCGCCGCCCCGGTCCGTGGCACTCGGCGGCCGGCGATGATCGCCAGTGAGGCGCCGGCCAGGAGTGCGAACAGCGTCGACGCTCTGCCGTGGGACAGGAGCATCAGTGCGCCCTCCGGGCCGCCGACCGACGGATCGGGGCCGACGTGTGCGGCGAACATGCCGAACACGGCGAGGGCGCGGGCCAGGTCGAGGCCGACGAGGCGGGTTGGTGCTGCTGGTGATGGTGCGGTGATCACCTGTTCAGCTTCGTCGGCGCCGGCGGTGCTTGCGGGAGGCTGGAGCGTGTCGATCGGCCGGATGCCGGCGGCCTTGAGGCGGGCGTCAGGTGCGTGGTCGGCCTGATGGGCCTGGTCAGCCTGCTCGGTGCCGGGGGTCGGCTGGATCATGCCAGCCAGCCTCTCCTTCTCGCCGCGCGATCGATACCCGGCTGGTGGCCGGAAATGGCCCGCCGATCGGCTGGTCGCCGCCAGCCGTCGGCGACCGCCCTCTCAAACCCCCAGCCGCCGCCCGAGCGAATCAAGAAGCGTCGAAGATCAGCGACGTGACGTCCCCCGGATCCTGCTTGTTCCAGATCGGGTACAGCGTGGTCGCGGTGCCCCGGTGCTGGTGGCCCGACGAGTCCTCGACCGTGAACACGACGTCCTCGCCGTAGGGGCTGACCTGGCGGTCGAGGATCTTGATCGTGTCGGGGCGCACTGTCCGGTCCAGCGAGATGGCGCGGCCGAAGGCCTCCAGCCCGCCCAGATCCTGGCCGAGGGAGTTCGGGTACACCACGTACGTGCCGTCCTTCTTGTCGCGCTGGTTCCAGCCGAGCTGGTCCGGCGCCAGGGGGCGGAAGCGGAGTTGGTGGACCCAGTCGAAGGTGCCTTCCAGGCCTGCCTTGTCCACGGCCAGTGCGGAGGCCTGGTAGAAGGCCGCGCGCAGCGTCACCCCGGCGCCGGGCTTGGCCAGCGGTCGGATCGCGTAGGGCTGCGTGCCCTGCGCCGCGGCGATCGAGGGGGAGGAGGGTGCGTCGGCCGCCGAGCTCCAGGAGCCTGGGATCGAGATGCCGACCACGATTGCGAACACGGCGCCGCCTGCGAGCAGCTGCGGGCGGTAGCGCTCGTCGCGTGGCAGGTGTAGTCCCAGGAAGCGGCCGGGCGGGGTGGCTGCCAGCGCGGGGATCAGGCCGAAGCGGGCGCGCGTCGTGGCCGGGGCCGTTGTCTCAGGAGTCTCAGGAGTCTTCGGGGCACGGTCCCCGACCAGCAGCGACACCAGCTCGCCGGCGGCTACGGCGGCGGCCGGGAACATGATCATCTCGTAGCGCATGAGGGTGGAGTAGCCGACGCCGGCGGTGATGACGTAGGTCGCGCAGACCGCTCCGAAGAACACCGCCGCGGCGTCCGACTTGATCCGGACCACCACCGCGATGCCGGCTGCGATCAGCAGCGCGTACAGCGTGCGGTCGTTGTGCCACATGTAGGTGCAGGCTTCTTCGGTGACGATCTTCAGGTAGTGGATGAACTGCCTGACCACGCCCCACGTGGTGGTCTGCCCGCGGCTCAGCACCCCGCCGGTGTCCGTCCTGGCCAGCGTCATGCTCACGACCTGCGTCGTCAGCGTCACCGCCGAGGTTACCACCAGCGAACTCAGCCACCGGTTCCGCCATGTCCGCTCCCGCGCCAGCGCCCACAGCCAGCCGGCGCCGGCCATCGCCGGCGCGAGCACGCCGACCTGCCGCGTCAGGGGGATGAACAGCGCCACGATGCCCATCCACGCCAGCTGGGAACGCGCCGCGCGCCGCCCGATGGGGAAGCACGCCACCAGCGCGGCCGTCAGCCCCATCGCCAGGGTGTCGGTACCGGCCCAGGAGAAGCCCCAGATCGGGTTCACCAGGCTGAACGCCCCGGTCACGATCACCGCGACCGCCGGCCCGTACAGCCGCTGCAGCACCCGCGCGATCGCCCACAGGAACAGCACGTCGCCGAGCACCGGGATCATCAGCGACCCGCCGGAGAGCCCCCAAAGCCGGATGAACGGCATCGACAACACCGGATACAGGATCCGGGTCCGGACCAGCTGCCACGTCGGATCGTTGTCGGCGAAGTACCAGGGCGCCAGGTGGGTGCCCGGCGACACCTGCTGCTCAAGCTTGATCGAGGACGGCAGCGAGTGTCCCATGTCCCGCGCCATCATCGTCAGGTAGTACCGGCTGTCCGGCGGATGGTTCCACCCCTGGCGGCCGGTGACGCTGAGCCCCATCGAGGCGATGAACAGCGGGAAGATGAGCAGCAGCACGCCGACCCGCACCCCGAACAGGTCGCGATACACCAGCTGCGTCAGGAGATCCCGGACGGTGCCCCGATGCAGCCGACGTCTCCACGACGCCGTCTCCTCGGTCTCCGCTATGAGGGTGTCTGCGCTCATCCCGCCCCGTCCTGATTTCGCCAAGCGCTATGGCGCCCGCCGGGTGGCGGGCGCGGTACTGACATAGACCGGGTGGGACCTCGAAGAGGTTGTCAGGTTTGGAGAAAGTCGACAGAGCGGATGGCACAGGAGAACGCGCCGTCGCTGACGCCCGTGGTCGGGTAGCGTCCTGCCGCGTGACGAATCTTCGAATCGGTGTCATGTACGACCGTGCCTGGCCCCCGGAGGGGCTGCCGGCCTTCGCCCGCGACGTCGAGGCGCTCGGTGCCGACGACCTGTGGGTCGTCGAAGACCTCGGATGGGGCGGCGGCATCTCGGCGGCGGCGCTCGCGTTGGCGGCGACCTCGCGGCTGCGGGTCGGCCTGGGCATCGCCCCGGCGCCGCTGCGCAATCCGGCGCTGCTGGCGATGGAGACGGCGTTCCTGGCGCGCGTCCACCCCGGCCGGTTCGTCGCCGGTCTCGGGCACGGCGTCACCGAGTGGATGGCGTCGGTCGGGGCCGCTCCCGGCTCGGCGCTGGCCCTCCTCGGCGAGTCGACCGAAGCGCTGCGCGCGTTGCTGCGTGGCGAGCGCGTGCAGACGCAAGGCCGGGAGGTGCGGATCGACGATCTACGGCTGGTGCACCCGCCCGAGGTGGTGCCGCGGGTCGTGCTGGGCGTCGTGCGGCCGCGGTCGCTGGAGCTCGCCGGGCGCCTCGCGGACGGCACGGTGATCGCCGAGGGCAACGGCCCCGCTGATCTGGAGGCGGCGCTCGCGCTGATCCGGAAGGGCGGAGCCGCGCCGGACCATGAGCTGATCGTGTTCGCCTACGCGGCCGTGGCGGACGACGCGAAGCACGCCATGGAGGCGCTGCGCGACAAGGTCGAGGACCAGGCCGGCTGGCTGGGGCGCGCGCCGAGCGAGGTGTTCACCGTCAGCGGGACGCCTGCGGATGCCGCCGCGCGGATCGCGGAGCTTGAGGCGGCCGGCGCGACGAGCGTCGTGCTGCGGTTCAGCGGGGACGAGCCTGTGCAGCAGCTCGGTGCGGTGCTCGCGGCGTTTGCCGACTTCAGGGGCTGAACGGCGCTCGCCCGGCAGTTCGGGGCACGGCGCGCAGTGAGTGCGGCGTGTCGAGTCGGCACGCCAGATATCAGGGATCGATGTCAGTCTCGAAGGCCTCCGCCGCGCTGTGGGGCCCCTATCGCAGCGAGGAGAGCGCCTGCCCGACGCCGTGGATCAGGGTTCTGCTGGTGGCGAGCGCCGCGCGCAGGTCGTCGGCCGACGTAGGGCCCTGATGCTGCGCCAACACGACGCCGAGGATCAGCCGGGTCGTGCCGTCGGCGTCGGCCTGACCATCGCCCTCGGCCAGGCCCGGGTCATCGGCGCGCACCTGGAGTTCGGCGACGCTATCGCTTACGTCGTGCAACCAGCCGAGGGCGTTGCGGCTGTCGATCAGCAGGCCTGGATGTACCAGGCCGGGCCGAAGTCATACGACGTGTTCACGTCACCGGGATTGGTCGCCGTCAAGACGTTGTGGTTCTGGTCCTTGATGTTCGCGACTGCGCCGCCGGTGTTCTGGTTGATATAGGACCCGGGCCCGTTCCAGTTCTGCAGTGCCCAGTCGGCGCCGTTGTTCTGGCAGTTGTAGAAGGAGAACACCGTTCCCGAGTAGTTCGGGCCGGTGTAGATGCAGAAGTGCCCGCTGTGGCAGTCCGAGCCGTCGCCGGCCGCGGTGTTCCAGCAGTCGGCGTTCGACGAGGTGTCGCACCGGCCCATGCCGGAGACCGAGGGACCTCCGCCTCCTCCGCCGCCGTTCGGGGAGACGTAGCCGCTGATGTTCATGCCCCAGTAGGAGCTGTAGCCGACGGTGCCGTCGTAGGTGTTGCTGTTGACCGAGGACGTCGAGGGGTCGTTGGTGACCTCGTTGCCGCCGACGCTCTGGATGGTCCCGTCGGAGTTCACGGCGGTGACCAGGGCGACGTGGTCGGCGTAGCCGGCGCCGTTGTAGTTGAACACCACCGCGTCGCCGACCTGCGGGGTCGAGTGCAGGCCCGAGCCGTACTCGCCGAAGCTGCCGGCCGCCGGGGACAGGCCGGACACGTCGTAGCCGGCCTGGGCCCAGACCCACATCGCGAAGTCGGCGCACCAGTTCTCCGGGGATCCGCCGGCGCCGGTGCAGCTGGTGTAGTAGCCCTGGCCGCCGGCGCTGTTGGTGTCGCAGGCGTGGTCGCCGATGTTCGCGTTCGCGATGGAGACGATGTCGCCGGTCGAGGCGGACGCCGGGCCCGTGGTCAGGGCGAACGAGGACAGCAGCAGCACCAGGGCCGCCATGAGTTTGAGGAGCTTGCTGGACGTTCTCGGGAACGCTGTGGTGAGTCTCACGGCTGTCTTCCTCCTGAGGGGCGCTGAGGACGTTGTGATCCGACTGACACGGTGAGTAGTCTTGCGACAGCACTTCACAATGTGCGCACACTGATTGCACAGCGGGACCGCCCCTGCTGCCGATGAATTCTTGATGTTCCGATCCGCGGGGGATGGACCGATGGATCCCGATATCCGGCTGCTCGGCGGGCTGACCGTCCACCACGGCGGCGAACCGCTCCGCCTCGACGGCCAACGCCGGCTGTGCCTGCTGGCGGTCCTGGTGCTCAACCACGGCCGCACGGTCTCGCGCACCGATCTGGCCGAATGGGCCTGGCCGTCCACGCCGCCGGACACCGTCGACCGGCAGATCGCGAACTATGTCTCAGCCCTGCGAAAGGCCCTGGAGCCGGTCGAGGACCGGATCCGGCTGGTCGCCCGCCGCCCCGGCTACACCGCGCTGCTCGCTCCCGAACTGCTCGACACCAACCGCTTCGGCACGCTACTGAGCCGGGCTCGCGAAGCCCGCGCCGGGCAGGAGCACCAGCTCGCGGCGGAACGGCTGCGCCAGGCGCTGAGCATGTGGCGCGGCCGTCCGCTCGACGGGCTCGACACGCCCTACCTGCGCAACCGTGCCGCCGGGCTGGAGCGTCAGCGGCGGGAGGCGGCGATGCTGCTGGCGGAAATCGAGCTGGAGGCCGGCCGGCCCGCGGAGGCGGCCGCGGTACTGCGGAACGTGGCGGCGGCCCGGCCCGACGACGAAGCCGTCGCCGCGACCCTCATCCGAGCCCTGACACAGGCCGGGCAGACCGACGAGGCGGCCGAGACCGCGACCCGGGCCGACCGATCGCTGCGTTCCCAGGGCCGTACGCCGACGCCCGCGCTGCGCCAGGCGCACAGCGACGCGCTCGCCGGCCGCGTCCCGGTACGGCCCGCCGACCCGCGGCGTCAGCTGCCCGCCGACACCGGCGCGTTCGCCGGCCGGGTCGAGGAGCTGTTCGAGATCGCCCGGCTCGCCAAGCGCGCCGAGGCGGCGCAGACCCCGGGCGCGCCGGTGATCTGCACGATCGACGGGATGGGCGGGATCGGCAAGACGGCGCTGGCTGTGCACGCCGCGCACCTGCTGGCCGACGGGTTCCCGGACGGGCAGCTCTTCCTGGAGTTTCACGCGCATTCGGCGGCCGTTCCGACGCGCACGGCCTTTGACGTCCTGGGCAGCGCCCTGGCCGCGCTCGGGGCCCCGCCGCAGACGGTTCCGAACGAGCTCGACGCCCGCGCGGCCAAGTACCGGGCCATGCTCGCGGGTACCAGGACTCTGATCGTGCTGGACAACGTCGAGGACGAGAACCAAGTCCGACCTCTGATTCCGGCTGGTCCCGGCTGTCTGGTACTCGTCACCAGCCGTCGGCGGCTGAAGGCGCTGGACGACGCCGAGCCGCTGGGCTTGGACGTGCTGCCGGTGGACGACGCTGTCGCGCTGTTCCGTGCCACGGCGGGAGCGGGGCGGACGCCTGCCGACGACGGGCCGCTGGCTGAGGTCGTTCGGATGTGCGGCCGGCTGCCGCTGGCGCTGCGGATCGCCGCCGCGTTGCTGCGGTACCGGCGTAGTTGGCAGATCGAGCACGTCATCAGGGAGCTGAAAGAGGGCGCGGGGGATTTGGACGTCTTCGACGACGGTCAGCGCAGCCTGGCGTCGGTTTTCGAGCTGTCGTATCGGAATCTGACGCCTGTGCGGGAGACGGTGCTGCGTCGGACAGCGCAGGTTCCGGGGCGTGATGTCGATGTTCTCGCCTGCGCGTCGCTGCTCGACGTCGATCCGCGGTCTGCGCGGCGGTTGCTGGGTGATCTGGCAGATCGCAGTCTGCTGATCGAGCCGGTACCGGGGCGGTTCCGGATGCACGATCTGATGCGCAGCTATGTGCTGTCTCGAACCGAGGCGGATGGCGAGGACGAGCGCGCGCGGGACCGTTTGTTCGACTACTACCAGCATGCCGCCCAACGTGCCGATTGCCAGATCAGGACTCTGCCGTCGCTCTACATCGCGCCGATGGGGGCTTATGCGCCTCGCCACCAACCCCTGATCGAGGATCGCGAAGCCGCGCAGGCGTGGATGGCCAGGGAGATGGAGAATCTGATTGCTGTAGCCCGCCACAGCGGCCACGCGATCGCACTGTCGGCTGCCCTGGCCACCCACTTGTACTCGCACGGCCCCTGGGCTCTGGCCCTCGAACTTCATTCCGCAGCCGTCGGCCTCGCGCGCCGAAGTGCCGACGTCCCGGCCCTGGCCTGCGCGCTCACCGACCTGGGCAGGGCGCGGCGGCTGTGCGGCGACTATCCGGGCGCCGTCGAGGCGCATCGGGAGGCACTGCTTCTCTATCAGGGGTCGGATAACTCCATCGCCGAAGCCTTGGTCCTGACCGAGCTGAGCCGGGCCTGGCAACTCGTCGGCGACCATCTCGCCGCCGGGGACGCCGAGGACGCCAGCGCCCGGGCTTTGGAACTCTCCCAGCGGCTGGGCGATCTTCCCGGCCAGGCCAGGGCGTTGAACGAGGTCGGGCGGGTCCGTCGGCTCGCGGGGGACTACGCTGCGGCGGCCGATGCTTGCACCCAGGCGTACCGGCTCTACAGGCGCCTGAACGATACGTCGGGCCAGGCCGAGGTTCTGACCCAGCTGGGCGCGATCCGGCATCTGACCTGCGACTACCACGGTGCGACCGCCGCGTTCACCGAGGCCCTGGACCTGTGGCGGCGGCTGGACGGTGTGCTCGGGCAAGCCAATGCCCTGACATCGCTGGGCATCGTGCAACGACGGACCGGGGATTTGCGCGGCGCGCGCGACAGCATCACGCGCGCACTGCGGATCTACCGGCGGTTGGACAGCCCGCTCGGGCAGGCCGGCGCCTTGACCGAGTTGGGACGCCTGCGGTGCCTGGCCGACGATCACCTCGGTGCCGAGGAAGTCCTGACTCAGGCGCTGGACCTGTACCGGCTCCTCGGTCATGCGACCGCTCAGGCCACGGTCACGGCCGAGCTGGGCACCGTGCGGCGCCTCGTCGGCGACCACGCGGGCGCCGTGGCGGCCACCGGCGAGGCGCTGCGGATCCTGCGGGACTCCGGCGGTCGCGGCGAGGAAGCGTGGGCCCTCAATCAGCATGCCGCCGCGCTGAACGCTGCGGGCCGTGTCGAGGAGGCGCTGGCGGTCTACGGTCGGGCGCTGATCATGACGCGGGAGGTCGGGCAGACCGACGATCAGGCGGCGGCCTTTGAAGGCGTCGGCGACATTCTGCTGCGGCACGGCAGGGCGGAGGAGGGCGGAGCGAACCTTCGTCGAGCGCTGAGTATCTATCTGCGGCTGGGGCTCCCGGCGGATGCTCGACGTGTCCGGAATCGCTATGGCGCGGCGGTCGTCCAGGACGAGGGGCCGGTTGAGGTCTTTCTGGAGTACGAGATAGTCGTGCGCTGATCAGCCGCGTCGCGATCCCCGCTCAGGGGATCGCGACGCGGATTTCAGCTGGTCCGGGCGCGGGCGAAGTCCTTGCGCTTGATCTTCGCGCGGCGGCCGTCGGGGTGGTGGAAGACGACGCCTTCGGCGGGGTGCCCCGGGGCGTAGCGGGATTCCAGGGACGCCAGCCAGTCGTGCAGTTCGGCGTAGGTGCGCGGTGCGTTCTCGTAGTCCGGGATGGTCAGGTTGAACGGGACGCAGATGTGTTCTTCGAGCCCCAAGGGGTTGCCCTGGATGCGGGGGCCGAGCGCCTCGACGCTGTGTTCGCCGTCCGGCCAGGAGGTGACGACGGTGTTGGCGGCGGCTTCGCGCAGCCATTTGTCCTCGGCGCCGTGCTCGTCCGTGTCGACGTACCAGCCGTCGACGATGCCGGCGGCCTTCTGTGCCTTCGTCGGGTTGCGGCGCTTCTCGACGCGGACGATCGTGCCGGAGCGGACGGTCAGCCGGGCGTTGGTGCCGTCCAGCTTCTCCGTGGCGCGGCCGGCGCCGGCGAACACCCACTCGCAGTCGGCGCGCGGCTTGTCGACCACGTGGAATCGGTCGTCGCGCTCGAAAATCGTCGGGATCTTCTCCATGACTGTGGCCCCCTTGCGGACGTGCGTCAGCAACTCCTCGGCGTCCACGACTCCGTGGACGAGTCCGGCCGCCAGCGAGCGCACCAGGTCGGCGACGGGCACCCCGGCGTCGGCCGCGACCGACTTGAGGGCGTCCTTCTCCTCCGGCGCGACCCAGGCGACCAGCCGCGACCACCCCGGCGGCGGGCTCCACACGGCGAGCCGGTCAGGGTCCTTGCGCGGGCGGCCGCGGCGCGGTGCGGGTTCCGGTGGCGGTTCGGACATGGGTCGATGGTGGCCTTGATTTTCTGTTGTGTCAACAGAAATTCGAGAAGCAGCCGGGTCATGGGTTGATGCCGTCGAACTGCAGCACCCGATACGGCTGCGGCGTGTTCCCGGGCCACTGCGAGACGATGAGCGTCAGTGAGTTGGCGCTCGCGCTGCCGGGGTGGATGTAGCCGCCGTAGAGGTTCGTGACCTGGGGTTTGCCCCAGTAGCTGGGGTAGCGGTAGTCGCCGACGATTTGGGGCTGCGGGTCCGACCAGGGGCCTTCGGGTCTCGGCGCGGTGCGGGTGGAGATCGCGTAGTTGCCGACGTCGAAGTAGCTCATGCAGTAGGTGCCGTTGATGTTCTTCACTGAGAACTCGCCGAGGTTGCTGCCTGCCGGGAACAGGGGGGTCGGATAGGCGTCGGAGGTCCACGTCCAGTTCCCGTTGACGTAGGCCCAGTTCTGTTGGTTCTGCCAGGCGCCGTTGCGGAAGTTGTCCTGGGTGAAGCGGAACAGTTGGATCAGGCCCTGGTCCGCGCTGTTGTTGTGGCTGCCGTTCCAGCGCTTGGAGTAGACGTAGAGGTAGCCGTCGGCGTCGATACCGGCGAAGGACCACATTCCGTACAGCGACTCGTTGCCGCCGGTGCGGTCGCCGGGCCAGTGGTAGCCGTAGTCGCTCCAGGTGACGCCGTAGTCGTCGGAGTAAGCGATGCCGGAGCACACCGAGCCGTCGTAGCCGGCCGGCGGGCCCCAGGTGAAGACCGAGGTGTACTGGATGTAGGTGCGGCCGCCGAACTCGATGCAGTCGTTGGGGATGCGGCTCTGCTCGACGTCGCCGAGGCCGTTGTTCGCGCCGTGCGTGTAGTCGAACGTCTGGCGGGCCTGCCCGGCGGTCGGCATCGCCCAGGTGAAGGAGATCGGGTTCGCCCCGCTGCTGTCGAACGTCGCCTGGTTCAGCATCACCGGCGAGCCGATGTAGGTGTTGGCGTCGCCCTGGTTGGGGCCGCTGTAGGAGTCGCCGAAGACGTAGCCCCAGGTGCCATCGTGCTGCCGGAGGTAGGGGATGCCCAGGTCCCCGCAGCCGAGCCCCTGCTGGCTGGCGGAGTCGCCTCCAGCGTTCTGACACAGCGGCGTCCCGGTCTGGCCGATGCCGTTGGTGGCGTACGCGGGCGCGGCGGCGCCGACGCCCGCGCCGAGACCGAGCCCGGCGCCCAGCGTCAGGCCGGTCCCGGCCTTGAGGAGTGTGCGCCGGCTGAAGCCGCGGCCGCTCAGTGATGGTTCAGACATTCTCAACCCTCTTGTTCATCGGGGTAAGGATGCGACGACTGTCACAGGCGGGAGTCTTGAGTCGGCGGTTCACAATCCGCGCACAGTGATCGCACAATCGATGGCACGGGGCCGGGTCGGCGAACGTCCCGGCCACACCGGTCACACCGCGGCGGGTTAAGGCGGCGGTTTACAGCGGCGCGCCGGCCCAGCGTGCCGGGACGCCGTGCTGCCAGGCGTCCCAGTTCGCGATGATCTCGCCGGCGAGGCGCGATCCGACGCGCCAGACGTTCTCGGCGGCCAGGGTCCAGCCGACGTCCTGGGTGAACGCCGACTCGGCGGCTTTGCCGGGTGCGGCGCGGTCGAAGTTCGCGTCGGCGCGGAGCACCGCCACACGCGAGAGGTCCGCGAGCCCGGCCTGCGCCGCGCGGTCGAGGGTCACCAGGGTCGCGTTGTCCTCCATCTGCGTCACCGCGTACCGGCCGCGGCGGTCGGTGTAGTCGTTCACCCAGCTGGTGGCTCGCGCGCCGAGCTGGTGCCCGGACCAGAAGACGCTCGTGGTCAGCGACGATCCGGACAGTAGCGCAGGGCCCTGAGCTCCGGCGCCCGCGTAGTCGGTGCGCAGAGCGGCGACCGCCGGATCGTCGGCCAGGTCCACGCCGGCGCCGATCGAGGACGCCGCCTGCCGCAGGGACTCGTCCAGCCGGTACACCTCGCCGGGCACGCGCAGCTCCGGCGGCTTGCCCGGCGCGCTCGCGCCGAGCGGCACGAATCCGTGCGGCCAGCCGGCCGGGATCTCCCGGGCGTCCAGCTCGTGCGCGTAGCCGCCGTGGACCGCGAAGTCCGCGCACACCACCGATCCGATCGTGCCGACGGCCGGGTCGATCCCGGCGATGCCCGCGATCAGCACGTACGCCTGCGACAGGTCGAAGAGCCCTGACAGCGCCAGCGCCGCCACTGCCGGACCTGCCGGGCCTGCCGGACCATCGCCATCCCGCCTTCGCCTCGCGCCACACTTCAGGGCGACGATTAGCGAGGCGGCCGGTGGCGGGCCGCACCTGACGCGCGTTGGTCCCGGTCGGCGAACTCTGCCGACCGGGACCAACGCACGTCAGTGAAGGGATCCAGCGTTGAGTTCTACAGCTTCACAGGCTTACAACTTCGTGGCGATGAACTGCGCCGCGTTGTACGACCCCCAGCCGGTCACCTCGTCGTAGCCGACGCCGGCGCTGTAGCCGCCGTTGTTCCCGCTCTTGATGTCGTGGAAATCAGTGTTGTAGAGCGAGCTGCGCGCGACGCTGTAGATGAAGCTGTTCGCGTAGCCGAACTTCGCCTTCCCGGCCTTGACCGCCGCCGTGTCGTAGTCGGCGACGAACGCGGCCCAGTTCGGCGCGGCGGCGCTGGTGCCCCACACGTCGGTCCAGCTGCCGTCGGCGTCGATGTACCACGGACTGGCGTCGCCGCCGGCGGCGGAGACGTCCGGCACCTCGCGGTGGCCGCTGCTGTTCACCGGCGCCTGGAACGAGGGCGTGGACCACTTGTCGGACTGGCCGCCGCCGCTGCCGGACCAGCCGGTCTCGCTGCTCCAGGCGTTGGAGGAGGAGACGGTCAGGTCGGTGCCGCCGACACCGGACACGTACTGGTCCGAGGCCGGGTAGTCGACGGACAGCGACGAGCCGTCGTCCGTGGCGCCGTTGTCGCCGGAGGCGGCGAAGATGGACTGGCCCTGCGCTGCGGCCTCCTTGAAGTCCGCGTCGTCGGAGGTGAGGTTGTTCTCCTGGTTCTCCGGCTCGCCCCAGCTCGTGGAGATCACCGGGACGTCGGCGCTGACCAGGGCCGCATACAGCGCGACCTCGCCGGCGTCGCTGTTCGGCGCCTCGTAGACCTTCACGTTCGCCTTGGGGGCCAAGGCGTTGGCGACCTCGATGTCGAGCTCGTCCTCCACCGAGCCCGAGGTGTCGGTGGTGCCGCCGGCCACGTTCACCACGGTGGCCGCCGGGGCGCCGAGGCTGTACTTGGAGTTGTACGCCGCCACCGCCGAGGACGAGTACGCCGAGAACTCCACCAGGCCGATGGTCTGGCCCGAGCCGTTGTCGCCGGAGGCGAGCGGCCCGGTGAGGTTGTAGCCGCCGCGCGCCTTGGTCGGCGTGAGGACGGTGCCGGCGTGCGGCGCCGCCTGGGTTCCGGCGGCGTGGTTGTCGATGTGGTAGCTCGGAGTCCGCTTCGAGGCGTTGGACAGCCCGGCCACGCTGGAGACGACCGAGGCGATGTCCGCCGGCAGCGTGGGCGCGGCGGTGTTGGCGTAGACGTCGCGACCGCCGGTCCGCCAGGTGCCCAGCTCCACGCCGAACGCCTTCTCCGCCTGCGCGGCGGTGCCGCTGACGGCGAGGGTCTGGTGGTTGGCGGTCACCAGGCCGACCGACAGTCCCTGGCTGCGCAGGTACTTGGTGACCTGCGCGATCTGTGCGTCGCCGGCCCCGTAGGCCGCCGCGTACTGCGCGACGGTCATGTAGTGCTTGTACTGCGGTGAGGCGGGGTCGGACACCTGACGCAGGAACGCGTCGAGGCCGGCCTGGTTGCGGGGCGTCAGGCTGACTTCGAGGGTGATCGGCGTGTTCGCCGCGACCGATCCGGTCCGGACGGCGTCGGACGCCAGGTGCGGCGCGGCGGCGGTGCCCGACAGCGCGGTCCGGGCCGCGGCCGGGGTCGCCGCGTGCGCGACCGGGAGGGCGAGCACGAAGACCGGCAGCGGTGCGGCGAGCGCGCCGAGCGTCCGCCGTATTCGCCGGTTGACAGTGGTGGAGACAGGCATGGGCCATTCCTTGGGTTGGTGGGGGAGAATGCTGTGTTCGTGTCTTGAAAAGCCCTGAAATCAGGGTTCTACAATCAAACAGACGGTTGGTCCGGAGCGCGCGGATCGGCACCCTCTACTCGCGCCATGGGAGGAGGGTGTGCTGAAGGGGAGCGCCTAACGCGCGGCGGGGATCAACGGCAACACGAACAGGACCACACGCGACCGAGGTCGATGTGGGATCGGGATACGAGCCGGATCCGCTTCACGTTCTCATGATTATCAGAGCACGATGAAAGGGTCAACTACGCCTTTGTCGTCGAATAGTGCGGCATCCGAAGCATCCGCGACAATCGCGCGCTCGGCGAGCTTGGCCGTCACACAGCACCTGTCGACCGCACCTCAGTTCGGTCCGCCGGCTCCGCGTACACCCATCGTCCGCAGCGGCCGGCGCGGATCGCGAGAACGGCGCGCCCGGTTTCCGTCACCGCCGTCCGGCCGACCTCGCTCGCGCGGCAGAACGTGCCTGCGCGCACCACGTCCCGGTCCGGCGTGCGGGGGAGTGGGACGTGTGCCGATGCGGGCGCCGGTGCTTGCTCGGCGACGATGTCGCCGCCGAGGGTCTGGGCCCGCTGCCGTCCGATGCGGAGCCTCAACTTCATTGCGTTCCCCTGATCTCCTGTCGTTCCGCGACGGTGCGGCGCGGTGAGTACGCCATTTGATCAACAGCCGTATTTGTTAGGACGAAGCATCGTGGCCAGTCGGGGTGTGTTCACCCTTTTGGCGCTACGGAGAGCCGGAGTGCCTGCCCTTGCCGGTCGCGCGGGCTGAGGAGAAGATCGAGTCATGCGGTCCGGTGTCGTCGTCGGGTACGAGCAGACGCCGCCCGGCGAGCGGGCGCTCGCTGAGGCGGCCCGGGAGGCGGATCGGCGCGGGGCCGTGCTCACGGTCGTGCACGCGCTGCATCACGAGCCGTCCGAGGCCTCAGAGGAGCCTCCCGCGCCCGACATCGCCGAGCAAGGCGCCGACCGAGTCCGCTCCAGCCACCCCGGCCTGACCGTCGAAGCCCGGACCGTCGCCGGTCCCGTCCCCGCCGTCCTGGCCGACCAGTCCTCCGAGGCGGAACTGCTGGTGGTCGGGCATCACGGCCACGGCGGGTACAACGGCCTCCACCTCGGCTCGGTCGCCCTGCGCGCGGTGGCGCGGGCCGCGTGCCCGTCGCTGGTCGTGCGGGGCTCGGAGCATCGGACGCGGGGGACCGTGGTCGCAGCCGTGGACGTCGGGCACACCGCGGAGGAGATCGTTGAGGTCGCTTTCGCCGAGGCGGCCCTGCGCGGGGCGCGGCTGAAGGTCGTCAGCGCGATGGAGGCCTTCTGGGCTCGCGTCTACGTCGGCGACGACGGACCGCTCGGCCGCGCGCCGAGCCCAGCCGCGCAGCGTGCGGAGGAGGCGCTGCGACAGCTGCTGAAGCCGTGGTCGGCCAGGTATCCCCACGTCGAGACAGATCACGAACTCATCGAAGGCTCGCCGACGGCCTTCCTCACCGGCGCGACGACCTACGCCGACCTCATCGTCGTCGGCGCGCACCGGGGCACCGACCAGCGCCCGGGCGTACGCGTCGGCCCGGTCGCCGAGACTCTGCTGCTGCACTCCGACTGCCCGGTCGCGGTCGTCCCGCACGACTGAACCGCCGAGCCCGACCGACGGCCGGGCAACCCGATCGCGCCCCACCCACGTCGATACGACGGCAATCGGGTTTCCAGGAAGGGCAGGGGTGGATGCGGGGTCCGGACGAGGCGGAGTTCGACGAACTCGTCGCCGGGCGTGCGCACGCATTGCGGCGCACCGCCTACTTGTTGTGCGGTGACTGGCACCAGGCCGAGGACCTGGTGCAGGTCACCTTCATGAAGCTGCACGCCTCCTGGCAGCGGGTCCGGCGGCAGGAGGCTTTCGACGCCTACCTGCGCAAGACGCTCCTGCGCGCGTGCATCGACGAGAAGCGGCGCGCGCGGTGGCGGCGTGAGGCGCCCACCGCCGTGCTGCCGGAGGTCGTCGCGTCCGGGCCGGAGCCGGACGGGGTGCGGGACGTGCTGGTCGGCGGGCTGCGGCAGCTGCCTCCCCGGCAGCGCGCGACGCTCGTCCTGCGCTATTTCGAGGACCTGAGTGTGGAGGAGACCGCGCGCCTGCTCGGGTGTTCGCCCGGAACGGTGAAGAGCCAGACGTCGAAGGGCCTGACGAGTCTGCGCGCGATCGTGGACCCGGCCCTGCTCGCCCGGACGGAGGAGCTGGCATGAACAGCGGAGCTCGGATGAACGACCAGGACTGGATGCACGACATCCTCGCCCGATCGAGCCGCGAGCCGGAGCCGGCGTGGAGTCCGGACAAGGCGACGATCGCGGCCGGCGGCCGGCGCCGGCGGCGGCTGCGGGCCGTCTCGGTCGGCGGCGGCGCGGTCGGCGCGCTGGCGGTGACGGCGGCGGTGGTGATCGGGCTCGGCGGGATCGTCGGCGGGGCATCGGCCGGGCCGGGGCCGGGGACGCCCAAGTCGACGAGCGTGTTCGACTACGCGGCGATCTCCGTGAGCGGCTCCGGCAAGGGGCCTTCGAACGTCCTGCCGGTCTCGGCCGTGGACAAGATGTCGGGGCTGATCGACGTCCTGGACCCCGCGCACGAGCACCTGCGGAGCATGGCCTCCGGCTCCGGATACCCCCTTCCGCGCTACCGGACGGTCGCCGACGGGAGCTCGTCGGTCAAGGACGTCACGACGATCACCGCCACGTCGGTCTACACGACCGACGGCAAGGTGCCGGCGGCCGGGTCGAAGGCGCCGAACGGCAGCGTCTCGATCATGGTCGCCGCGACCTCGGACCAGTTGGGGCGGAACGTGTACAACGAGCCGGACGTCAGCCGGGACAATATTCCGTGCGGCTACGCGTTGCCGGACGCGTTCCAGTCCACGCCGCCCGCGCATACGCCGCACTGGTCGAAGTGCACCTCGACGCAACTTCCCGACGGCTCGAAGGTGGACAGCTCCTCGACGCCGGACGGCGACGGCACGGTGTCCGCGGCGATCCGGGAGTATCCGAACAACGGGGGCGGGATCGCTGTCGTCTGGACCGACTACGCGAGTTGGAAGACGACGCTCGGGGCGGACGTGGCGCTGATGGACCGGACGCCGGATCCGTCGGCGGTGCTGAAGCCGAACCCGTTCGACGAGCAGGAGTTGGCGGTCGTGCTGTCGGACCCGTCGCTCGGGCCGACGAGCAAGCCGAAGGCGGCCGGCGGCGGTCCGAAGCAGTTCCTGAAGACCATCGACCTGGGAGCCGACGCGACGTACGACCCGGCGTCGTCGAGCGGCGGCACCGGCGACCTGCCGATGGACAACGGCTGCGACTACAAGGACATCAACCCGCTGGCGAAGCAGGGGCGGATGGCGACGTACACCGTGACCGCGCCCGGCGCGAAGAAGGTCGTGGTCTCGGAACTGGAGTACCCGCTGCCGGCGGGGACCGGGCCGAGTACCCTGGCCACGGCGCGCAGCCAGGCCAAGGGCGGCTGCGACCAGCACGGCTCGCTGTACTCGAAGGACACGGCCAAGGACCTCCCGAAGGGGATCGGCGACGAGGCGTTCGTCGAGACCGGAGTCGGGACCGGCGCGGTGACGACGTGGATGCGGTTCGGCGACACGATCCTGCGGATCGACGTCACCCAGGGCCAGGCGATGCCGGACCTGTCGGCGCCGGCGGACCAGGCGTGGTTGGTGGAGGTCGCCATGGCGGCTGCTGCGCATTGGACTGCTAAGGATTGAGGACGGCTTGCGAGCCCGAGCGCGCTTCGGCATGCCCGGGCGCTCTCGTGCAGCGACATCACCCCGAGCGACGGCGACAACCTGCTCTGGTCGCCCACCGACTCGCAGTCCCGGCTGCTGTCGGCGATCAACGGCGCGAGCTCGACGCTGGACGTCGAGGAGGAGGAGCTCAGCGACTCGGCGCTGGTCAACGCGGTCGTGGCCAAGGCCCAGGCTGGCGTCGCCGTGCGCGTCGTGGTCGAGGACCCGTCGTCCTGGAGCAGCGCGGTCAACGAGATCAAGAACGCCGGCGGCTCGTACGGCCAGTCCGACGCGGCCGTCGAGGTCGGCTCGATGAACTGGACCTCGAACTCGCTGAGCAACAACCGCGAGCTCGGCATCATCCTGACCGACACCGGCGTCGAGAACACCATAGAGAACCAGTTCAGCTCGGACTACTCCGGCGGGACCGCGCAGTAAGCGCCACAAGCAGTAAGCGCCACAAGCGCAGAAACCGCGGTGACCCTCGCCGCGTTCGCGACCGCCGATCGGCGGCAGCGAACGCGGCGAGCCCGTTTCACCGAAAGAATCCGCGATCGTCAGTGCACGTACTCATCCTCCGCCCCGAGCCCCAGCCCGATCCGCAGCCGCAGCGCCTTCAACCCGCGGTGCACGGCCATCCGCACCGCGCTGGGCTGCTTGCGCAGAATCTGGCCGGCCGTCACGGCGTCCAGACCGAGCACGACGCACAGCAGCACGGCCGCGGCCTGCGTGCGAGGCAACTCCCGCAGCAGCGCCAACGCACGTGCGGTCTGCATCGACTCGGCGGCGTCGTGCTCGGTGTCGGTCCTACTGGGCCGGTGCGGGATCGCGTCCGGCGGCAGCGGGATGGAAGGACGGCTGCGCCGGTATCGCAGATGGCTGATGGCCTGGTTGCGCGCGATGGTGGTGGACCAGCTCCGGAAGTCGCCGCGGGCCTGATGGTAGCTGGCCAGCGCGCGATGGATGCGGATCCAGGTCTCGGAGGCGACGTCCTCGGCGTCGGCGTCGCCGACCAGGGCGCGCAGATAGCCCAGGATGCGCGGTGCGTGGGTGTCGTAAAGGGCGCGGAAGGATTCTGAATCCCCGCGTTGGGCGCTGATGACGATGTCTTGGTGGCAGAAGACGTCGCCGTCAGCCCGGGAGGCAGTCATCGGGCTGAATGGTCAGCCGCTGCTGTGTCCATGGCATGACTTCAGTACTGGCCCTTTAGTTCGAGTGGGCAAACCGCTGCAGTTGGTTCCTTGGTGGTTTCTTTACTCGCGGTTGATCATCTCTTGATCTTTGTGCGGCTGCTTGGGGCGCTGGTGGCGCGTGGTGCTGTCATGCTCGGCCGCTGGTAAGAGGGCTGATGTTATGCGGGCGGGGGGCGGCGCGTAGTTGTAGGTGGTGGTGTTGGTTCATCGCTGCTGTCGAATACGCGGGGGGGCGTCAGGACCTGGACATTCGCTGGAGGGGAGCCGGGATGGAGCGAGTAGAACCCTCGCCGCATTACCTGCGGTACTGGGACCTCACCGAGAAGGAAGAAACAGGGGGCGACGCCATCAGCGCCGCCGAGGTGGTAGCCACGGCGGACGCAGTCGCGGCGAGCTATCGGGAGCAGGACTTTGGCTCCTACCCGGGGCTGACGCTGCAGCGCGCGGCGGGCACCCCGGCGGACTCCTTGGGGATCTGCGTGGCGCCGTTCGGCTGGGCGCTCATTCACACGGATGAGGGCTTTGCCCAGATGATCACGCACAGCGACAGGCCGCTGGACGGGACCGACCAGCAGGTGTGGTTCGAGGACATCTTGGAGATCGGCACGGTGTGCTTCATCGACCGGGGACTGGCTGTCGAGGCGATCGGGACCTGGATGGCCTGCGGGGGGTTGCTGGCAGCTGCCGGGTTCACCGACGACCTGTTCGCGGCCTGACGGGTTAGGGCTAGGGGCTACCGGGCCGCCGGCCCGCTGCTGATGGCGGTGCTGGTGGCGGGCGGGTGTTGCTTGGTGTTGGTGTTGGTGTTGGTGTTGGTGTCGGTGCTGGTGTCGGTGCGTTGTCGGGTGTGCGGTTGGGTTGTGGGTCTACAGGCGATTTTTACGGCTTCGCACAGGGGCTGATGGCCTCGCACGGGGACGCAGTTCGGTTGAGCGCAGCAGGTTGCGCTGGCGGCCGCCGGCAGTGGCGTTGGTGTCGGTGGCGCGTGCTATATCTATCGATAAGGGGCGATAATGTCCTAACAAAATGCCGCCAAACACGACCGCGCGACGGTTCAGGTCTCTGCGGCGTCGCGTTGGCGGCTGGCGGTTTGCGCGTGCAAGACCACGCGCCGGTCCGAGTCACTGCGCATGTCGTAGGCGGCAATCGTCGTGCGTGGTGGGTGCCTTGAGGCCTCCGGCGGGCGCTCTACAGCGAGGGGGCGACCCGCGCGTCCGGCGCTTCGGCGGCGGCCCGCGACTGGTCGGCTTTCTATCCGCTGTTGCCTGCGTCGCGTGGTTCGGTGGCGGTGTTGCTTGTGGTCGCCAGGTTCTGGGTCCCTCGCCGCGTCGTCGCCGTAAACGGAACCAGCCCGGTCTGGCGGAATCAAGCCGCACCCCTGTTGCTGTGGTCGCCCTCCGTTCGGCTTGACACCGCCAAACCGGGCAGGTTGGCAGAGCCCGCCGACGCGGCGAGGGACCCAGAACCAACACCCCGCATGGTCCGGTCGGACACGACTCGGCACGTGGCTGGCCCTGGTGGCTCCGGGCCGGAGCCGGCAGTTGTATTCCCGACCAAGACCCCGCTAGCGGGTGACGGTGTCGGGCGGCGTCGCCGATGTCGGAGCGACCAGCGATGCCCCGGCCCCGTTGACGATCTCCTGCAGCGCCAGCACATGGCGCTCGAACGCTCCGCGTCCCTCGGCCGTCAGTCGTGCCGACGTGCGGGGGCGTTTGCCGACGAAGGCCTTGCGGATTTCGACGTAGCCGACGTCGGCCAGAGTCGTCAGCTGCTTGGACAGTGCGGAGTCGGACAGGCTGAGGCTGTCGCGTAGTACTGCGAAGTCCGCCCAGGCGGTTGCGGCGAGGAAGGCGACCAGGGACAGTCGGGTTGGTGCGTGGATGAGCTCGTCGAACTCGGGGGTGGTCATCGTCGGCTCCCGGATCGGCGTAGCAGGACAGCCTGCTCCCATCGCACGAGTAGCTGGCCGCCGACTGCGAACATCACTGCGCCGACCACCGTGGCTATCGTCGCCGGGTGGGCGACCCCGGCCGCCTTTAGGCTCAAGCCGGTTGTCAACGTCACGCCGAGCAATATTGCCACGAAGCCCGCCACTCCCAGGAGGGCCCTGCGGGTCGTGCCCGGGCCCGCCAGGTCGCGGCGGGGTGCGGCGGCGCGGGCTCTGCGGGACACCGGGATGTCGATGGCGAGTGCGCAGGCTGTGTATCCGGCGACTCCGATCCAGATGACCGCGCCGCGACCGGACTGCAGGGCTGTTGCGAGTGCGATCGTCAGGGCCCCGTGTGCCCACCAGTACCAGCGCGGAAAGATCTTGCGGCGGATCACCTGTTCCCGGCGGCGGTCGATCTCGTCCAGGGCGCGTGCGGCGTCGGCGGCGTCCGGTGTGCTCATGTTCGAGGTCGCGTCCGTGGGTTCGATGTGGTCGTTCATGCGCTCGTCCATTTTCCCTCCCAGACATTACTTTCCCGCTGGGAAAGTAGACCCCTGACGTCGGACACGCAAGGGTTTCGTGCCCCTACCGTGCGTTCTGCCGGGCCGACCGGCGTCCAGTCGCGTGCCGGCCGGCTCGTATCAGCATTCGATGATCATGGGCTACCCTGGCCCGACGACCAAAGCCGAAGGGGGAGCCAGGCGTGGAAGACACCACACGGGGGTTGGGGGACGACGACCTGACGCCGGGCTGGGCGCCGCCGGCGGCCGACGCCATCGACACCACCAAGGCCCACCCCGCGCGCATCTACGACTGCCTGCTCGGCGGCAAGGACCACTTCGAGGTCGACCGCCAGGCCGCCGAGGTCGTTCTCAAGGCCCTGCCGGGCGCGCGCGAGATGGTCCGGGAGAACCGCGCCTTCCTCGGCCGCGCCGTGCGCCACCTCGCCGAGGCCGGGATCACGCAGTTCCTGGACATCGGTACCGGCATCCCCGGCCCCGGCAACACCGGCGACGTCGCGCGCTCGGTCCAGCCCGACGCCCGCGTGGTGTACGTGGACTACGACCCGGTGGTCGCCGTCCACTCCCGCGCTCTGCTCGCCGGCGCCGACCCCGAGCTGACCGCCATCGTCGTGGCCGACGTGCGCGACCCGAAGTCCATCCTGGACTGCCCGGCCGTGGGCGAGGTCCTGGACTTCGACAAGCCGATCGCCGTCCTGATGGTCGCCCTCCTGCACTTCATCAAGCCCGAGGAGGACGCCCACGGTATCGTCGCGACCTTCCGCGACGCCCTGCCGCCCGGCAGCGCCGTGGTGATCTCGCACGGCACCGACGGCGGCGACCCCGAGACCTCCGCCGAGGCGCGCAAGGGCTGGGACAACGCGACGTCGCAGTTCACGATCCGCGACCGGGACGACATCACCGCGCTGTTCGACGGGCTGGAACTGGTGGAGCCGGGCGTGGTGAACGTGCCGCTGTGGCGGCCGGAGGGGCCGGCGCGCGAGGACTGGGCCGACATCTGGTTCGACGGGGGCGTGGGGTTCAAGCGGTAGTTCCTCGGGGGACCACCGCGGCTTCGGAGTTCGCGAATGCGGCACCCGTGATGCTGAAATACCGTCGAGTTCGCACGGACGAAACGGATGCATTCGACCGCGTCGGCTGGGAGCCGACACCCGTCACCCGTCACGCGCGCCCCTGGAACAACACAACTGCTCTCCTTTCCTGGGATCACCAGGTGAGCGAGGAGGTGTGGAATGGAAAGCGAATCCGTCGCCGTCGGCGAAAGCGCCGCTGGGCTGCCCGCGAGTAGATACGCACGGCTGGTCGAGCGCTGTCGCCGCAGCGTCGTGGCGAACGTGTGGCGCGGGGGCGTGCAGATGGAGCTGCTTCGCCGTTCCATGGCGTTCGCGACGCTGGGCCTGGTCGCGCTGGTGCCGCTGCTCGTGGTGGTGGCGGCGATCGATCCGTCGTCGCAGCAGGGTTTCGGGCAGTGGGTCGCCGACGGGATGGGTCTGCCTCGGGATACGGCCGCGCCGGTGCTGCGATTGTTCTCGACGCATCATCAGGAGGCGCGGCAAATCAGTGTCCTGGGCTTCGCCCTGTTGGCCGCGTTCGGGTTGGCGTTCGTGTCGGACGTGAAGCTCGGCTATGAGCGGATCTGGGATCTGCCGGCGCAGTCGTGGCGACAGGCGTGGCGGCGCGCGGTGTGGCTGGCGGTGATGGTCGGCTACCTCGCGTTCGAGGTGGAGAGCGGCGTTCTGCTGAGCCATGGGCCGTTGCAGTCGGCGGGACGGATCGTCATTTTCGCTTCGGCGGCGTTGCTGTTCTTCTGGTGGGGGCAGCATTTCCTGCTCGGCGGAACGGTCCCGTGGGGCTGGTTGCTACCGGGTGCCGTCGCGACCGTCGCGGGCTTGAGTGGCCTGCGGGAGTTCTCGACGCTGGTGTTCAACCCGATGATCGTCTCCAGCGCGCGCGACTACGGCATGGTCGGTGTCGTCCTGGTGGTGCTGTCGTGGCTGATCGGCGTGGGATTCGTCATCTTCGGCGGAGCGTTGGCCGGGCGGTACTACTGCGAGCGGCTGGCCGAGCGGCGTGCCGTGCGGGAGGCGGTGCGGGAGGCGGTGCGATGAGGCATGTCGGTGGAGTGTGATCAGGAGCCGTCCACCGAATGCCGCATCGCGCCGCCTTGAACGCGGCAGCGGGGCCTGAACCCGCCGTCGCCTGCCGCAGCGGCTATTCGGAACCGTCCGCGCTCACGGCAGCCGGCTGTTGTGCTGGCTGCGCCGGCTTCACCCCCTGGGCCGCCGCTCGCGCGCGTAGCTGCATCGCCACCCGCACCAACCGCCTCACCGGCCACCACAGCACGGCGACCAGCACCGCGAACGGCAGCAGCACGCCGACGATCACCAGCACCACCTTCAGCGTGCCCATGAACGCCTGCCAGCCGTCGTGCAGGCCGCGCTGCAGGGCGTTCTGGTGCTTCGCCGCCGGCGGGGCCGGGGCCGGCGCCTGCGGGACGAGGAACGTGACCGTGATCGTGGACAGCGATACCTGGTCGTTCAGCGTGGCCAGCTGCGCCTGCATCGACTCCAGGTCGGCCTCGCGCCTCGACAGCTCGCCTTCGAGCGACACCACGTCCGCCAGGTTCGCAGCGTTCTTCATCAGGTCCGTGATCCGCGCGATGCTCGCCTGCTGCGCGGAGATGCGCGTGCTGGTGTCCACCACCTGCGAGGTGACGTCGGAGGCGTTGCGGGTCTCGTCCTGCACGGTTCCGCCGGTGCCGAGCTGGTCGATGACCTTGTCGAACGCCGTCGACGGCACGCGCAGCGTCATCGTGGACTGCGTCAGGCCCTGCACGTCCGGCACGGTCCCGGACTGGGAGTTCTCGCCGCCGACGAACCCGCCGTTGCTCGCCGCGAGCGTCTCGGCGTTCGCCGTGGCGCCCGCGACGTCCTTCGTGCGGACGGTCAGGGTGGCCGTGTAGACGATGCTGCGGCCCGCCACCGGGGGCTTGGCCAGCGAGTTCTTTCCCGCCGCGGGCGCCCCGGCGCTCGGGGCCGGGGCCGCGTCGCCGGACAGGCCGCCGCCGCTGCCGCCGGCGGCGCTGTTCGCGGCGTTGGGGACCGCCACTGAGCCGGCCGCGTTCGACGACGCCGACTTGCCTTCGGCGTTGGTGCCGCACCCGGCGCTGAGGCCGATCGCCACGACAGCGGCGAGGACCGCCGCTATCCGCGCTGTTTGAGCACTCTGTTTCATCACGGGACTGGGACGGGGGCGGGTACGGTGCGGTTCCCGCTCGCAGGCTCACGGTTCGGTGACAGATCGGCATCGGGATGGTGGTCGGAGGGCTCGGGTCCGCCGGCGATTTCGCACCGGGATACGCGTGGTTTCACGGGTTCGGTGGCGGGGCCAGCTCCATAACGTTGTCCGTGGACGCACCGCCAGTGGCGCCTGGCGATCAGTACGGGGTCGGGGGGCGCTTTTCACCCCGGCTGGCGGTGCGTCTCACGGCGGGGGTGACCAGTACGAGAGCTGTCCAGTCGCGATCCGCGACGTCCTCCTCGGCGACGTCCACGTCGGAGACCGGCACCCCGAGGCGGGGCCTGCCTGGCGTCCCCCCCCCGGCTATCCCTACCCCGGTCGGGAGGCTCACCCGGTCGTCCGGGGCGCTTCTGCTCGACAGAGTGGAAGGGCACGCAGCCGTGTGATCGGAAGGACGAAGGCAGTGGCGAAGACGAATCCGGCCCCGCCGGGCATGGTGGCGATGGAGGGCGTGGCGCGCCGCTACGGTGCGCGGCGCGCGCCGGTCTGGGCGTTGCGGGACGTGTCGCTGGCGGTGCCGTCCGGGCAGTTCGTGGCGGTCATGGGGGCGACCGGGTCGGGCAAGAGCACGCTGCTGCACTGCACTGCACTGCCGGGCGGACGTCTGGCTCGACTACTCCGGCACCGGCGTCTACGGCGCCTTCGCCGCGATCACCGCACTGAACACGCTGATCACGGTCATGGCGCGGCGTCGCGGGGACCTGGCGGTGACCCGGCTGGCCGGCGCCGACCGCCGCCGGCTGCTGGGCATCGTCGGCATCGAGGCGGCGATCGTCCTGGCCACCGCGCTGGTGCTGGCAGCGGGCGTCGGCGGCCTGACCCTCGCCCCGATGCTGCACACCCAACTCCACACCTGGCTGCCCTACCTGCCTCCGTCGTACCTCCTCGCCGGGATCTCGATGGCCGTCGCGGTGGTCGCCACGGGGATGGTCGCCTCGGCTGTCGCCTTCACACGGCGGCGCGCGATCGAGGTCGTCAGTGCGGTGGAGTAGCGATCAGCGCCTCCGCCACCGCGTTCAGGCCCAAGTCGTGCGAACCCTTCACCAGGACCACGTCATCGGGCCGGATGAGCTCACCGACCAGCGCCAGCGCCTCGTCACGGTTGCGGGCGCGCTGGATGACCATCCCCGGTGCCCGGTCGCGGGCCGCCTCGGCCAGCGCGGCCGGTCCGGTCCCGTCGTAGAACTCCGAGTCGGGGCCGTCGACGACGACCAACGCCGCGAACCCCAGATCGGCGGCCAGCGCCCCGATCCGCGCGTGGCGGACGGCTGAATCAGCCCCCTGCGCGACCATCTCCCCCAGGACCGCGACGACGCGCCGGGAATCGTCCGCGGCCAAGGCCCAGGTGGCGTGCAGGGCCGCGGCCATCGACTCCGGGAAGGCGTTGAAGGCGTCGTCCACGACCGTGACCTTGTCGACGTCACGGGTCCGGACAGCCAGACGCGACTCGGACCGGGGACTGGCGGCGCTCAGTGCCGCGGCGATCCGGTCCACCCCGATGCCCAGCTTCCACGCGATGGCGGCGGCGGCCAACGCGTTGCCGATCTGGTGCGAGCCCAGCAGGGACAACTGCACCAGAGCGTCGCCGTCAGGCGTCCTCAGCGTGAAGACTGATTTGCCCTGCATCAGACGCTCGTCGACCGCGCTGATCACGGCCCGGTGGCCGAGGTCCTGGCCGCGATCATGATCACGGCTGAACCAGACCACCTCGGCGTCGGTCCGCGCGGCCATCGCCGCGACCCGGGGATCGTCGGCGTTGAGCACCGCGACGCCGCCGGCCGAGCCCGCCGGCAGCACCTCGACCAACTCGGCCTTGGCCTCGGCGACCAGGTCGAGCGGATCGTCGACCACCGCGGTCCCGGCCGGGGCCCCGGCCACGAACGTCTCCACATGCGCGTTCCCGACCGCGAGCACCGCACCGATCCGGGGCGGCGCGATCGATGTCAGATAGCTGAGATCCCCGGCGCGCGCCGCCCCCATCTCCAGGACCAGGTAGCGGGTCGTCTCGTCGGCGCGGAGCACCGTCAGTGGCAACCCGAGTTCGTTGTTGAAGGAGCCCGCTGTGGCGACGGTCGGCGCCTCGGACTCCAGGATCGCGGCCAGCAGGTCCTTGGTCGTGGTCTTGCCGAACGATCCGGTGATCCCCACCACCAGCGGGTCGAGTCCGGTCTGGGCCGGGCTGCCGGCCAGCTGGTGCTGGGCGAGCCGGGCCAGCGCGGTCCGGACGTCGGGCACCAGCACCGCCGGGGCCGGGACCGGCCGGGAGGCCAGGACCGCGGCCGCCCCCGCCTCCACTGCCGCCGCCGCGAACCGGTGGCCGTCCACCTGGGCGCCGTCGAAAGCGGCGAACAGCCCGCCCGGGACCACGTCGCGGGAATCGAGCGCCACCGATCCGCGCACGACCAGCAGCGGATCGGCCAGGTGTAGCTCGCCGCCGACGACTTCGGCGATCTCGGCCAGTGTCAGCGCTCTCACCGCGCCTCCCCGGAAACGCGACCGGCGTGACCTGCGGCGGCCGGTTCGCCGGCATGACCGGCATGACCAACCCCACCGGCCCGATCAACCCGACCGGCATGGACGCCGTGGCGAGTCGGCCGTACGAGCGCTAGGTCGATGAGCCAGGACAGCAGCTGCGGCATCGGCACTCCGCTGGCCTGCCAGGCGCGCGCGAACGAGGACCGCGTCGTGAACCCGGGCATGGTGTTGATCTCGCAGACGTACAACTCGTCCGCCTGCTCGTTCCACAGGAAGTCCACCCGCGCCAGCCCGAAGCCGCCGATGGCCTCGAAGGCCTCCCGCGCCATCGCCATGATCTGCTCGGCGACCTTGTCCGGGACGTCGGCGGGAACCGTGAGCCGGGCATCGACGGCCTGGTACTTCTGCCGGAAGTCCAGCAGCCCGCCGTCGACGTCGATCTCGGCCGGGAGCGAGGCCCACACCTCGCCGTCGGGGCTGACCAGCACCCCGCAGTCGAACTCGCGGGCGTCGTCGACGCCCTGCTCCACGATGACCGTCGCATCCAGGGAGAAGGCCTGGTCGATCGCGCCCTGGAGTTCTCCGGCATTCGACACCCGGGTCACGCCGATCGACGAGCCGCCGGCCGCGGGCTTGACGAACAGCGGCCAGCGCAGGTCCCTGACCAGCGGAAGGAAATCCCGGTTCGACGTCCGGTGCTCGGCGGTCAGGACGACGTACGGGGGCACCGGGAGACCCTCGGCCCGGAAGGCGCGCTTCATCGCGACCTTGTCCATGCCGACCGCCGAGGCGCCGACCCCGCAGCCGACGTAGCGCACCCCGTACGCCTCCAGCAGGCCTTGGAAGACCCCATCCTCACCGAACGCGCCGTGCAACACCGGGAACGCGACATCGATGCGAGCCAGCACCCTGCTCGGATCACTCGCGTACACGACGCTCAGCGATCCGTCGGAGCGATGCGGGAGCAGTTCGACCGGCGTCCCGGCGATCGGCAGCAGGTCGTCGATGGCGACTTCCGGGACGGGCCCGGTGCGGGCGTATTCCAAAGCCTCAGCCGGCAGCAACATGAACTGCCCGCTTCTGGTGACGCCTATCGCGTGCAAGGCGTAACGATCAGCGCGGAGGTTGCGGGCTACCGCCTTCGCCGACGCGCAGGAAACGTCGTGTTCGGCGGACGGGCCGCCGTAGAAGATACCGACCTGGAGCAGGCCGTTGTCAGAATTCGTTCGTACAGGTGCTGCCGTGGCGTGCATGTAACCCCCTAGTCATGCCGACCATATCTGATGATGAACGGCCGACGTTGAAGATCCCGCGTGATGGGCGCGGATCTCAACCGCCGGCCGGGATCGCGGTGACGCTGCGTGCCCGGAAACCGGATCATGGCTTCGCCCCGCCATGGCGCCGACGTCCTACGGAGCACAAACTGCCGGCCTCGCCGAGGCGTCAGGTCCTTGAATGAACGCGTTGAGGCACGCGGCCACGGAGCCTGCTCGGGCCCGCTGCGCGGTCCTCCCGAAATGCGCGTTATGTGAGTGATCTCTAAGCTCGGGGATCATGCAGGCGGAGAAGGCCAGACTGGCGGCGGCCGACGAGGGACGTGTTCCGTGGCGCGCGTGGGGGCCGTATCTGGCCGAGCGCGCGTGGGGGACGGTCCGGGAGGATTACTCGGCCGGCGGAACGGCATGGGATTACTTCCCACACGACCACGCCCGCTCCCGCGCCTACCGCTGGAACGAGGACGGGCTCGCCGGGATCTGCGACGACCGCCAGTGGTTCTGCTTCGCACTGGCGTTCTGGAACGGCCGCGATCCGATCCTGAAGGAACGCCTGTTCGGACTGGCCGGTCCCGAGGGGAACCACGGCGAGGACGTCAAAGAGTACTGGTGGTACCTGGACTCCACGCCGACCCACTCCTGGATGCGCTGGCGCTACCACTACCCGCAGGACGCCTTCCCCTACTTCGACCTGGTGGAGGAGAACCGGGCCCGGGGCCAGGACTCGCCCGAGTACGAGCTCGTCGACACCGGCGTGTTCGACGAGGGCCGCTACTGGTCGGTGACCGTGGACTACGCCAAGGCCGGCCCCCGCGACATGTGCGTCCTGATCAAGGCCGAGAACCGCGGCCCGCAGGAGGCGACGCTGCACGTGCTGCCGACGCTGTGGTTCCGCAACACGTGGGCCTGGGGCCTCGCCGACCACGGGGACTTCCCGGTGGTCCGCGGCGAGGGATCCCAGCTGATCGGCGACCACCTGTTCGTGGGCCGCGTCGTGCTGTCCGGGGACGGCACCCCGACCCCGCTGGCCTGCGACAACGAGTCGAACGCGCGGCTCCTGTGGGACACCCCCGGCCGGTCGCACTACCCGAAGGACGGCATCAACGACCACGTCGTGCACGGCGCGCCGACGGTCAGCCCCGACTGCAGCGGCAGCAAGGCGGCGCTGCACTACGTGCTGACCGTGCCGCCGGGGGAGTGCGCCGAGATCCGGCTGCGCCTGACCGCGCAGGACCCTGATGGCCCTGGCGACACCAACACCGGCCGATCCGCGACCGCGCATTCCCAGCCGCACCCCGCCACGGGCAAGCACCCGGACCTCGCCGCACGCCCGGCCCCAGACCTGGGCTCCGGCTTCGAAACCGTCCTCGCCGCGCGCCAAGCCGAGGCGGACGAGTTCTTCGCCGACCTCACCCCGTCCAGCTGCACCGCCGACGAGGCGCTGGTGCTGCGGCAGGCCGTCGCCGGGCTGTTGTGGTCGAAGCAGTACTACCACTACAACACCGCGCGCTGGCTCAAGGGCGACCCGCTCTACCCGGCCGAGGGCAGCCGCGGCCAGGGCCGCAACGCGCGATGGTGGCACCTGTCGGCACGCGACGTCATCGCCATGCCCGACGCGTGGGAGTACCCGTGGTTCGCGGCGTGGGACCTGGCCTTCCACGCCGTCGCGCTGGCGCGCGTCGACCCGGCGTTCGCCAAGCAGCAGCTGGAACTGCTGCTGGAGGGCTGGTACCTGCACTCCTCCGGCCAGATGCCGGCCTACGAGTGGAACTTCGACGACGACAACCCGCCGGTCCACGCCTGGGCCGCGCTCCAGGTGTTCCACCTGGACGGGGCACGCGACTTCGCCTTCCTCAAGCGGGTCTTCCGCAAGCTGCTGATGAACTTCACCTGGTGGGTGAACCACGCCGACCCCGACGGCGACAACGTCTTCAAGGGCGGCTTCCTCGGCCTGGACAACATCGGCCCCTTCGACCGCCACTACGGCCTGCCCCCGGGCACGTTCCTACAGCAGAGCGACGGCACCGCCTGGATGGCGATGTACTCGCTGAACATGATGGAGATGGCGCTGATCCTGGCCCGGCAGGACAGCACCTACCACGACCTCGTACCCAAGTTCTACGAGCACTTCGCACTGATCGCCGAGGCCGCATACCGCATCGGCCTCTGGTCGGAGGAGGACGGCTTCTTCTACGACGTACTCCGCCTCCCCGACGACGGACTCGTCCCAGTCCGGGTCCGCTCGGTAGTGGGCCTGCTGCCCCTGGCCGCGGCGACCTCCGTCCCAACATCAAGCCTGCGCTCGATCACCGCCCTGGCCAACCGCGTCCGCTGGTACCAGTCGAACCGCCCGGAGTACACCGAGCACCTCGGCGACGACGCAGGCGGCGCCGGCGGCGGCCACCGCCGACTGCTGGCAATGGTCGGCCCCGAACGCCTCCGCCGACTACTCACCCGGATGCTGGACGAGGACGAGTTCCTATCCGGCCACGGCCTACGCGCCCTGTCCCGCGAGCACCACGACCACCCCTTCTCACTGGCCGTAGGCGAGATGCGCTACACCCTGGAGTACGAGCCCGGCGAATCCCGCACGGTGATGTTCGGCGGCAACTCCAACTGGCGCGGCCCAGTCTGGTTCCCAGTGAACTACATGCTCATCGACGCCCTCGACCGCTACCACGAGTTCTTCGGCGACAGCTGGCGCACGCCATTCCCCGCCCCGGACGGCCCCCCAGCCACCCTGCGCCAAATCGCCAACGACATCGCACACCGCCTAGTGTCACTGTTCCTCAAGGACGCCGACGGCCGCCGCCCAGTATTCGGCGACGTGAAGCTGTTCCAGCACGACCCCGCATGGCACGACCTGATCCCCTTCTACGAGTACTTCCACGGCGAAACCGGCGCCGGCCTCGGGGCGTCGCACCAGACCGGATGGACGGCACTGGTGGTGAACCTGATCCTGCGGCGGCAGGAGCCCCGGAAGCCGCCGCCGTCGTAGGGGTTGTCATCCGGCCAGGATCAGCTTGCCGAGGCGCTGGGCCCGGCCAGCGGTGGTCTCGGCGGCCTCGGGCAGCGACGGGCCAGCGTGGCCGGCCACGTGGTTCGTCGTGTCCGACCGGACCATGCGGGGTGTTGGTTCTGGGTCCCTCGCCGCGTCGGCGGGCGAAGCCAACCTGCCCGGTTTGGCGGTGTCCAGCCGGACGAGGCAGCACCACAGCAACAGCGATGCGGCTTGACGCCGCCGGACCGGGCTGGTTCCGTAAGGCGACGACGTGGCGAGGGGCACAGAACCTCGGCGACCACAAGCAGCACCGCCAGCAGACAACGCGGCGCACCACGAGCGGACAGAAAGCCGACCAGTCGCGGGCCGCCGCCGAAGCGCCGGACGCGCGGGTCGCCCCCTCGCTGTAGAGCGCCCGCCGGAGGCCTCAAGGTGCCCACCAAACGCGGCCGCCGGCCGCCCGCATGACGTGTGCGCAGTGACTCGGACCCATGCGTGGTCGTGGACACCAACACCGGCGGCCGCCAGCGCGAAACGAGTCGCTCAACCGAACTGCGTCCCCCTGCGAGGTCATCAAATCGTGCGCGAAGCCGTAAAAATCGCCTGTAAATCCACAGATCTACCGCACCGCAGCAACATCCCGCACACCCCACCCACCACCTCCCCACCTCTCAGCCACCCCCCCCAGCCACCCCCCAGCCACCCCCCACCTTGACAAGAAATCAAACAAATGCTTGAATTCCCCTCATGGCGACGGAAAAACCAGACCTACGCCGCGAAGCCGGCCAGCGCACCCGCGACGGCCTAATGTCCGCCGCCCTGCAGCTCCTCGCCGACCGCGGACAGGAGGGCGTGACGCTCCGCGAGATCACCGACAAGGCCGGCGCGAACGTGGCGGCGGTGAGCTACCACTTCGGCTCGCTCAAGGCGTTGTGCGACTCGGCGATCGAGCACGCCCTGGAGAGCTACCTCGACGAGCAGATCCGCGCGATCAGCGCCCTCGGCCCCGCCTCGACCATCGACGAGCTCGCCGAGGCCTTCGCCCTGCCGATGGTGCGTGCCATCGCGGCGGGCGGCCGCGACCGCGCCGTGATGCGGACCGTGGCACGCGTCGCCATCGACCCGCCGGAGAGCTGGGAACGCCTCACCGCCAAGTTCGAGCTCTCGCGTCGGGACGCCATGCGGGTGCTGGAGGCGAACCTCCCCGGCGTCAGCAGCGAAGACCTGGTGTTCCGCATCCGATGCGCGGCGGGCATCCTGAACTGGCTCGCGCTGGCGCCGATCGGTGCGGAGCTCGCGACGCAGCCCGCTGAGGAGATCGCACGGAAGCTACTGCCGGTGGTAGCCGGCGCTTTCCACGGCTACTCGTCAGCAGATTGAGTCCGTCCTCGGCGACAGCGCCGACCGCGCCGACAGCGCCGACCGCGCCGACAGCGCCGACCGCGCCGACAGCGCCGACAGCGCCGACAGCGCCAACAGCCGTGCGAGCCACCCCCGCCGACTAACGAGTCCGCGTCACCTTAGCCAGCCCCCGAGGCGCGTCGGGGTTGAGCCCGCGAGCCATCGTCACGTGGTACGCCAGCTGTTGCAGCGGCAGAATCTCCAGAATCGGAGACAGCTCCTCCGGAATCCCGGGCGGCAGAGTGAACCCGGCCGACGCTCCGCCCATGTGCTCCCGAGAACCGACCACGACCAGGTCGGCACCGCGTTCCCGCAGCCGTTCCAGTACCGGCTCCAGCGCAGCGCCACCCGCGCCTTCAGCAGCGACGGCGATCACCGGCGAGATGTTGTCGAGCATAGCCAACGGCCCGTGCAACAGGTCCGCGCCGGAGAAGGCATGTGCCGGCGTATAAGACGTCTCCATCAGCTTCAGCGCCGCTTCCCGAGCGGTCGGGTAGGAGTACCCCCGCGCGGTCAGCACCAGGCGCGAGGCGAACCGGTAGCGGCCCGCCAGCTCGGCCACCTCAGCCTCGCGGGCGAGCGTCGCGGCCGCCAGCTCCGGGAGCGGCTTGGCCGCGTCGCCGTCGCCGCCGCGGAGCGCGTCGATGAGGAGCCAGAGCGTCAGTAGCTCGGCGGTGTAGGTCTTGGTCGCCGGCAGCGCGAGTTCCGGGCCGGCCAGGACGTCCAGGTCCAACTCCGATGCCGCGTTCACGGGGGATCCGGCGACGTTCGTCACCGCCAGCGTCAGGCCGCCGCATTCCTTGGCCATCTCGGTGGTGGCGACGAGGTCCGGGGAGCCGCCGGACTGCGAGACCGTCACGCACAGGACGTCGGACAGGTCGGGGCGCGCGTGGTAGGCGGTCGTGGTCGACATCGAGGTCAGGCCGACGGGGAGGCCGAGGGTGATCTCCATGAGGTACTTCGCGTAGTACGCCGCGTTGTCGCTGGTGCCTCGCGCGGTCAGGAGCACGAAGCGGGGGCTGGCGGCGCGGATTCGTTCGGCCACCTCACGGATCCGCGGAAGTCCCTTGGCCAGGATGCGTTCCAGCACCTCGGGCTGTTCGGCGATCTCGCGGGCCATCACTTCGCCGGGCAGGACTTCGTCGGTGTCGTTCACACCGAACACGGTAGACGGCAGGCGGCTCGGGTGTACGGTCCGATTCCGTGACGGAAAACCAGTCCAATCACGGGTTCGAGACGCTGCTGGTGCTGGACGACCACGGGCCCGGGCCGCTGCACGCGCGGCTGCGCCGGGCGCTGCGGGCGGCGATCGCGGAGGGGCGGATCGCGCCGGGCAGCGCGGTGCCGCCGAGCCGGTTGCTCGCCGCTGACCTGGGATGTTCGCGCTGGGTGGTCACGGAGGCCTATGCGCAGCTGGCCGCCGAGGGGTACTTGGAGGCGCGGAGCGGTTCGGCTACGCGCGTGCGGCGGGGGCCAGCGGATCGTCCGGCGGAGGCGGCCGGCGAGACGGTTTTGGCGGGATCGCCTCTGCCACCGCGCTTCGACTCGCGTTACCACTCGCGCTTCGACCTCTCACCAGGGCTGCCGGACCTGCGCATGTTCCCGCGCAAGCGCTGGATCGAGGCGTTGCAGCACGCGATGCACGACGCGCCGCACGCCGACCTCGGCCACGGCGACCCGGCCGGCCACCCGACCCTGCGGGCCACGCTCGCCGAGCACCTGACCCGCTCGCGGGGCGCGGCGGTGGCGGCGGAGCACGTGACGATCTGCGGCGGCACGACGGACGGGCTGGTCAGGATCCTGACGGCGATGCGGCGCCAGGGCCACACGGCGCTAGGCGTCGAGGACCCGGGGTGGGACTGGCCCGCGACGCGCGCGCTGATCGCCGGCGCGGGCCTCACGGCGGTCCCGATCCCGGTCGACGGCCACGGCCTGCGCGTGGAGGCGCTGCGGCAGGCCCCCGCGGTACGCGCGGTCCTGGTCGCCCCGGCCCACCACTTCCCGACCGGCGTGGCCCTGGCCCCGGACCGCCGCAGCGAGCTGATCGCGTGGGCGCGGGACGTCGACGGCCTGGTGCTGGAGGAGGACAAGGACTCGGAGTTCCGCTACGACGGCCGCCCGGTCGGGGCGCTGCAGGGGATGGCGCCCTCGTATGTCGCGCTGCTCGGCTCGCTGAGCAAGACCCTCGCCCCGGCGCTGCGGATCGGCTGGATCGCCACGCCGGCGCGGTGGACGGCGGCGCTTGCCGGAGTGCGGGTTCCGGCGAACCAGCTCGCTGCGATAGAGGCAGTTCGCTCCGGTGCACGCCCCGCCGCCGATTCCGCAACAGATCACGCCGCCGACCCGACAGCCAGCGCCGCCGACCGCGCCGCTGGCCGAACTGGCTCCGCAGCCGACCGCGCCGCCGATTCCACAGCGCATTCCGAAGTCCACTCTGTGCCCGAGCTCGCCGCCGACCTTGCATCGAGCCGCGCCGCCGACCCGACAGCCAGCGCCGTCGACCGCGCCGCCGATTCCACAGCGCATTCCGAAGCCGACTCTGTGCCCGACCGTGCCGCCTATCTTGCATCGAGCCGCGCCGCCGACCCGACAGCCAGCGCCGCCGATTCCACAGCGCATCCCGAAGTCGACTCTGTGCCCGAGCTCGCCGCCGACCTTGCATCGAGCCGCGCCGCCGACCGCTCAGCCGACCTGCCGGCAACTCCAGCCGCCCCGCCCCCGACCCTCGACCAACTAGCCTTCGCCCACCTCATCCGCTCCGGCGCCTTCGACCGCCACCTCCGCACCGCCCGCCGGGCCTACCGCCGACGTCGCGACGCGTTCGTCGCCGAGCTCGGGCGGCAGCTGCCCGAGTGCCCGGTGTCGTCAGCGGCTGCCGGGTTGCACGTGATCCTTCGCGTCCCCGACGTGTCCGCGGCGGTTGTCGTCGAGGCCGCTGCGGCGCGCGGAGTGCGCGTCGGCAGTATGGCCGAGCACTGCTCTGAGCTGCACGTTCGAGAGGATCGGCTGATCCTCGGGTACGGCACCGTTGCCGACAGCCAGGTGGCCGCCGCGGTCTCGGCGCTCGCCGGGGCCATCTCCTCCGTCGCCGATTAATATCATTAGTAAACTTTCCTAATAGGTCTGGACTGCCGCCCGCGCCCGCCCCTACAGTGCTCCACGCGAGCTCGCACCTGTACGTGTACCTGCACCGCCGCACCAGCCGGCCGTCGACAGCGGCCGGTTCCCTTCACGCCGGCCGCGGCATGGCCGCGCCGGAGTACCTGGAGCGTCAGATGCGAGTTTCCCTTCGTCCTGCCCGCGTGGGCAGGCACCTGCTGGTCCCGGCGCTGGTCGCCGCGTCCGTCGCCGGCGGTCTGTGCGTGGTCGGTGCGACCGCGCCGAGTGCCGCCCCCGTCGTGGCGCGGCACCAGGCGTTCGCGCCGACCGCCTGGGCGGCCGGCGGTGGGCTGACCGCCGACCAGCGTCGTCGGGCGGATCAGCTGATCAGCGTCTTCGAGAACAGCACCACCACCCTGCAGTACGCCTACGCCGAGAACATCAACGACGGACGCGGCGTCACCGCCGGACGCGCCGGCTTCACCACCAACGACGGCGACGCGCTCAAGGTGATCCAGGCGTACGACGCGATCTCGCCGGGCAACGTCCTGGAGCCCTTCATCCCCGAGCTGCGACGGCTGGCTGCCGCCGGTTCCGGCGACACCTCCGGCCTGCCCGAAGCCGACTACATCGCCGCCTGGAAGCAGGCCGCCACGGACCCGGTCTTCGACCAGGTCCAGGACGACCAGGTCGACCAGCGCTACTTCAACCCCGCCATGGCCGACGCCGACCAACTCGGCCTCACCACCGCGCTGGCCCGCGCGGAGCTCTACGACGCCTCCATCCAGCACGGCAACGGCACCGAGTACGACGCGCTGCCCGCCCTGATATCCCGCACCAACGCGGCGGTCGGCACCCCGGCCGCCGCCGGTGAGTCCGCGTGGCTGGACGCGTTCTTCAACGTCCGGATCGACGACCTGCGGAACCCGGCGAACAGCGCCACGCAGGCCGAATGGTCGCAGTCGGTGGACCGCGTGGAATGCCTGCGGCGGATCGCCGCGACCGGCGACTACACCCTGGACGGGCCGTTGAACATCACGGCCTTCGGCTCGTCGTACACCATCAACTGATGAGTATCGAGTAGGCGAAACAGGGTACTGAGAAGCAGGCGGGTGGATCGCGCAGGAGTCAGCCGCGCGATCCACCCGGCTGTGTGAGTGTTACGCAGTGGTCTGAGAACACCGTGAAGAACACTCAGTCGTGGCTTCTCAGTACACGCAGGGAATCCCGTTCTGCGAACTGGCATCCACCGCGCCACCGCTGTTCAGCCCGTTGCCGGTGTCACCACCACCCGAGCCGCCAGTGCTGCCGCCGGTCGACCCACCGGTCGCCCCACCGGTGCTGCCACCGCTCGCCGTGGAGCCGCCGGTCGGGGTGCTGCCCTCGGTGAGCTTCGACTGCTTGAAGTCGCTCCCCACCGTCACCACGATGTTGTTCGCCTTCAGCGAGCTGCTGGCGACCGGCACCGTCCCGGTCCCCATCGCGTCAGCGATCTTCTGCGCCTCGTCCTGCCCGCCGGCGCCGTAGCGGATCACGGTGTGCCGGATGTTGCCGCCGTTGCCGGTCTTGGTCACCGGGACGCCGGTCTTGTCCATGATGAACGACGACAGCTTCAGCGCCAGCCCGGTGGAGGTGGTGCCGTTGTCCACGGTGATGGTGTCCTTCGGCGGGGCCGGGGTGGACGGTGCCGCCGGGGCCGTGGTCGGCGCCGACGACGCCGTGGTCGGCGGCGGTGCGGGCGTCGCGTCCTTGGTGAACGTCGAGGCGAAGACCTGCTTGATGGCGTCCGGGTCGACCGTCAGCGCGTCCTCGCCCTTGACCTTGGTCGTACCGGTCGTCGGCAGCGTGATGAACTGGGCGTTGCCGCCGGTCAGGTTCGAGGCGCTGGCGGCGAAGTCGAGCACGTTCCAGTTGTCGTTCTTGTCGATGACGATGTCGTTCGACACCACCTGCAGCAGCGAGTTCATCTTGCCCAGGTCGCCGAACAGCCCCTCGCTGCGCAGCTTGGCCATCACCGAGGACAGGAACGCCTGCTGGCGGTGCGTGCGGTCCAGGTCGCCGTTGGGCAGGTGGAAGCGCTGGCGCACGAACTGCAGCGCGGTGGCCGCGTTGATCGTCGAGACGCCGGCCGGCAGGTTGATGCCGGTGCCCGCGCCGTCCTCGATCGGGTCGTTGGCCGGGGCCTTCAGACACACCTGGATGTTGCCGATCGCCTTCACGATGTCGTAGAACCCGACCAGGTTGACCTCGGCGAAGTGGTCGACGTGCTGCTTGGTCAGCTCCTGCACCGCGGCGATCGTCGCCTCGCGCCCGACCTCGCGGCTCTTCGCCTCCAGATCGGGCTTGTTCGTGATCCCGGCGGCCCGCAGCTTGGACTCGGCGTAGGCCTTGGCGTCGCCGTAGGCCTCCTTGATCTTGCCCTTGCCGTCCGACGGGAAGGTGGGCACCTGCGAGATCGTCGAGGAGCCGCCCGGCCGGTCGACGTCGCTGTCGCGGGGTATCGAGTACGCCGTGACCTTCCCGCCGTTCGCGGGTATGTGCATGAAGATCAGGACGTTGGTGTTGTACCCGCCGATCGCCGAGGACCCGGCGTGCAGCTCGTCCTCGACCAGCGACGTCGGCAGGTCGTTGCCGTTCATGTCCTTGCGCGAGTCCAGCCCGACCAGCAGCAGGTTGATGTCGTTGCCCAGGTGCTTGGGGACGTAGCCGCCCTCGCCGGGCTTGGCCGCGTTGGTCGCGTCGGACGTGTGCAGGCTGTCGTTCAGGCTGCTGTTGACGTACCAGATCGAGCCGGTCGTGATGAACACGGCGGCGCCGACCACTCCGGCCAGTGCGCGGCCGGCGATCAGTGCCGGAGCGAGCGCCTTCTTGCCCGGACGACCGCCGTCGGGACCGCCGGCGTCGCGGCGAGACCGGCCAGGCGGACGCGGACCGTCCTCGGCGGCGTGGAAGTCGTCGTCTTCGTCGTAGCCCTGGTACCCCTGATCGCCCTGGTAGCCCTGATTCTCCGGGGCCGGGTAGCCGCGTTCTGCCGGGTAACCGGGTGCCGGGGGTGGGGGATAGCCGCGACCACGACCACCGTCGTAACCACGCCCCTGGTCCTCGCGAGGCCGCCCGCGCTCCGGTCCGGCAGCACGCTCCCACGGCATGGGATCCGCCTGCTGCCCGTAGCCAGCCTGCCCGTAGTCACCCTGGCCGTAGCCGGCCTGTCCGTAATCACCCTGCCCGTAGCCCTCGTCCCGCCGACGGCGCCCCTGGCGCGCGTCCCCCTCGCCGTAACCGTCCGGCCGCCACTCATCGGCCACGCCGGGCCCCCTTCTTCTTCCGTTCCTGGACCGTCCCCCAGACGGCCACCGACCCCATCACCACGGCGCAGACCGCTATCACCGGGAACGTGTGCGTGGTGGCGTGCACCAGCCCGACCGCCTCGGCCTTGGTGCCCTGGTAGGGCGGGTTGCGCCACTCCAGCTCCGCCACCGCGCCGACCAGCCAGATCACCGGCGGGAGCGCGGGGATCAGATACCACAGCCAGTTGGACGCGGCCGCCGCCGCGGCGAGGCCGGCCGCGATCACGCAGACCACGGCGAAGCCCGGGCCGTAATAGTTGCCGAGGATCTTGCCCACGATCGCGGCGAGCACCGGGCCCAGCCCCACGGCGGCCGCCGGCAGCCACCCGGGCATCCCCGCCAGCAGCGGCGGACGCCCCGACCCTGGCTCGTTCGGGCCGGCCACGGCCGCGGTGCCGCGGCCCTCGGAACGCGGCGCCTGCCGGCGATTGCCGCTGGGACCGCCGGGGCTGCTGGGACCGCCGGGGCCTGGGTTCGCGCCGGCACGCCGTGGAACGGGCGGACGGGGTTGCGAGCCTGATGGGCGGCGCGTCTGGGGTGGCATGGGACTCCGAAGTCGAGAGAGGGCGAAAGCCGAACCGGTTGATGCTCACTACTTGGACGCCGCAGCCCACCCTCAGGTTCGTCACAGACTCGCTACAACCCGAAGCTGCGACCCACCCGCGACGAACCCGCGCCGGCGGGGTAGGGGTGTTACGCGAGCCTTTCGAGTGCGTGTAACCGAACCGGGTGATCGCAACGTCTGGTCGAGCATAGACGTGAACACGGATCGGGAGGGCGGGCGTTGATGAGGCTCGGACGCCGAAGCGGTGGACCAGCGAAAATCCCGGCACCGGCGGCTTCCGTCCGCATCGCACTGCGCCAACTACGAACGATCATCGCTGTATCGGCCTTGTCACTGTTGGTGACAGTGACCGGATCCACCGGCTACGTCTACCTGCACCTCGACCACAACATCCACACCGCCGGCGACCTGAACACGCTGCCCGACCGGCCGCCGGTGCTGGTGCCGCCGCCCACCCCGAGCGGCAGCAGCGCCCCCGCCGCCACGACGTCGAGCACCGCGCCTCAGGGCCCTCCTATCAATATTCTGCTTCTAGGTTCCCAGACCCGCGACGGCCAGACCGGACAGTTCGGAGACTCCAACTCCACCGGCAGCTTCGGCGGCTCCGACGGCACCGACCTGTCGGACACCTCGATGCTGCTGCACATCTCCGGCGACCGGAAACACGCCATCGTCGTCTCCATCCCGCGCGACACTCTCGTCGACCGGCCGACGTGCCCCAGCCGCGACGGCAAGGGCACGATCCCCGGGGAGCAGCGGGCGATGTTCGACGCGTCGATGAGCCTCGGCGGGCCGTTGTGCGCGGCCGCGACCGTGGAACAGTACTTCCATGTGAGGGTCGACCACTTCGTGCGGCTGGACTTCAACGGCTTCCGTAAGATCGTCACCTACCTCGGCGGCGTCGAGGTCTGCATCCCGCCCGGCGGCATCAACGACCCGTTCAGCCACCTGAACCTTCCGGCCGGCCGGCAGGTGGTCACCGGCGACGAGGCGCTGGCGTTCGTCCGCGACCGGCACGGCCTGGCCGGCGGCAGCGACCTGGCCCGCATCGAGATGCAGAAGATGTTCCTGACCTCGCTGATCACCAAGATCGAGGACAGCGGCACGCTGAACGACGCGGGCGAGCTCTACCAGCTGGCGAACATCACCACGTCGTCGATCACGACCGACGACGCGCTGGGTTCGGTCACGGCGCTGCTGGATCTGGCCAGTCAGGTGCAGGACGTCAAGCCGCACGACATCGACTTCGTGACCATGCCGACGGTGCAGGACCAGATCGATCCCAACCGGGTCGATCCCGCGCCGGACGCCGAGGCGCTGTGGGCGCTGATCCGGAGCGACCAGGCTTTGGACGGGGCGTCCACAGCGGCGACGACGGCGAACTCAGCGCCGACCGCGACCGCGACTCCGACTCCCACCGGTATCGGGACGACTCCTTCGCCAACCGCTGACGGTCCGACCCCGACCGGAACGCCGGCCCAGGGAACGCCGGCGCAGGGAACCCCGTCACAGGGATCCTCGGCGACGGCGCCGTCCTCGGGCATCGCGACCGATCTCCAGGACCGGCCGGCTGACGCGGACATCTGCTCCAACCTCCCGGCGTCCAATCCCTATGCCGCAGACGGTTCCTGACTCCCGCTCACCCGATGGTGTCGCGGCGGGCGGGCCGCGTGCTCGGTGCGTGAGAGGATTTCAAGGGTGATCCGAGCCAGTGACATCGAGCAGGCGGCCGAGGTGCTTCGCGCCGGAGGCCTGGTGGCCCTCCCCACAGAGACCGTCTACGGCCTGGGAGCCGACGCCGAGAACCCGGCCGCGGTGGCGCGTGTCTATCTGGCCAAGGGCCGTCCGCCCACGCATCCGCTGATCGTCCACCTCGCCGGCGCCGAGCACCTCGACGACTGGGCCGACGGCGTGCCCGACGCGGCCCGCCTGCTCGCCGAGCGGTTCTGGCCGGGGCCCCTGACGCTGGTCCTGCGGCGGGGGAGCCGGGTGCCGCTGGAGGCCACCGGCGGCTTGGAGACGGTGGCGCTGCGCGTGCCGAACCACCCCGTCGCGCTGGAGTTGCTGAAGGCGTTCGGGGGAGGGGTCGCGGCGCCGTCGGCCAACCGCTTCGGCTCGGTGAGCCCGACCACCGCCGAGCACGTCCGGGCCGAGCTCGGTGACAGCGTCGACTTCGTTCTGGACGGCGGCCCCTGCGAGGTGGGCGTCGAGTCGACCATCGTCGACGCCACCGGCGAGGCTCTCAGCATCCTGCGACCCGGCGGCGTGACGCGCGAGAGCCTGGAGGCCGCCCTGGGCGCCCCGCTGGCGGTGCCCGAGGCAAGCCCGGTCCGCGTGCCCGGCCAGCACCCCTCGCACTACGCGCCGCGCGCGAAGGTCGTCCTGGTCCGGCCGGACGAGGTCGTCGCCGAAGCCGAACGCGCGCAGGACCAGGGCTACCAGGTCGGCGTCTTCCTCCCGCCGGCGTTCGCCGACACCCCGGTGAAGGCGCACGCGGTGGTGCAGGTGCCCGACTCGGAGGCCACGTACGCGCACCACCTCTACAACTACCTTCGGGAGCTCGACGAGCAGGGCTGCGACCTCATCGTCGCGTCGCTGCCGACGGAGTCGGGGCTGGGGCTCGCGATCGCCAACCGGCTGCGGCGCGCGGCGGGGCCTCGGAACTCCGGCTGATCGGCGCTGTCTTCCGCGGTGCGGGTGAGGCTCCCGATGCCAGTGGGGAACTGGTAGGACTCCGCAGGCCGGGCCGGCAATTCCTGAACCTGCGGCTTCGTCGAAACCGGCGAATCATGAAGCCATGGGATGGATAGCTCTGATCATCGTCTTGGCTCTGGTGTTCGGCGTCCTCGGCGCCGTGATCAAGGGCCTCCTGTGGCTCCTGGTCGTCGGCATCGTGCTCTTCGTCGCCGGAATGCTCTTCGGCGCGGTCAAGTCGCGCAGCGGCTCCCGCACCAGGTGAAGGATGTGTTCAAGAAGTAGGACCGCTTCAAGGACGAGCCGGTCAGGGCGTGCCGGAATCCGGTGATTCGGCTCCCGGCACGCCCACGTCCATGCTCGGCTCCATCGCAGGCGCAGGCGCAGGCGCAGGCGCAGGCCCGGCGGCCGGCTCGGTCGCCTGAGGCACCGCCTCGACCGGCTCCAGCAGCGGCTGGACCGGCGCCGGCAACGGCGTGACCGCCGCCACCGCCACCGCCGCCGCGACAGCGTCCAGCGGCGACGGCCCTGAGGGCCCCGGCCCCGACAGCCCCGACGGCGACCCCGTCGGCAGCGGCATCACCGCGGCGGCCAGAAAACTCTCCTGTGGCGTCGGCATCTCCGGCTCCACCTCCCCCGTGAGCAGGTCCAGGAACGGCCCCACCTGCAGCCCGTCCTGAGCCGAGTGCCGGAACGGGTTGTCGGGGTGTAGCACGTAGTGGGTACGCCGCCCCATCCGGACGCGCTCCACGTACCCGGCCCGCTCCAAGTCCGCGATGATCGCCTGGGTCGCGCGCTCAGTGATGCCGATGATCGCGCTGATGTCCCGGACCCGGGCCCGGGGGTTCCGGGCGATCTCGACGAGGACGTGTCCGTGGGAGGTGAGCAGCGTCCACTTCCGACGTTCGTCTGCCTCCATCCGGCCAGCATATCTCGGCCGGTATGGAACGATGTTGACCTCTAACAGGCTTCACACGCCCCGAAGCACCGTCACGAGCCCGGACGCCCGTACCAGTCCACACACACCACGACCGCGTCGTCGTCGGCGTCGGCCGATCGGTGGTCGGCCACCTCGCGCAGGATCGCCGTCGGCACATCCGCCGCGGGCAGCAGCCCGGAGGCGACGATCCCGCGTTGCAGCGCGCTCGTGCCGTACACCTCCCCGCCCGGCGAGACCGCCGCGTGCGCGCCGTCGCTGATGACGACCAGCCGGTCGCCGGGCTGCACCTGGAACCTCTGGACCTCGTACGCGGTCTCCTCGAACATGCCCAGCGGCAGCTGCGGCTCGACGTCGATCCGCTCGGTGGAGCGGCCGCGGCGCAGCCACATCTGTGGGGAGCCGGCGTCCACCACGCTCACCACGCCGGTGTCGTAGTCGAAGGACAGCAGCAGGGCACTGACGTACATGTCGCCCTGGTGCTGCGCGTAGACGGCCTGGTCGGCCAGCGCCGCCTGGTCGGCCAGCCCGATGCCGGCGCGGCGCGCGTTGCGCAGCGCGTTCACCGCCAGCGAGGTCAGCAGCGCGGCCGTGGTGCCCTCGCCCATGCCGTTGATCACGGTCAACGCCAGGTCGGTGTCGGTGACGGCCCAGTCGTAGCCGTCGCCGCGGATGGCGTAGGCCGGTTCGAGCTGCGCGCCCAGGGCGTACTCGCGGCGGCGGCTGGCGCGGCCGGGCAGCAGCTGCCACTGGGTCTCGGCGGCCAGGGTGAGCCGGGTGGCGCGCCGGGCCTGCTGGTAGCGGTCGGTGTCGCGTTCGGCGACGACGATCTCGTGCCCGAGCAGCTCGGCGATCGCCTGCAGCGCCTCGACGTCGGTCCCGGAGACGTCACCGCTCCCGGTCACGCCGCCGCTGTTCCCGTCCTGGGCGTCGTCCCCGCCGACGACCGGCAGCCGCGCGGTGAGCGTCCCGTGCCGGTCCCCGCGCACCGTCACCGGCACCGTGACGATCACGGTCCCGTCCTGCCGCTGCTGGAACTGCGCCAGCTGGCTGGCGAAGGCCTTCCCCTCGGCGCTGGCGTGGATCGGCAGCGTCCCGGCCGGGGCCGTCCCGCCGACCGGCGCGAGCACCCGCAGCGCGTAGTCGGCCAGATGCACTTGGACGCCTTCGATCCCCATGCCCAGCAGGGCAGCGCACACGGCCTCCGGCAACGCTTCCGGGTCGGCCGAGCGCAGGGCGCGCTCCACGGTCGGATAATCGATCACTTCGGTTCCTGATTCTACGGGGAGGGTGCGGGTGGTCGCCCCGGCGCGGCAGTGGCACAGTGGTGGCGTGCACCAGGAACCGCCGCCGCCCGAGAAAGTCGCCGAGACGGCGGCCGCGGTCGCGGAGTTGCTGGACGCCTTGCACGGACGGGGTATCGAGTCGCTGCCCGGCGGCCCGGTCCCGCCGTCGCAGCTGCGGGCGTTGCGGGCGATCGAGCGCTCCGAGGGCATCAACCTGCGCGCGCTGGCCGAGGCGTTGGGTACCAGGCCGCCGGCCACCAGCCGCCTGTGCGACCGCATGGAGGCCGACGGGCTCGTCCGCCGCACGCCGAGTGCCAGCAGCCGCCGCGAGGTCGAGCTCTGGCTCAGCCCGCGGGCCCGCCGGGTGCTCGCCGAGATCCGCTCGGCCCGGGTGCGGGAGCTCCAGGAGATCATGCAGACGCTGCCGCCGGACTCCTTGACGGGGCTGTCGACCCACCTCGGGAGCCTGCACGCCGCGATCGAACAGCGACTGGGGTCCTCGCAGACATCCGATTCCGAGACAGAGGAGTCGGACGCGGCCGGTCCGGGAACAGGCGAGTCGGGGGCCGGTGAGCAGGAGAGCAGCGCAGCCTGATCGTCCACTCGTCTTCCTCCCGCCGCTGCCACACGCGTCGCACGCGTTCCGTGTTCCACGCTACGTAGCGCGACCGGGATCCGGGCGCCGCGTCAAATGTTGCCACATGTAAACGATTAATTCTAAAGTCTGTTCGGGGCAGCCGTGGAGCTGCCCGGGCCGAGCCGTACACACCGCGGGAGCATCACATGAACACCTTCGGTCACACGGTCACCGACCACGGCGACCACGTGCGCCTCGAACTGACCGGCGACGTGGACTTCGCGGCCCACGCCGTCCTGGCGGAAGAACTCGGCGCGCTGGTCGCGGGCGGACGCCCGGTCACCGTCGACTGCGCCGGTGTGACGTTCCTGGACTCGATGGGTCTGCGGGCCCTGATCGAGGGCCTGCAGGCCGCGGACGCCGAGGGCGTGGGGTTCGAGCTGACCGACCCGTCCCAGCCGGTGCTGCGGGTGATGGAACTGTCGGGAACGACCGAGCTTTTCGCGATCCGGCGCGTGAAACCGGAAGATTAGGGCTCCTTCGGACGTCTGTCGTGCCGCCCGACGGGGGAGGAAGATGACTCACGTCGGCACAGTCAGCGCAAGAGTCGCCAGGTGCGATCGGGTAGAGAACAGGATGACTGATGGACGACAGGGCTGAGCGTGCGGCCTCCAACGGGCGGACGGTGATGGCGGGCGGGCCCGAGGACTCCGAGGCGGCGGGCCTGAGCCAGCTGCTGGCCGGGCTCACCGCGGTCCGCGACGGCGACTTCGGCACCCGGCTGCCCGAGCACGGCGACGGGCTGCTGGTCGAGATCGCGACCGTGTTCAACGGCATGGTCGACCAGCTGTCGCTGTTCACCTCCGAGGTGACCCGGGTGGCCCGCGAGGTCGGCACCGACGGCCGGCTCGGCGGCCAGGCCGAGGTACCGGGGGTGTCCGGGACCTGGAAGGACCTGACCGACTCGGTCAACGCCATGGCTGGCAACCTGACGACCCAGGTCCGCGACATCGCCCAGGTGGCGACCGCGGTGGCCAAGGGTGACCTGTCGCAGAAGATCGACGTGGACGCCCGGGGCGAGATCCTGGAGCTGAAGAACACCTTGAACACGATGGTGGACCAGTTGTCCTCCTTCGCCGACGAGGTGACGCGGGTGGCGCGCGAGGTCGGCACCGAGGGCCGCCTGGGCGGCCAGGCCGACGTCAAGGGTGTATCAGGGACTTGGAAAGACCTCACCGAGTCGGTGAACTTCATGGCGAACAACCTCACCGATCAGGTGCGGTCGATCGCCGAGGTGACCACGGCCGTGGCCAAGGGCGACCTGTCCCAGAAGATCACGGTCGACGCCCGGGGCGAGATCCTCCAGCTCAAGAGCACGATCAACACCATGGTCGACCAGCTCTCCGCGTTCGCCGACGAGGTGACGCGCGTGGCCCGCGAGGTCGGCACCGAGGGCATGCTCGGCGGCCAGGCCCAGGTCCCCGGCGTGGCCGGCACCTGGCGCGACCTGACCGACTCGGTCAACTTCATGGCCGGCAACCTCACCGCGCAGGTGCGCTCGATCGCGCAGGTGGCGACGGCGGTGGCCAAGGGCGACCTGACGCGCACCATCGACGTGGACGCCCGGGGCGAGATCCTGGAGCTGAAGAACACCTTGAACACGATGGTGGACCAGCTGTCCTCCTTCGCCGACGAGGTGACGCGCGTGGCGCGCGAGGTCGGTACTGACGGTCGCCTCGGCGGCCAGGCCGACGTCAAGGGCGTGTCAGGGACCTGGAAGGACCTCACCGAGTCGGTCAACGTCATGGCCGACAACCTCACCGCGCAGGTGCGCTCCATCGCCGAGGTGACCACCGCGGTGGCCAAGGGCGACCTGTCGCAGAAGATCCGCGTCGACGCCCGCGGCGAGATCCTGGAGCTGAAGGAGACCATCAACACGATGGTCGACCAGCTCTCCGCGTTCGCCGACGAGGTGACGCGGGTGGCGCGCGAGGTCGGCACCGAGGGGAACCTCGGCGGCCAGGCGACGGTGCGCGGCGTGTCCGGGACCTGGAAGGACCTGACCGACAACGTCAACGTCATGGCCTCCAACCTGACCGGCCAGGTGCGCTCCATCGCGCAGGTGGCGTCCGCGGTGGCCAAGGGCGACCTGTCGCAGAAGATCACGATCGAGGCCCGGGGCGAGGTCGCGGCGCTGGCCGGCGTGATCAACACCATGGTCGACACGCTGTCGGCGTTCGCCGACGAGGTCACGCGCGTGGCCCGCGAGGTCGGCACCGAGGGCACGCTCGGCGGCCAGGCCCGGGTGCCGAACGTCGCCGGGACCTGGAAGGACCTGACTGACAACGTCAACTTCATGGCGAACAACCTGACCAACCAGGTCCGCAACATCGCGCAGGTGACCACGGCCGTGGCCCAGGGCGACCTGACCCGCAAGATCGACGTGGACGCGCGCGGGGAGATCCTGGAGCTGAAGACCACCATCAACACCATGGTCGACCAGCTGTCCTCGTTCGCCGCCGAGGTCACGCGCGTGGCGCGCGAGGTCGGCAGCGAGGGCCGGCTCGGCGGGCAGGCCGAGGTCGAGGGCGTGTCCGGGACCTGGAAGCGGCTCACCGAGAACGTCAACGAGCTGGCCGGGAACCTGACCCGGCAGGTCCGCGCCATCGCCGGCGTCACCAGCGCGGTCGCCGAGGGCGACCTGACGCGCTCCATCACCGTGGACGCCTCCGGCGAGGTCGCCGAGCTCAAGGACAACATCAACTCGATGGTGGAGTCGCTGCGCGAGACCACCCGGGCCAACCGCGACCAGGACTGGCTGAAGTCGAACCTGGCCCGGATCAGCGCCCTGATGCAGGGCCGCCGGGACCTGGCGGTGGTCGCCGAGCTGGTGATGGACGAGCTCACCCCGCTGGTCGGGGCCCAGTACGGCGCGTTCTTCCTGGCCGAGGAGGCCGCCGACGGCAGCGGCACAGAGCTGCGCCTGATCAGCTCTTACGGCGATCCCGGCGACGACCGGCCGACCCGCTTCCGGCTGGGCCAGTCGCTGGTCGGCCAGGCGGCGCGCAGCAAGCGCGTCATCGCCATCGACGACCTGCCCGGCGACTACGTCGCGCTGGGGTCGGCGCTGGGCCGCACCGCCGCGGCGAGTCTGGTGGTGCTGCCGATAGCGGTCGAGGACCAGGTGCTCGGCGTCATCGAGCTGGCCTCGATGCACCGGTTCACGCCGGTGCACCGGCAGTTCCTGGAACAGCTGATGGAGACGGTCGGCGTCAACGTCAACACCATCGTCGCCAACGCCCGCACCGACGAACTGCTCGGCGAGTCCCAGCGGCTGGCCGCGGAGCTCCAGGCGCGCTCCGGCGAGCTCCAGGTGCGGCAGGAGCAGTTGCAGACCTCGAACGCGGAGCTGGAGGAGAAGGCGGCCCTGCTGGCTTCGCAGAACCGCGACATCGAGACCAAGAACCTGGAGATCGAACAGGCCCGGCAGGAGCTGGAGACGCGGGCCCAGCAGCTCTCGCTGGCGTCGAAGTACAAGTCCGAGTTCCTGGCCAACATGAGCCACGAGCTGCGCACGCCGCTGAACAGCCTGCTGATCCTGGCGCAGCTGCTGGCGCAGAACTCGAACCGCAACCTGACGCCGAAGCAGGTCGAGTACGCGGGCGTCATCCACTCCGCCGGGTCGGACCTGCTGCAGCTGATCGACGACATCCTGGACCTGTCGAAGGTCGAGGCGGGGAAGATGAACGTCGATCCCGAGCGGGTGTTCCTGCAGCGGCTGCTGGACTACGTCGAGGCCACGTTCCATCCGTTGACCACGCAGAAGGGCCTGGAGTTCCGGGTCCGGACCGCGAACGGGATTCCGGGGGAGATGCTGACCGACGACTCCCGGCTGCGGCAGGTGCTGCGGAACCTGCTGTCCAACGCGGTGAAGTTCACCGAGACCGGTGGCGTCGAGCTGAGCATCGAGCAGGCCACTGTCGAGGAGCTGCCGGGGAACGTGCGGGATCATGGGCCGGCGTTGGCGTTCCGGGTGAAGGACACCGGGATCGGGATTCCCGAGCAGCAGCTGGAGACCATCTTCGGGGCCTTCCAGCAGGCCGACGGCACGACCAGCCGGAAGTACGGCGGGACGGGGCTGGGGCTGTCGATCAGCCGGGAGATCGCGCAGCTGCTCGGCGGGGCCATTACTGCGCACAGCGAGCTCGGGGAAGGCAGCACCTTTACTCTCTACCTGCCGGTCGCGCATCCGGATTGGGCGGAGATGGCGTCCTCCTCCGACGGCGGTGCGCACGGCGACTTCGGGTTTGCATCCAGTGGTGCCGCCGATTCTGTCTCCAGTACCGACAACGGTGCCGCCGCCGACAACGTAGACAGCTTCGCTAACACTGGCCACGCGGGCTACACCGCAGTTTCGGCCTCCGGGGCGCGGCGGTCGGGGGCCGGGGCTGCTGCAGAGCGCGCTGTCGCCGAGGCCTCGCCACGGCGGCTGCTGGTCGTCGAGGACCAGGCGCGCGGCCTGCTCTCGCTGGTCGCCGAGAGCGCGGCCGAGGACCTGCTGGCCGGCCGGGAACGGCTGGGCCCGCACGCGCAGGTGCAGATCAGGACCGCGGTCGGGGCGCAGGAGGCGGCGGCCATGCTCGCGGCCGAACCGCACCACTGCGTGGTCCTGGAACTGGACATGGCCCAGGACGGCGCGGCGCTGTTCCTCCAGGCGCGCACCGCCGACCCCGCACTCCGCTCGATCCCGGTCCTCGCACACCACAACAGAACCCTGCGAGGCGAACAGGACCGCCTCCTGCGCGCCCACGCCGAGCTCTACCCGCTGGAGCTGCTGCCGAGCCTGGACGAGCTGCGCGAACGCATCGTGCTCCACCTGGGCGCCGAGCACCCCGACGACGTCGTCCCCCTGGGCCTCCCGGGCCGCGAGCGCCTCGCCGAACTCCCCGACAGCGGCGGCCGCCTGGCAGGCCGCAGCGTCCTGGTCATCGACGACGACGCCCGCAACCTGTTCGCCCTGACCGGCATGCTGGAGATGCACGGCATGCGCGTCGTCGACGCCGAGGACGGCGTCAAGGGCATCCAGGCCCTGCAGAACGACCCGAGCATCGAGCTGATCCTGATGGACGTGATGATGCCGGAAATGGACGGCTACGAAGCGACGGCCCGCATCCGCACCATGCCCGAGTTCGCGGACCTGCCGATCATTGCCGTCACCGCCAAAGCCATGCACGGCGACCGCGAAAAGAGCCTCGCCGCTGGCGCCAACGACTACGTCACCAAACCAGTGGACGCCGCAGTACTCATCGAGAGCATCCAGCGGGTCCTGGGCCTGTGAGCGACGCAGCGGAGCAGACCCCGCCGACCGACTCGCCCGAGGCCGACGCGACCGCGGCCGCGGCCGGTGCGGAGATGGGTGGGCTCGCCGCCGCGCCCGATGCCGCCGGGCCGAGCTCGCACATTGCCGCGCCCGATGGTGCGCACACTGGTGGGCTCGCTGGTGCGCAGGCCGCCGAGCCCGCCGCCGCGCTCCCCGAGGCGCAAGCCGCCGCCGCACCTGGCCCGCAAACTGACACGCTTGCCGCCGCGCAGCTCGCCGCCGCGCCGAGCTCGCACATTGCCGCGCCAGATGGTGTGCACACTGGTGGGCTCGCTGGTGCGCAAGCCGCCGAGCTCCCCGATACGCAGGCCGCCGCCGCACCTGGCCCGCAATCCGACACGCTTGCCGACCCGCAGACCGCCTCCGGGCCGAGCTCGCAATCTGTCGCGCGGGGCCCGCAAGCTCCTGTGTCCGCTGGTGCGCAGGCTGCCGGGCCGACCGATGCGCAAGCTGATGTGCTCGCCGGCGCGCGGGCCGAAATGCTTGCCGCCGCGCATCTCCCAGCCGCGCCTGCCACCGCGACCCCTGCCACCCCCGCCACCGCGACCATCGCCACCCTCACCGTCGTGCAGCCCCCGCCCGCACCCGCCGCCGGCATCGGCCGCCTCGCCGCGACCGTCGGGCGCCTCCAGTCCCTGCTCCACGACGCCGAGTCCAGTGCCGATGTCCGGGTCCTGATCGCTCTCGCGCGCGGCATCCTCATGGAGCGCCTGCACATCGCGCCCGCCGCTGCCGCGCGCCAGCTGGAGGAGCTCGCCGAGCGCAGTGGCGTGCCCGTGGTCGAGCTCGCGGCTGACATCGTCAACGAGATCGCCGGCGATCCGCTCGGTGAGGTGGCGCGCGCCGCGGTTCCGGATCCGCGGCGGGACACGTCCGGGGCGCAGGCGCTGAATGTGCGGCTGCGGGCGGCCGAGGCCGGTGTTCTCACCGCTTCTGACGTGCACGCCGCGGCGGGCTCCCTGCATCGGCAGGCGCTGGAGCCGCTGGGTGCCGTCGCGGTGGCGGTGTGGGCTCTGGCTGCCGACGGCTCGCTGCTCCTCGCCGGGCACTCCGGCTTCCCCGCCGCCGAGGCGCGCAGCTGGTACCAGACGCCGCCCGGCGTCGAGACCGTGGCGCGTCGGGCCATCCGCACCCGCTCCACGCACTGGAGCAGGGGCTCGGACCGCGCCCCGAGCATCGGCGAGCGTACGCTCGGCCCCGACGCCGCCCGCGTCGCGATCCCGGCGCAGCTCGGCGGCCGGCTGCTCGGCGTGCTCGAAATCTGCTGGCCCGGCCCGATCGGCGAGCTGCCGCAGCCGGTGCACCGCCAGCTCCAGGCGCTGGCCGAGCTCTGCGCGCACACGCTCGACATCATGCCCGCGGATCAGTCCGGCCAGGGCGGCCAAAGCGGCCAGCACAGCCAAAACAGCCAGCACGGCCACAACGCCCCAGGCGCCCCCGGTCTGGCCGCCGCCCTCGACCCCGGTCTCAGCGACCTGCTCGACGGCCTGCTCGAACCGGCCCTCGTCCTGCAACCGCAGTACGACGCCTCCGGCGTCCTCACCGACTTCCTCATCGCCCACGCCAACCGCCGCTTCGTCGATCCCGTCGGCCGCCCCTCCGCCGCGATCCTCGGCACCCCCTTCCTCCAGGCGTACCCCCTGTCCGCCGAGGACGGCGGCCTCTACCAACGCATCGAGCACGTCCACGCCACCGGCGAGCCGTTCCACCACGACCGCGTCGTCCTCCGAGCCCTGATCGCCGGCGTCCCGGTCTCCACCTCGCTCACCGTCGGCATCAGCCGCCTCGGCCACCGCGTGGTCCTCACGTGGCACCCGGAGGACGAAGAAGCCCGCCTGGCGCGCCTCCTCCAGCACGCCCAGCGCCTGGGCCGCATGGGCGGCTTCGAGGAGAACCTCCTCACCGGCGAGGTCACCTGGAGCAGCGAGCTGTTCGAGCTGTTCGCCCTGCCGGGCCCCGCGCTGCCCGTCCCGATCCGCGAACTCGCCGCCCACGCGCACGCCGACGACGTCGCCGCGATCTCCCGCTTCGTCCGCACCGTCCTGCACCACCGCACCCACGCCTCGGCCGCCTTCCGCCTCCAGCGCGGCGACGGCGTCCAGCGCTACATCCGCATCGTCGCCGAGCCCGTGCTCGAAGGCGGCACCATGACCGCCGTCCGCGGCGCCTGCCAGGACGTCTCCGCGCAGCACTGGACGGAGATCGCCCTGGCCGCCACCCGAGACCGGCTGGAGCACAGCGAACGCGAGGTCGAGGAGGGCAACCGCCTGACCCTGCGCCTCCAGCGCGCGATCATGCCGGTCGCCCCGACCCTGATCGACGCCATGGGCCTGCAGATAGCGACCAGGTACCGGCCGGCGGAGAAGGGCCACCTGGTCGGCGGCGACTGGTACGACGCCGTCGTCCTGCCCAACGGCCGCATCCTGCTGGTCGTCGGCGACGTCGCCGGCCACGGCATCGACGCCGCCACCGAGATGGTGGCCCTGCGCAACGCCCTGCGCGGCCTCGCGGCGACCGGCGCGACCCCGTCGCAGATGCTCAACTGGCTCGGCACCGTCGCCCACCACATGTCCGGCAACGTCGTCACCGCCACCGTGATCTGCGGCATCTACGACCCCGAAGACCGCGTGTTCCGCTGGTCACGGGCCGGGCACCCGCCGCCGCTGCTGGTCCGCGACGGCAGCACCGTCGTCCCGCCGGTGCCCGACGGGATACTGCTGGGAGCGCTGGGAGAAGCCCGCTACGAGGAGCAGACGCTGCAACTCCAGCAAGGCGACAGGCTGCTGATGTACACGGACGGCCTGATCGAACGCCGGGACCGAGACATCGAGGAATCGCTGGCAGACCTGCTCAAGCTGGTCCAGCCGGACATCGACTCGCTGGAGGGGCAGCTGGAGCACCTGCTCCTGCACAGCAACGCCGACACCGACGACGACACGTGTCTGATCGGGGTCGAGGTGCGATGAGCGTCTACGCGGTCACCGTGAACAGCTCCGTGACCCCGGCCAGCTCCAGCACCCGCAGCACCGGCTGCGACGGCGCCGCCAGCGTGATGACGCGGCTGTTCGTCGAGGCGCGCTGCATGGCGTGCACGAGGACCCGCAGCCCCATGGAGTCCAGAAAAGTGACCTGGGAGCAGTCGATGACGAGATCGGACGAGCCGTCCCAAGCCTCCTCGACGTCGGCCTGGAACCGGCCGTGCGCGGCCAGGTCAACGTCACCGACGACCGTGAGCAGCACGTGGTCCGCGAACTGCTTCGCGGTACAAGAGAACTCCATGGCGGCTCCTAGTACTCGACCCCGTACCTGATCCCCTCCGGCGTCGAGCCGACGGTAGCGGACACCAGCTTTCGGTATCGCCGCGGGCTCTGTCAACTGATACATGAACTACTTCTCGTGATTCACACTTCGTGGGTAAGCTGGCCCCGAAGAGACAGGGCGGAGAGCACAGATGGATCCTGAATCACAATCCGAACGGACGTCGTCGACGGTCTCGGAAGCCGAGGCCGAGCCGGAAACGGTTCTGGTCCGGGTTCCCGCGGACCCCGACTACCTGGCCGTCATCCGATCGGCCAGCGCACACGTCGCCACCAAGTTCGGTTGCACGCTGTCCGAGGTCGCCGACCTGCGCCTGGCCGTCGACGAGGCCTCCGGCCTGCTGCTCCGGCACACCGTCGGCGACCGGCGGGACCCCGGCGCCGGGGACCTGGAGTGCCTGTTCGTCCTGGAGCCCGCAGTGCTCCGCGTCGTCCTCAGCCGCCAGGCCCAGGACGTCGCCCGGCCCGCGGACGACGACTTCGGCTGGACGATCCTCAGCGCCCTCGTGGACGACATCATCTGGCGGGTGGACGGTCCGACGGTGCACGTGGAGATCGTGAAACGCCGCACGGCCGGGAGCTGAGGCGATGGACACCCCCGCCACGCCGGACGACTACGCGCGTGAACGCGCCGCGGCCCGGGCCGCCCTGGTCCGGCTCCGAAAGATGCCGTCCGACGATCCCGAGTACGAATCGCTGCGCGAGCACGTCATCGGCGAATACATGTCTTACGCACGCTACATAGCGGGCAAGTTCCGCCAGCGCGGCGAGGCGCAGTCGGACCTGGAGCAGGTCGCGTACCTCGGCCTGGTCAAGGCCGTCGACAACTTCGATCCCGACTACGGCGCGGCGTTCCTCACCTACGCCACCCCGATGATCGCCGGCGAGGTCAGGCGCCACTTCCGGGACACCACCTGGGACGTGCACGTGCCCCGCAGGGTGCAGGAGAACGCCCTGGCGGTCCGCGCCGCGGAACGCGAGCTGACCCAGGAACTCGGTCACCCGCCGAGCGCCGCCGAGATCGCGCAGCGGCTGGAGCTGTCGGCCGACGAGGTCGCGGAGGCCTACGAGGCCGGCGCCGCGCACCACGCCGCCTCGCTCGACGTGCCGACCGCCATGTCCGACGGCGACGGTGCGAGCCTGGGCGACCTGCTCGGCGACGACGACCCCGGCTTCGAGCTGGTCGTCAACCGGGAAGCGCTCAAGCCGCTGCTCGCCGAGCTGAGCCCGCGCGACAAGCGGATCCTGCTGATGCGCTTCTTCCGCAACATGTCCCAGGTGCAGATCGCCGAGGAGCTCGGGGTCTCGCAGATGCAGGTCTCCCGGCTGCTTTCGCGGATCCTCGGAGACCTTCGGCAGGGTGTCGAGGCCGAGCGCTGAGCGCTACTCGCCCACCTGTTCGTTTAACGCGCGCCGAAGCGGTAATCCGTGGACAGTGTCGCTCGACGACGCGGTCCGGTGTCGGAGCCCGGACCGCGAAAGGACGCCGGCCGACCCCGAGTCTCCAAGAGCATGTCGTCGGCCAGTCGTCTGTGTGAGGTGAATGCATGAGCAGGCTTCCCTTTGCTGCTCAGGACCCCGTCGCCGCGGAGTCGTTCCGCCATGAGGCGTTCCTGTACTCCGGTGACGAGCACTTCGTTGCGGGCACGTCCGCTTTCGTGCGGGGCGCGTTGGAAGCCGACGAGGCCGTGCTGGTCGCGGTCATCGAACCCCGCGCCACGCTGCTGCGGGACGCGCTGGGCCGCGACGCGGAGAGTGTCGGCTTTCTCGACATGGAGACCGTCGGCCGCAATCCCGCGCGGATCATCCCGGCCTGGCAGGACTGGGTCGACCGGCACGCCTGCGACGCGCGCGGCTTCCGGGGGATCGGCGAGCCGATCTGGGCCGGCCGCACGCCGAGCGAGGTGGCCGAGTGCCACCAGCACGAGGTGCTGCTCAACACGGCCTTCGACGACGGCCCGGGCTGGTGGCTGCTGTGTCCGTACGACGCCGACGCACTGTCCGGGCCGGTGATCGAACGCGCGCACGCCGCGCATCCCCACGTCTTCGTCGACGACATCCGCACGCCCAGCGCCAGCTATCCGCACCCCGGCTCCGGCGCCCGCCCGGCGTTCGACGAGCCGCTGGAAGAACCGCCGGGGCCGGTGTGGGAGATCTTCTTCGACCTGGCAAGCCTCGGCGAACTCCGCGACCGCGTCGCGGAGTTCGCCGAGCCGGCGGTCGACAAGCGCGGGACCGACAACGCGGTCCTGGTCGTCAGCGAGCTCGCGGCGAACAGCATCAAGTACGGCGGGGGAGCGGGGATCCTGCGGTTATGGCGCGACGGCCTGAGCCTGGTGTGCGAGGTGCGCGACAACGGCGTGATCACCGATCCGCTGGCCGGGCGGCGCCGGCCCTCCGTGCTCGTCGGCGGGAAGGCCGGGCTGTGGATCGCCAACCAGGTGTGCGACCTGTTGCAGATCCGGTCGGCACCGGGAAGGGGAACCACAGTCCGGGCCCGTCTGGGAATTACAGGTCATTGATGAGCCGGCGGAGGAGTCCCCCCAGAAGCAGGTAGCACAGCGCGGCCAGACCGTAATTCAACACCACGTTCAAATCGGGGCTGTCGGGCGTGAACAGATTCAGGAACCAGGTCGCGAACCAGGCCGCCCAGTCGCCGTCCGTCCTCACGATGTCGTTTCCGCCGTTGGCGTTGAGCAGGACGAAGACGATGTGGCCGATGATGATGATCGCGATGATGACGGTCGCCAGGAAGACCAGGTCGCCGGGCGCGCGCCGGTGGTAGAACCGTGTGCGGGTCTCAGTGGTCACCAGAGAGATCCTTTCTCGGCGATGAACCGGACGCCGCGGGTGTGCGGCATCTTCGTAGGAACACGGTCCCCGTATTCGGTGGCCGGCTTGCGGCCTCACCCCTGATACCCGATCCACGGATATGAAACTGTGGATCTTATGTGATGAAGAACCATAAGAATGGCACGCTGGTAATGCCCGGGGACGGTCGCCGAGAAGGCCTATCCCTTTTGTCGCCCCACCTCGAAGGACACTGTCTTGCCCGCCCGGTCGGCAGCGACCTGGAGCCGGTCCACGGTGAGCTCCACCATCTCCAGCCCGCGCCCGCCGAGGTCGGCCGGCGAGGCGTGCCGGGCGCTCGGGAGCTGCGAGGACTGGTCGGCGATCTCACAGCGCGCGCTGGTCGGGCAGATCCGCGCCGCGACCGTGACCGGGCCGGCGCCGTGCAGCACCGCGTTGGTTGCGATCTCGCTGTAGGCGAGCACGAGGCGGTCGGTGTCGTCGCAGTCGCCCCAGACCTCGGTCGCCGCTATCGCCAGCCAGTGCCGCGAGCAGGAGACGTCCGCCGGGGTGCCGGGGAAGGACCACGACAGGGAGCTGGCTCGGGGCTCGCAGGTGTTTCGGGGCTCTGAGCGCGATTGCTGCATGGTCTTTCCTTCCAACTCGCAGGTTCGGACGCGGTGGCCCGTGGGACGCGGTGGTCCGTGACGCGGTGGTCCGTCGGACACGGTCGACGCGTGTGCCGTCGTCAGTGCAACGGAATGTCCCGGATCTCGCGGGCCAAACGAGGCCGGCTCTCCTCCCAGGTCTCCCCGACCGCCCGGGCCGCCGCCGCGAGCCGGTCCCGGTCCTCCAGGATCTCCAGCGTGCGAATGCGTTCGGCCTGCTCCCACACCACCCGTTCGTGCTCGATGAAGTCCCGCAGCTTGCCGTCCCGCTCGCCGCACCCCGGCGCGTGCCGTGCGACAGCCTGCCGCTCCGCCTCGGTGAGACCCGCCATCCAAGCCCCGCCGACGATCTCCTCGGCGGCCCAGACCACGTCGTGCTCGGACACCTGCGCGACCAGCCGCGAGTACGCGGCCCGGTTCCTCCTGGCCTTCCACGGTCCCATGTCTGCTCCCTGATCCTCGCTGCGTAGGTCACCCGGTGCCCGTCTTCTTGATCGTCTAACAGGCGGGTTCGGCTCGATGTCCGCCGGTCCCGTTGTTTGCCGGTCCCGGATCTGGACACAGACGGTCCCTACGACAAGCCAGAGAGGACTTCCGAGATGCAGGACACTCTTGAGTACGTGATAGGCAGCCGCGTCCGGTGTGCCGGTGACGAGTGCGGCGAGGTGGAGTTCGTGGTCGTCGATCCGATCGCCGACAAGCTGACCCACCTGGTCGTGCGCCCCGACGACGCCGAAAGCGAGTCGCGCCTGGTGCCGGTGCACCTCGCCGTCCCCGGCCCGGACGGGGTCGAGCTGAACTGCACCCGCGCCCGCTTCGACGAGTTCGAACCCGCGGTCCAGACCTTCTTCCGGCCCGGCGCCGAACCGACCGGACTCACCGAACCCACCGGAATCACCGGGTCGGGGCGCGGCGAACGGGTCCTGGAGTGGCCGTTCTACGGCCTTGCGCCGTCTCCCGCGCTGGTCGGCTTCGCGCCGGGCGTCGATCCGCAGCCCGCGACCACGACCGTGGAACGTATCCCGGCCGGTGAGGTGAGCGTCCGTCGTGGGGAGCGCGTGCACGCCGTCGACGGCGAGATCGGGCGGGTCCGAGGCTTGATCGTGGTCCCGCCGAACAGTGAGGTGAGCCACGTCCTGCTGGACGAGGGCCACCTGTGGGGCCGCAAGCGCGTGGCGATCCCCATCCGCGACGTGATCGGGATCGACGCGGACGGCGTGGCCGTGCGACTGGCCAAGGACGAGATCAAGGACCTGCCGCCGGTGGACGTCGAGGGCCTGTAGAAAGGCGGAAGGCCTGTAGAAGAGCAGAGGGCCTGTAGAAAAGCATCGGAGCGGTATCAGCCGCTCGCGAACGGAGGAATGCCCCATGCCGCCGCTGCCCGCCGCCGTCGATCCGCAGGCTCTGACCTCCGTCCTGGACGGCCGCTGGGCCCTCCTGCGCGCCGACATCCGAGCCCAGATGGCGGCCGAGCCCTACCGGGACGCCGTCGACCTCGGCGTGGAAGCGCACCGAGCCAGGGCCTTCGAGCAGCTCCAGGCGCTCGCCGCGACCGACCGCCCCGGGCTCGGCTTCGACAAGGCGTACGGCGGCGGGGGCGACATCGGCGGCTCGGTCGTCTCCTTCGAGATGCTCGGCTTCGGCGACCTCTCGCTGATGGTCAAGGCCGGCGTGCAGTGGGGCCTGTTCGGCGGCGCCGTGCAGCTGCTTGGCACCCAGCGGCACCATGAGCGCTACCTGCGCCGCATCAAGGATCTGGACCTGCTCGGCTGCTTCGCGATGACCGAGCACGGCCACGGCTCCGACGTCCAGCACCTGCGGACCACCGCGACGTACGACCCGGCGGGTGGGGAGGCTGGGGAGGCTGGGGAGTTCGTCGTCCACACGCCGGACCGCGGCGCCACGAAGGAGTACATTGGGAACGCCGCGCGCGACGGTCGCGCGGCGGTGGTGTTCGCGCAGCTGGTCACGGGCGGCGAGTCGCGCGGCGTGCACGCCTTCTTCGTCCCGATCCGCGACGACGCCGGCGATCCGGCGCCCGGCGTCACCATCGAGGACTGCGGCCCCAAGGCCGGCCTCAACGGCGTCGACAACGGCCGGCTGACCTTCGACCACGTCCGCATCCCGCGCGAGGCCCTGCTCAACCGCTTCGGCGACGTCGCCCCCGACGGCACCTACAGCAGCCCGATCGAGGGCGACGCCCGCCGCTTCTTCACTATGCTCGGCACCCTGATCCGGGGCCGGGTCAGCGTCGGCGGAAGCGCCGGCAGCGCGACCAAGCGCGCGCTGGCGCTCGCCGTCCGCTACGCCGAGCAGCGCCGCCAGTTCACGAAGCCGGACGGCGAGGAGGTCGTGATCCTCGACTACCTAGGCCACCAGCGCAAACTACTGCCCGCCCTGGCCACCACCTACGCACTGCACTTCGCCCAGGACGAACTCGTCGCCGCGCTCCACGACACCGCCGCCGACGCGCCCGACGCGCCCGACGCGCCCGACGAGGGCCAGCGCGAGCTGGAGTCGCGGGCCGCCGGCCTGAAGGTCGCCAACACCTGGCACGCCACCGCCGCGATCCAGGCCGCCCGCGAGGCCTGCGGCGGCGCCGGCTACCTCGCCGAGAACCTGCTGCCGGGGCTGAAGGCCGACACCGACGTGTTCACCACGTTCGAGGGCGACAACACGGTCCTGCTCCAGCTGGTCGCCAAGGGCCTGCTGACCGGTTATAAGGACTCCTTCCAGAACCTCAGCCCACTGGCGACGGCGCGCTTCGTCGCCGAACGCGTCCTCGGCGCGGTCGCCGAGCGGACCGCGGCGCGGAAGGTGGTCGACCGCTTGAGCGAGGGCGACGACCGCGCGGCGCTGGGTGATAGGGAGTGGCAGCTCAAGCTGTTCGAGGACCGGGAGCAGCACGTGCTGGAAGGCGTCGCGGATCGGTTGCGCAAGGCGGGGGAGGATCCGTTCGGGGTGTTCAACGCGGCGCAGGATCATGTGCTGCGGGCTGGGCGTGTGCATGTGGATCGTCTGGTGTTGGAGGCGTTCGTTCGCGCGATCGGGCGGTGCTCGGATGCTGGCGCTAAGGCGGTGCTGGAGCGGGTGTGCGATCTGTACGCGTTGGCGAATATTGAGGCTGACCGGGCTTGGTTTCTGGAGCATGGGCGGTTGAGCGCTGGGCGGTCGAAGGCGGTTATTGCGGCGGTGAACGCGTTGTGTGGTGAGTTGCGGCCGCATGCGCGGGTGTTGGTGGATGGTTTTGGGATTCCTGAGCAGTATTTGGCGGCGGGGATGCTTGAGGGGTGATGGGGGGTGTGGGGTCGGTGGCGCGTGCTATATCTGTGTATAAGGGGCGATAATTCCATAACAAAATGCCGCCATGCCTGACTCGCGCGCTGCGGGTCATGGGCCACTGCCGTTTGTCGGCAGGCGGCGGTGTGCTCGTGGGGTACAGGCGATTTTTACGGCTTCGCGCACGGTTTGATGACCTCGCAGGGGGACGCAGTTCGGTTGTGCCCCGCGTGTCGCGCTGGCGGCCGCCGGTTTTCGCTGACACGACCACGCGGTGGTTCAGGCTTCTGCGGCAGTGCGCTGGCGGCTGCCGGGTTTCATGTCCACGACCGCGCGGCGGTCCGAGTCACTGCGCATGTCGTAGGCGGCAATCGTCGGGCGTGGTGGGCGCCTTGAGGCCTCCGGCGGGCGCTCTACAGCGAGGGGGCGACCCGCGCGTCCGGCGGCTCGGCGGCGGTCCGCGACTGGTCGGCTTTCTGTCCGCTCGGGGTCGCGCTGCGCTGTTTGCTGGCGGTCGCTGCTTGTGGTCACCAGGGTTCTGGGTCCCTCGCCGCGTCGTCGCCGTAAACGGAACCAGCCCGGTCCGGTGGTGTAAAGCCGGATCGCTGCTGCTGTGGTCCGGTTTCGTCCGGCTTGACACCACCGGCCCGGGCAGGTTGGCAGAGCCCGCCGACGCGGCGAGGGACCCAGAACCAACACCCCGCATGGTCCGGTCGGACACGACTCACCACGTGGCTGGCCACGCGGGCCCCGTCACCAAGGCCCCGGGACACCGGGTCCCGGGGCCGTTCGGCGTCGTGTCAGGGCTTGGCGCCCCTGCTGACGATCCCTTCCTTCACCTTCGCGATGGCGAAGCCCCAGGCCTGGTCGGCGCTTGCCTTCGGTGGCAGTGCGATCTCCTCGGGGTTCGTGACCACGTCCAGCAAGTACGGCCCTGGCGACGCCAGTGCCGCCACCACTGCGGCCTCCAGCTCCTGCGGCTCGGTGACTCGTGCTGCTGGCATTCCCACGGCGGTGGCTACGCCGGCCAGGTTCGGGTTGGCTAGTTCGGTGCCGAACTCGGGTAGGCCGCCTTGTTCCTGCTCCAGCTTGACCATGCCCAGGCGGCCGTTGTCGAAGACGATGAGCTTGACCGGTAGTTCGTAGGCGACTGCGGTCAGTAGTTCGCCCAGCAGCATTGTCAGGCCGCCGTCGCCGCAGAATGCGATGACGGGTCGTTTCCGGTCCAGTGCGGCGGCGCCGAGGGCCTGCGGGAGTGCGTTCGCCATTGAGCCGAGGTTGAATGATCCGATTAGTCGACGGGTGCCGCGCATTGTCACGCAGCGGGCCAGCCAGACGGTGGACATGCCGGTGTCGGTGGTGAACACGGCGTTGTCTGGGGCGTGGGTGTCGACGAACGTGGCGAGTGCCTCGGGGCGGATCTTGGCTTCGGTGTTGTCGAGGCGCGAGCGCACCTTGCCTACCAGGCTGTGGTCGAAGTCTGGGTCCGTGAGCTTGCGCTGACGGCCTTGCCAGTGCTCGTAGTCCGAGCGCGCGTGCTCCAGGTGGCTGCGCGATTCCTTGCCGCGGAGCCGCTTCAGCAGTGCGCTGATGCTCAGGCCGGCGTCGCCGACGATTCCGACGTCCACCGGGGTGCGGCGGCCGATGTGGTCGGCGTGCGAGTCGATCTGGATGGTCGGGGTCGCGGCGGGGAGCCATTCGGGGTAGGGGAAGTCCGTGCCGATCATGAGGAGCGCGTCGGCTGCCTCGAATGCCTCGCGGGTGGCGGGGTTGCCGATCAGGCCGCTTTGGCCGATCTGGAAGGGGTTGTCGGCTTCCAGGCCTTCCTTCGCCTTCAGCGTCAGGACCATCGGGGCGGCCAGCCGGTCGGCCAGTTCCAGGAGCGCGGCGCGGTAGTCCCGGGCCCCGGCGCCGACCAGCATGGTCACGGTCTTGGCGTCGTCGAGGAGCTGTACGGCGCGGGTGATCTCGCCGTCGTCCGGTGTCAGGCGAGCCGGCACGCGTGTGATGTGGACGACGCTGTCCTTGGCGACCTCCGTGGAGCCGATGTCGCCGGGCAGTGTAAGGACGGAGACCCCCGGCTTGGCGTACGCGGTCTGCACGGCCTGCTCCAGTACCCGCGGCATCTGGCTCGCGCTGGTCACCGTGTGCCGGAAGGCGGCGACGTCGCGGAACACCGCGTCGTTGTCGACCTCCTGGAAGTAGTCGGCGCCCAACTCGGCCGACGGCACCTGGCCGCAGATGGCCAGTACCGGCGCGTGCGACTTCTTGGCGTCGTACAGGCCGTTGAGCAGGTGCAGCGAGCCCGGCCCCACGGTGCCCATGCAGACCCCGATGGTGCCGGTCAGCTGCGCCTGCGCGCTCGCGGCGAATGCCGCGGCCTCCTCGTGCCGCGTGCCGATCCACTCGACGCGCTCCTCGCGGCGGATCGCGTCGGTCACGGGGTTGAGCGCGTCCCCGACCACGCCCCACACGGTGCGTACTCCGAGGTCGGCCAAGCCGGTGACGATCTGTTCGGCGACGGTGGTCATGGCGTCCTCCTCATGACGTCTTCCTCATGGCGTCCTCCTCGTGGTGGGGAGCCGACGGTGCGAGCGCGCAGCTCGGGGCCGGCCCGAGCGCTCGGGCCGGCCCCGCAAGCTGCTACCAGCGCCCGTACCAGCGGCGACGGCCACCACCGGCGGCCGCTTCGCCGCGGCGGATGCCGAAGCCGATCAGCCACGCGGCGAACACGATTACGGCGATCACCCACAGTGCGTGGACGGCGAAGCCGAGGCCGCCGAGCACGAGGGCCAACAGGAGAACCAGCAAAATGACGCCCATGATGGTGAATCCTTTCCGCGAGCTGCGACGGGGATGAATCCGGAGCCCGGCTACGTCGTTGTGAAGCGTCCTTGTGGCCCGTGGTGGGCCGTTCAAACAACTCTTTTTCGACGTGCCGCTCTCGCCGGGCTCCGGATTCCGTCGTTTCCCGCCGGATCACACCGCCGCGAAGTACTGGTTGCTCTGGCCGTTCCAGTACCAGGTGTCGATCGTCGCGCCCGCCCACGGGGAGTTGCCGTTCACGTCCAGGAACAGTCCGCTGGAGACGTTGCGGATCGGGTACGCGCCGATGGCGGACGGCGTCAGGGCGGTGGTCCACTTCTGCTGCGCCCCGCCGGCGCACTGCAGCTGGTAGACGCCGTCGCCGGCGACCCCGTCGGAGGTCAGGCACAGGCCGCTGTTCGCGTTCTGGATCTCGTACGTCGAGGCGCCGAACGGGATGAACGTCCAGACCTGGTTCGAGCCGCCGTTGGCGTACCAGTCGATGACGCCCGCGGCGGGGGCGGTCGAGGCCCCGTTGACGTCGACCAGCAGCCCGAAGGTGTTGTTCGGGGTCAGGTGGACGGTGAACGCCGAGTCGGCGTGCGCCGCACCGCCGGCGCCGACGGTCAGGGCGGCCGCCAGGGCCGAGGCGGCGAGGCTGCCGCCGAGCAGGCGCCGGGTGCGGCGGGTGCGCAGGTTCTTGGCGGTGGTCATGGTCGTGGTCATGATCGTGCTCCTTCGGGTCACCGCGGCCGCCCTTGCGGTGGCCGCGATTACAGGAGCGCGGGATACAGAGGTCTGATTCAGACCGGGGCATTACTCAATTCTTACGGCGCCGGGCGATCTTCTACGGCGCCGACCGGTCCTGCGACGCTCAGCCGCGAACCGCGAACACCGCCAGCGAGGCGATCCCGGCCAGCGAGCAGTAGACGGCGAAGGGTGTCAGGGTCCTGGTCTCGAAGTAGCGCACCAGGAAGCGCACCGAGAGGTACGCGCCGATCCCCGACAGCAGCGCGCCGACGAGCACCTGGCCGCGGATGCCGTCGCCGAGCGGGCCGGTGAGGTCCGGGACCTTCAGGATGCCGGCGGCGAGGATCACCGGTGTGGCCAGCAGGAAGGAGAAGCGGGCGGCGTCCTCGTGCGAGAGCCCGCGCAGCAGGCCGGCGACCATCGTCACGCCGGAGCGGCTGATGCCCGGCAGCAGGGCCAGGATCTGCGCCGAGCCGATGAGGGTGCCGGGGCCGTGCCGATGCGGGAGAGGCGGAGGTCGGAGGCGACCGGGTCGCCGGGTTGGGCCGCCGAGTCAGCCGTAGCGGTTCCGGCAGCCGCGGCTGAATCCGCGGCCACGCTCACGCCTCCGGCCGTCGCCACCGACCGCCGCCGAAGCAGCTCGCCGCCGTAGAGGATCCCGCCGTTGGCCGTCAGGAAGATCGCCGCCGGCACCGGCCGCCCCAGCGTCGTCCGGAACGTGTGCTCCAGCAGCAGCCCGGTCAGGCCGACCGGGATCGTGGCGATGATGAGCAGCCACGCCAGCCGCTGGTCCGGGGTCTCGACGCGGCGGTCGCGCACCGACGTCAGGAAGCCGCCGATGATCCGCAGCCAGTCCCGCCAGAAGAACACCACCAGCGCCAGCGCGGTGGCGACGTGCAGCCCGACGATGAACGCCAGGTATGGCGACTCCGGCGCGGAGACGTCGAGGTCACGCGCCCAGCGCCAGCCGATCAGCGCCGGAATCAGCACGCTGTGTCCCAGGCTGGACACCGGGAACAGCTCGCTGACGCCTTGGAAGAGCCCGACGACGATCGCCTCGGGATAGGTCAGGTGCGACATCGGGACCTCGCCGGCCGTGGTCGGTTCGCTGGACGCGACCACGGTAGGGCACGACGGCGCGGCCTGGGAACCGGTTCGCGGTAAGGCCGTGCCCTCGTTCGGCGCGGGGAGGGGGCGCCGAACGGCGCCACCCCGGCGCCGTCCTACTTCTTGCCGGACTTGGCCGGCTTGGCCGCCTTCTTGGTGACCTTCTTCGCGATCTTCGGCGACTTGGCCGGCTTGGTCTCGGCTGGCTTGGTTTCTGTGGGCTTGGTTTCGGTCGGCTCGGTCGCGGCCACCTCGACGACCTTCTTGGCGGACGCCTTCGTGGTCTTCTTTTCCGCGACCTTGGCTACCTTGGCGGGCTTGGCGGCCTTCGCAACCTTGGCGGGCTTCTCGGCGACGACCTTGGCCGGCTTCTCCGCCACAACCTTGGCGGGCGCCGTCTCCGCGGCTTCCACGGCCTTCTTCTTCGCAGTCTTCGCCGGCTTCTCCGCCGCAGCCGTCTTGACCGCCTTCGCCTCAGCCGCGTCAGCCGCCTTGGCCTTCTTCGCCTTCGCCGGCTTCGCAGCCTCCTGCGAAACCTCCGCCTCGGCCACCGCGGGCGCCGCAGCCGCCGGCGTCGCCTCCGTCACCTGAGCACGGAACGTCTGCCCCGCGTGGAACCGCGGCGACACGCTGGCCGCGACCTGGATCGCCGCACCGGTCCGCGGATTCCGCCCGACCCGAGCGGCCCGCTCCACGCTGTCGAACGTGCCGAACCCGATGATCTGCACTCGCTCCCCGGCGGCCACATGGCGCATGATGGCGTCGAACACCGCGTCCACGTACTGCCGGGCGTCCGGGTCGGTGCCGCTCAGCCGCTCCGCCACTTCGGTGGCCAAGTCCGCCTTGTTAACCACAGTGTCCCCTCCTGTTCAACTGAAATACGTCTGTGATTCGGCACCGTAGCATCCCAAAGTGTCCAGAAGGTGCGGCTTGCTCGGCAGGACACGGCCTTGTGGACCGCGCGCGACCCCGAGCCGGGCTCTGCGCCAGGCCTTGAATCCGCACCGATCCGGCCCCTTTTCAGGCCACCTATCTCAGGATTCTGTGATCTGGTTGAACAGCTCCGCCGCGCGCGCGATGACAGCGCGGTCCTCCGCGCTGAGCTGTCGCAACTGTCGGTCGAGCCACGCGTGGCGTTGCGCCCGCGCGGCGCCGGCGACCGCGTCGCCCTCCGCCGTGGCGCTGAACAGAACCTTGCGACCGTCATGCGGATCGCGGGTGCGCACCGCATAACCGGCAGACGTGAGGCGGTTCACGATCTGGCTCATCGAAGCGGGGGAGACCCGGTCGTCCTCGCTGAGTTCGGTCAGCGTCCTCGGCCCGTGCTTGTGCAGCCGCGTCAGTACCTCCAGCGCCGCGTCCCCGAGGCTGCCCTCGGGGCGCTCGCTGCGGAATCGGCGATACAGCCGCGTCACCGCGACCCGCAGCTGTCCGCCCAGGTCCTCCTGACCCGCCGCGCCTTGTGTTGCCCGCTTCTCCATGGATCATTAGTATACCTAAAGATCTACCGAAAGGTCTTCCCGTGACGATCCTGGGCACCCTCCTGCGCGACAAGCGCCCCGACGAGGCCACCTACGCCTGGAACCAGCCGAACCTGTCCGCCCCGGACACGATCCAGCTCTCCAGCCACGACTTCACCGACGCCGGCGTCCTGCTCCCGCGCCACTCCGGACGCCGCGTCCGGGGCGAGAACGTCTCGCCGCACCTGGCGTGGACCGAGCCGCCGGCCGGAACCGCCGAACTCCTGCTCCTCATCGAGGACATCGACGCTCCGCTCGGCCGCAACCCCGCCGTCCACTGCCTCGCGGCCATCGACGGAGCGCGCCTCCAGACCCCGTACGAGCTGCCGTCCGGCGCACTGGACAAGAAGAGTCCGGCCCTCGGCATCACACTCCTGCGTTCCGTCATCAGCCGCGGCTACTACGGCCCCGAACCGCTCAAGGGCCACGGACCGCACCGCTACGTCTTCCAGATCTACGCGCTCGGCCACAGCCTCGTGAACGGCCCGGACCGCGACTCAGTCCTCAAGACTCGCCCCCGAGCCCTCCTCGCCGCCATCGACGCGCCGGTTTTGGCGCGCGGCCGGATTATCGGCGTCAGCGAGCGCGGCTAGCCTGTCGGAGTCCGCCTGAACTAGCGTTGCTACCGACAAAGGAAGAAGCCTGATGAAGGTCGCAGTGGTGGGAGCGGGCGTCGGCGGACTCACCCTCGCGCAAGGCCTGCTGCGTGCGGGGATCGACGTCACGGTCTACGAGCGCGACACGGCTCTGGACTCGCGCGGCCAGGGCTACCGCATCCACCTTCACGCGCTGGCCGCGCTGGAAGCCTGCCTTCCGTCGGACTTGTACGAGCTCTGCATCGCTACCGCCGGGCAGCCGAGCACGCAGCTCACCGTGATGAGCAGCGGTCTACGTATTCTGCGAAGTACCGAAATGGCCTCGACCGGTCGCGCAACCTCGGTGAACCGGCAGACGTTCCGCGAGATCCTCGCCGCGCGGCTGGAGGGCGTCATCGAGTTCGGGCGTACCTGTGTCGGCTTCACACAGGACCCTGATATCGTGCGCGTCCAGTTCGCCGACGGCACCGAGGCGAGCGCCGACGTCCTGGTCGCGGCCGACGGCGTCGGCTCCCCGATCCGGCGGCAGTACCTTCCGCAGCTGATGGTGGAGGAGACCGGTGCGCTCTGTATCTACGGCCGCACACCGCTCACCGACCAGACTCGACCGCTGGTGCCGCCTTCCATCTGGAAGGGCTTCACCGCCATCGTCGGCGGCAAGGCGGGCATGGCGACCGGTGTCCTGGACTTCCGCGAGGCGCCGGGCGACGCGGCGCGGCGGATCGCGCCTGATGTGCGGCTCAGCGAGGTGGCGCCGTACCTGATGTGGGCCCTGACCGCGCAGGCCGATGTCTTCCCGAACATCCCGAACATCCCGAACATCCCGGACACCTCGGCCGGACTGCACGAGGTCGCGGCTCACACCATCCGCCGCTGGCACCCTGACGTCCGCCGCCTCGTCGAACTGGCTGCCGTCGAGGAGACCACCCTCATCCCGATCCGCTCGGCGGTCCCGATCGACGCCTGGCCGAGCTCCCGCGTGACCCTCCTCGGCGACGCCGTCCACGCGATGAGCCCGGCCCGCGGCTCGGGAGCGAACACCGCGCTCCAGGACGCAGCGCTGCTCGCGGCGAAACTGGCCGGCGCGGTGCGCGGCGACCAGGACGTGGTCGCCGCGATCGCCGCCTACGAACGCGAGATGATCGTCTACGGATTCGAGGCGGTGCGCGCCTCCCGCGAGGCCGGGCCCGCAGGAGGCAGCCGGCTTCGCAGCAGCCTGTTTCGGCGCCTGGCCGGGATCCGCTGATCCCGGCCCGAGGCCGAGACTCGCAGGGCCCCAGACTCGCAGCGCCCTTGACTCGCAGAGCCCCAGGCCCGCAGCCCCTCAGACCGCCTTCGTCAGGCTCTCGAACTCCTCATCGGTGAGCTCCACAGCCGCCGCGGCGACGTTCTCCTCCAGGTGAGCGACCGAAGAAGTCCCCGGAATCGGCAGCACCACCGGCGACCGCCGCAGCAGCCACGCCAGCGCCAGCTGCGACGGTGTGGCGCCGTGCGCCTTGCTGATCGTCGCCAGCGGGCTGTCGGCGGCGGCGAGTCGGCCCGTCGCGATCGGCGACCACGGGATGAAGGCGATGTTCTCCTGCTCGCAGTAGTCCACGACGCTCTCCGCGTCGCGGTCGGCGACGCTGTAGCGGTTCTGGACCGACACGATCTCCGTCGTCTCGCGGGCCTGCTTGATCTGCGCGACCGAGACCTCGGACAGCCCGATGTGCCGGATCTTGCCCTCCTGCCGCAGCCGCTCCAGTTCGCCGAGCGACTCCTCGACCGGGACGTCGGCGTCGATGCGGTGGAGCTGGTAGAGGTCGATCCGCTCCAGGCCCAGGTTCCGCAGGCTCTTGTCGAGCTGCCCGCGCAAATACTCCGGGCGGCCGTTCGTCACCCAGTTCCCCGGGCCGGGTCGCGTGAAGCCGCCCTTGGTGGCGATGACCAGGTCGGCGGGGTAGGGGTGCAGGGCCTGCTTGATCAGGCGCTCGCTGACGTCCGGTCCGTAGGAGTCGGCGGTGTCGATGAACGTCACGCCGAGCTCCAGCGTCCGGTGTAGGACGCGCACCGCCTCGGCGGGATCGCGCGGGTCGCCCCAGATGCCCGGTCCGGTGATGCGCATGGCGCCGAATCCGAGACGGTGCACCGGCAGGTCGCCGCCGATGCGGAACGTGCCGGAGGCCGCTGCCGGGGAAGCGGTGGTGGTCATGGGAGTGCCTTCTTTCCACGCACGGTGAGATCTCGTCTGAGCCGTTCTCGGCCGTTCTAAGCCGTCGGCGTTCTCAGCTGATTCAGGAGACAGTTTTATGCCTGGGCCCGCTGCTTTCGTCACCTGTTTAGGTGAGAGAAACGCGCGAACCCAGCTGGCACGCTGGTGAGGGCAAAGATCCGGGCCCCACCGGAAGCGCCTGGACGTTCGCACAAGGAGCACGGAAATGCCGATGATCGACGTCTACGCCGCCGCCGGGACCTTCGCCGAGCCGAAGAAGCTCACCCAGGACCTCGCCGCCACCCTGATGCGCATCGAGCAGGTGCCGGACATCCCCATGTTCCGCCAGAACACCGCGGCGTTCGTGCACGACCTGCCCGCCGACCACTTCTCGAACGTCGACGGCGCCGCCGACCACATCCGGGTCCAGGTCCTGACCAACCTCGGCGCCCTGGACCGCGACAAGCAGCTCGCCGTCGTGCGCCAACTCACCGACCTGGTGGCGGCGGCCGCCGGCGACCCCTCGACCGCCGAGCGAACCTGGGTCCTGCTCACCGAGGCCCCCGACGGCGGCTGGGGCCTGGCCGGCCACGCGCACACCAATGCCGAACTGGTCGCCGCCGCGCGGGCGCAGATCGCGGAGATCGCGGCTTCGAAGGGCGAGTAGCGGCGCGCGCCTCGTGAGTGGGTAACGTCAGCAACCGTCGGGGAGTCCGCATCGCCCGAATACGTGAGACTCGGGCTCTACTGGTGCGATCATGGTTCTGACACCCCGACCGAGACCGGAGACCCGACGTGACCCGTTACGCGATCGACGAACAGCGCGGCGCGCTCATCGCCGCCTGGGCCACCGGCGACGGCGACACCGCCGGCACCGTGGCCACGCTGCCGCCCGCCACTCCGGCCGACCAGCGCTACGCCGTGGCGCGCACGCTGACGGACCTGTCGGCCGCGCTGTGGCACGCCTACACCCACCCGGCCTCCGCCGCCGAGGACGACCTGGAGGACGGCAGCGAGGGCTGGCGCCGGCAGGCCGAGCGCGACGCCTTCGCCGGCGTGCCGGAGGCGATCGCGGAGCCGAACCTGCCGGAGAACGGCATGATCGTGCAGTCCTACATCGTCGTCGAGGAGGCCGCGCACCGCCTCGGGCGCGCGCTGCACGCGATCGGCGACACCGAGCTGGCCAAGTCCGTCGCCGCCGAGGTCCACATCGAGATCGCCGCGGTGGAGCAGGCCGAGCTCGGCGACCTGTCCGGGCGCGCCCGCCAGGCCGTCGTCCTGTCCCGGGCCGACGCCTCGCCGGTGCAGGTCGCCGAGGCCGACCGCCTCCTGCGCGAGAACCCCTTCGGCCCCGACGAGCTGTTCACCGCCGTCGACCCCACCGCGGCCGCGGTGGCCGCCGCGCACTGGCTGCACGCCGCCGCCAGCGTCGCCGCCGAGGTCACCGGCCAGTCCGTGACGGCCGCGGTCCTGGAGGCCGACGGCATCACCGGGCTGCCGGTCGCCACCTTGTCCATCGTCCTGGACCTGCTGGAGGACGGCGCCAGCCCGCACGAGGCGGTCACCGAGCTGATCCGCGACGCGATGGCCGTGGCCGAGGGCGAGGTCCCGAACCCGGTCGGGCTCGCGGACGCCGTCGCCGAGGTCCAGCAGGCCGTCCAGCGCGTCGCCCCGGACGACGAGGACGCCCTCGACCACCTGCTCGCCGAGGTCCGCACCACCCCGCTGGACCCGGCCCGGCCGGCGCTGGACCTGCTGGAGGACCTGCTGGTCGGCATCGACGGCTGCGCCGACCTGTTCGCCGAGTACGCCGACGACGGCGGCGTGGACGACGAGCCCGGGGACGACGGCGTCGCGGATGACGGCGGCGAGGCCGCGGACGACCGCGACGCGCGCGAAGAAGCGCGTGTCGCCGCTGTCCGCGACGAGTTCATGACCGCGGTCCGCGCCTGGGCCGCAGCGAACGCCGAACGACTCGTGTAGGTGGCATTCCTCTATTGCTCCGGATATCAACCGATGTCCGGAACTTTCCTGTGCGCCGCGATACCTGACTAATCGATACGGCGTCTTGCGCCCGGCAGGGGCGCTCACTAGCTTCGCGGATGCGTCGACGCGCGTCAGAACCCTGATTCACTCGGTTCATCCGAAGGAGCTCGCGTGACAACGAGGAACACCCGCATGCGTCGCAGGCTCAGGATACTGATATTCCTGGCGGCGGTCATGCTGATCGGCACGGCGTTCGGCGGCTTGGGTGCGCGGAGCGCGTCCGCCGTAACCACCGCCACGACCGCAACCACCACCGCGACCGCGGCCGTCCCGCATTCGGCCCCGGCCGCGACCCAACGCCTGTGCTCGGCCGCCGAGGCGCCCGGGCAGATGGCCTGCCTGGCCCTGATACGTACCGACATCGCCGGCGTCCGCGCCGCCGCGCTCAGCCCGGCGGCCAACCCCGCCGGCTACGGCCCCGGCGATCTGCGCTCGGCCTACGAGCTGACCGGCAGCGGCAGCGCCAGTGAGACCGTCGCCATCGTCGACGCCTACGACGACCCGAACGCCGAGAGCGACCTGGCCGCCTACCGCAGCCAGTACGGCCTGGCCGCGTGCACCACGGCGAACGGCTGCTTCCGCAAGGTCAACCAGTCCGGCGGCACCAGCTACCCGCCGCCGAACGCCGGCTGGGCCGGGGAGATCTCGCTGGACCTGGACATGGTCTCGGCGATCGCGCCCGGCGCGCACATCCTGCTGGTCGAGGCCAATAGTGCGACCATCGGCGACCTCGGCGCGTCGGTGAACGAGGCCGTCGCGCTCGGGGCGAAGTTCGTGTCGAACAGCTACGGCGGCGGCGAGTCCGCGGCCGACACCGGTTACGACGCGGCCTACTTCAACCACCCCGGCGTCGCGATCACCGTTTCCTCCGGCGACAACGGCTACGGCGTCGAGTACCCGGCCGCCTCCCAGTACGTCACCTCGGTCGGCGGTACCTCGCTGACCACCGCCTCCACCGCGCGCGGCTGGAGCGAGTCGGCGTGGTCCGGGGCCGGCTCCGGCTGCTCGGCGTACGACCCGAAGCCCGCGTGGCAGACCGACACCGGCTGCCCGCGCCGCACCGTCGCCGACGTCTCCGCGGTCGCGGACCCGAACACCGGCGTCGCCGTCTACGACTCCTACGGCCAGTCCGGCTGGGTCGTCTTCGGCGGCACCTCCGTCGCCTCGCCGATCATCGCCTCCGTCTACGCGCTGGCCAGCGTCCCGGGCACCACGGACCGCCCGGCGAAGTACCCATATCAGCACGCGTACGCGCTGTTCGACGTCACCACCGGCGCCAACGGCAGCTGCACGCCGGCGTACCTGTGCACCGCCGGCCCCGGCTACGACGGACCCACCGGCCTGGGCACGCCCAACGGCTTCTCGGCGTTCGCGCCGACGTCGACCGTCTCGGTCATAGCGCTGCGCGCGCACGCCAACGGCGACTACGTGACGGCCGACAACGCCGGCGCCTCGCCGCTGATCGCCAACCGCACGGCTGTCGGCCCCTGGGAGCAGTTCGACCTGATCAACAACCCGGACGGCAGCGTGAGCCTGCGGGCGCACGCGAACGCCAAGGTCGTGACGGCCGACAACGCGGGCGCCTCGCCGCTGATCGCGAACCGGACGGCGATCGGCCCCTGGGAGTCGTTCGACCTCATCAGGAACGCGGACGGCAGCATCAGCTTCCGCGCCCACGCCAACGGCGACATCGTCACCGCGGACAACGCTGGCGCCTCACCGCTGATCGCCAACCGCACCGCCATCGGCCCCTGGGAGGAGTTCGACCTGGTCACGCCCTCAGCCCAACCGGTCATCAGCCTGCGCGCCCACGCGAACAACGACATCGTGACCGCCGACAACACCGGCGCCTCGCCGCTGATCGCGAACCGCACGGCGATCGGCCCGTGGGAGTCGTTCGACCTGATCAACAACGCGGACGGCAGCATCAGCTTCCGCGCCCACGCGAACAACGACATCGTCACGGCGGACAACGCGGGTGCCTCGCCGCTGATCGCCAACCGCACGGCCATCGGCCCCTGGGAGGAGTTCGACGCGGTCTACAACGCCGACGGCAGCGTGAGCCTGCGCGCGCACGCCAACGGCCAGATCGTGACGGCCGACAACGCCGGCGCGTCACCGCTGATCGCGAACCGCTACGCGATCGGTCCGTGGGAGTCGTTCGACCTGATCTACGACAGCTGACGGGTTCCCAGCTCCAGCTACTGCGAACCGCGGGGCCTGACCGGTCCCGCGGTCCGCAGGCCGCCATGGGACGATGCCGACCACGACCTGGGCCAGTGCATGTACACCAGCGGCCACGCCCGCTCGATGTACGGCCTCGACTTCAGCAGTGACTGGAACCCGTTCCAAGCGCTCTACGGGCACCCGGACTCTTCGGCCTGGTCCGAGCTTGCCCTTGCGCTGCGCGAGTCTGTGGTGCTGCTGCTCGGGTATTCCGAGGATTTCGCAGCCCTAGTGGAGCAAACCGCTGACTGAAATCCGGCTCGCGGGGCTCGCGGGGCTCGCCGGGCCTACCGACCTCACCGAGCAGGCTGCGCGCTGTCGAGATGCTGACTGAGCCACGTGTACATCTCCGGCAGCCAGCTCCGCCACACCTCCGGGTTGTGTGCCCCGTGCTTGTGCTCCGACACCGACACGATGTCCGGCGCCGCGGCCTGCAGTTGGAAGGCGACCGGCAGCGAGTCGGTGTCCTGGTCGGAGACCGCGGCCAGCAGGCTGATCGGGGTGTCCGGGCCGGGGCGGTGGTGCGTCAGCAGCCACAGGGTGGAGTTCTGGTCGACGACGTCGGGCCCGGCGTGCACGACCTGGTGGCCGTCCGGGGTGGAGTCGCCGGCCATCTGCGCCCCCGAGCGGAAGTACTGCGGGTACTGGACCAGGAGTTTGCCGGCGCACAGGCCGCCGTCGGAGAAGCCCATCAGGCCCCAGCCGGTGCGGTGGTCCGAGACGCGGAAGTTCGCCTCGATCATGGTGCGGACGTCCTCGGCGATGTAGGTGGCCATCTGCGGCCCGCCGGGGATGTTGGAGCAGTTGAGGTTCTGGCCGTTCTGGTTGACGTTCACCGCGACCAGCACGAACGGCGTGGCCTTCTGCTGCGTCAGCATCTGCCCGAGCACCTGGCCGCCGCCCAGCACGCTGAACCAGCCGGCGGGGCTGCCGGGGTAGCCGGGGAACAGCATGACCACCGGGAAGCGCGTGTTGGCGTACGCCGGGTCGTTGTACTGCGGCGGCAGCCAGACGGCGACGTCGCCGCCGTTCCCGCCGACCCCGGACAGCGGCCCGCGGAACGCCGCGACCTGCGTGCCGTGCCCGCCGGGCACGAACGTCGGCTTGGGCACGTTCGGCGCGGCCGGCGGCAGGTGCGCCGACGACCCCGGCCCGCCGAAGCCCAGCGGCGGCTGCTGCTGGTCCGTCGGCGACCCGCCGGACTGGTTCAGGTCCGTGACCGGCCGCGTGGCCTGGTGCACGGCGACCGGCCCGCCGCCGTCGGTGCCGAGCAGGTCGTTCCACGAGGCGTACAGGCTGTAGTGGTTGTTGACCAGCAGCCCGACCAGAAGCAGCACCGTCACCTGGCACAGCCCGATCAGCCCGAACCGCGACACGACCCGCACCGGACGCGGCCCGCGGGCCCGGTTCCACAGCACGTACGTGGTTATCGGCGCGCCGATGGCGAGGCACACCGCGAGGATGAGCAGCGGCGTGCTCGTCAAGCTCATGGGAAGGGGCCTTTCGGGACTGGGGGCGCGCGTGGCGATAGAACACAGTCTCGGGGCCTCGCAACAATATCACTCGCACTGTTCCACATGAGAAGTTGATGAGACAAACCGCTCGGATGCGATGTGGGTCACATCGACTGTCGCCGGGCCGGGATCAAGGGGCTGCCACGGGGCCGTGACCCGGCGCTGCGCAAGCGTCTCGTCGCAGCTGAACAGATCCATCTGCAACCCGGGAGTTCCCCATATTCGCGCCCGGCGTGGCCTCCCTGATCCCGGCTATAAACCAGGTGAGACTGAATCAGGGTTCTTGGTAACTTGAACGGTTCAGTCGGGGGAGGGGGAAGCGCGTGGAAACGGAGTCTGCGGGCGTGCGGCTGGTGGAGCGGGAATCCGAGCTGGCGGAGCTGGTCCGGTACGCGGGCCAGGCCGCAGGCCCGGTCGGTCGGCTGGTCCTGCTGTCCGGGGAGGCCGGGGTCGGGAAATCGGCGCTGGTGGAGGCAGCACGCCGACAGCTCACAACGGTGCGCTGGTCGTGGAGCGCCTGCGACGGACTGTTCATCCCGCGGCCGCTCGGGCCGTTGTTCGACGTGGCCGGGCAGCTCGGCGGCGAGCTGGGGGAACGCTGCGAGGCCGGGGCGGACCGCGAGGAGCTGTTCCGGGCGCTGCTGAACGAGCTCGGATCGGCCGACGTGCCGGACGTCGTGGTGGTCGAGGACCTGCACTGGGCCGACGAAGCCACGCTGGACCTGCTGCGCTTCCTGAGCCGCCGGCTGCGCGACGCGCCGGTGACCGTGATCGTCACCTACCGCGACGACGAGACCGGCGGCGACGCGCTCCGCGTAGCGCTCGGCGACCTGGTCGCACAGCCGTCGACCCGACGTATCCGCCTGGAACCCCTGTCGGAGCAAGCGGTCCGAGTCCTCGCCGACGGCAGCGGCTTCGCTCCCGATGACGTGTTCCGGCTGACCGCCGGGAACCCGTTCTACGTCACGGAACTCCTCCAAGCAGAAACGCACGGAGTCCCTGCGTCGGCGCGCGACGTCGTGCTCGCTCGCATTGCACGCCTGACCGCCGGCGCCCGCGCGGTCCTGGAGGTCGCCGCGCTCATCGGCACCAAGGTCGAGCTGCCGCTGCTGGCGGCGCTGAGCGACGCCGCAGGCCTCGACCGTCTCGACCGTCTCGACGACCTCCTGGCCTCAGGCCTGCTGGTCGCGGACGGGATCTGGCTGCGCTTCCGCCACGAGATCGCGCGCCTGGCGATCGCCGAGGCCGTCCCCGCGCATCGCCGCCTCCTGATACACCGGCGCGTACTGGACGCGCTCCACACGCAGAACTGCGACGACGAGGCCCGGCTGGCCTACCACGCCGAGGCGGCAGGCGACGCGAAGGCCGTGCTCCGCTACGCCCCGGCAGCCGCACGCCGCGCCGCCCGCCTCGGCGCGCACCACGAAGCCGCCGCGCAGTTCAACAGAGCGCTGAGGTTCGCCGACCACGCCGGTCCGACTGAGCGCGCGGGGCTGTACGAGGAGTACGCCGACGAGCTGACGCTGCTCGATCGCCTGACCGAAGCCGAGGACGCCGGGAACCGTGCGCTGTCGCTGCGGCGCGAGGTCGGCGACCGGCTGGGGGAGGGGGCGGCGTTGGCCCGGCTGTCGCGGATCGCGTGGAGCCTGTGCCGTGGCCAGGACGCGGTCACCGGCGCGTACACGGCGCTCGCCGTCCTGGAACCGCTCGGCCCCACCGTCGAGCTCGCCGGCGCCTGCGCGACCCTGGCGCATCAGCGCCTGCTCTACGCCGATTACAACACCGCGATCGCCCTGGCCCGTCGGGCCCGGCAGCTGGCCGAGCGGTTCGGCGCCACCGCCGTGCTCAGCGGCGCGCTGAACACCGAGGGCGCCGCTGCCGCCGGCCTCGGGCAGGAGTGGACCGGGCTGATGCATCAGGCCCTGAAGACCGCCCTGGTCGGCCGGCACCAGGACCAGGCCGCGCGCGCCTACGCGAACCTGGTCGGCATCAGCGAGGGCCGCCTCCGCTTCGCCGACGCCGAGCGTTACCTGCTGGAGGGCCTCGTGTACTGCGACGAGCATGACGCCACCGCCTACTCCAGCTTCCTGCGCGGCGAGCAGGCGCACGTCTTCGAACGTACCGGCCGCTGGGACGAGGCCGTCGCCGTCGCCGAACGGGTCCTGAACGAGGTGGGACCGTCGGCCGTGAACCGCCAGTGTGCGCTGGTCAGGATCGGCGTGATCCGGGCCCGCCGCGGCGAGTCAGGCTTCTGGCACGGCCTGGACGAGGCCGCCGCGACCGCCGACGAGCAGGGCGAACCGCCGTACCAGGTGGCGGCCCGCCTGGCCCGCACCGAGGCGCACTGGCTCGCCGGCGAAACCGCGCAGGCGCGCCGGGAAGCGGAATCCGCTGGCGCGCTTGGCGAAGCCTGCACCTCCGCCGAACGCGGCGCGGTCGCGGTCTGGCTGCGCCGCACGGGCTCACGGCACCCGATCCGCGGCGACATCGCCGAGCCGTACCGCCAGAGCCTCGCCGGCGACGCGGCCGGCGCGGCGGCCCTGTGGACCGACCTCGGCTGCCCCTACGAGGCCGGGCTGGCGCTGCTCGACTCCGGACAGGAGGCGCACTCGCATCAGGCATACCGCATCTTCAACGACCTCGGCGCCACCGCCGCGGCCCAGGTGGCGCGCCGCGCCCTGCGCAGCCTCGGCGCCCGCTCCATCCCCACCGGCCCCCGCGCCGCCACCCAGGCTCACCCGCTGGGCCTGACGCGCCGCCAACACGACGTCCTCGGCCTGATCGCCGACGGCCACACCAACGCCCAGATCGCCGAACGTCTCTTCATCTCCGCCAAGACCGTCGACCACCACGTCTCGGCCATCCTCGCCAAACTGCAGGCCCCCGACCGCGCCACCGCCGGCCGCATCGCGCGCTCGGGGTTCATCAGCCGGGCCGCGGAATCGCTGTGAGGCGCCCCCTCCGATCGGCTGGACAGGACACGCCGATCGGCTGCTGATCACCAAGGCGGCGCCGCGCCGCCCTTCGGGGGCCGTAGCCTCGGGAGCGGAAGTTCTTGGCTCGGCAGAAGGGAACACCGGTGATCCGCGTCGTGGTCGTGGATGACGAGGCGCTCGTGCGGTCCGGGTTCGAGATGATCCTCAACGCCGCCGAGGACATCGAGGTCGTCGGGACGGCGGTCGGCGGGGCGGCGCTGGCGACGGTGCGTGAGACGCGGCCGGACGTGGTGTTGCTGGACATCCGCATGCCGGACGTGGACGGGCTGACCGTCCTGCGCGGCCTGCAGGCCTTCCCCGACCCGCCGGTGGTGGCCATGCTCACGACCTTCGACACCGACGAGTACGTGGTGACGGCGCTGCGCTCCGGCGCCGCCGGCTTCCTGCTGAAGGACACCGACCCCGCGCAGCTGGCCCAGCTCGTGCGCACGCTCGCCGCCGGCGGGATCGTCATGTCGCCGAAGGCCTCCTACGCCGTGCTCCGGACCGTCCCGACCGCGGACGCCGCCGACGACGAGGCGTCGGCCCGGATCGGCCTGCTGACCGACCGCGAGCGCGACGTCCTGGTCCTGGTCGCCGAGGGGCTGTCGAACGCCGAGATCGGCGCGCGCGTCCACCTCAGCGTGGGCACGGTCAAGGACCACGTCAGCGCCATCCTCGGCAAGCTGCGCATGACCAGCCGCGTCCAGGCCGCGCTGCTCGCCCAGCGCGCCGGGATGCTGACGGACGTCGATGGCGACCGCCGGTGAGGCGGACCGCATCGTGACCGGCCCCGCCACCACCGGCCCTGCGACGACGAGTAACGCGGCGACGGGCAACGCGGCGTCCACTCCTGCGACGACGAGCCCCGCGACGTCCACCCCCACCGCGACCGCCGTCCAACCCTGGTGGGCCCGCGTTCCGCCACCGGTCCTGGACGCCCTGATCATCCTCATCGCCGCCTTCGACGCGGCGGCCAACCTCTGGGGCGAGGGTGCCTCCCCCTTCATCTGCTCCCTCGCGGTCCTGTCCTGCGCCGGCCTCGTGCTCCGCCGCCGCCTGCCCCTGGTCGCGCTGCTCCTCACCCTCCCGGCCAGCTACACCCTCGACGTCCTGTTCGCCCCCTTCGCAGCCCTGTTCACCCTCGCCGAGCAGTCCCGCAACCGCCGCCTGCTGCTCGGGTCCGCCCTGGTGTCGGCGGTGGCGGCCGCGATCCCCTCGCCGATCAAGGCGAACTCCACCGATTCCCCGCGCGTCTGGACCGCCGTCTACTTCGTCTACGCGCTCGCCTCCGTCGCCGCTCCCGTCCTGCTCGGCCAGCTCGTCCAGACCCGCCGCGACCTGCGCCGCCGCCTGGCCGAGATCGAGCAGGCGCGCGAACACGAGCAACTGCTGCACGCGCAAGCCGTGGTGGCCCGCGAACGCGCGCAGCTCGCCCGCGAGATGCACGACGTCGTCTCCCACCAGGTCAGCCTGATCGCGGTCCAGGCCGGCGCGCTCCAGGTCGCCACCCAGGACCCGATCGCCCGCGAGGGCGTGCAGACCATCCGCTCCCTGGCGGTGAAGACCCTCGACGAACTCCGCCACATGGTCACCCTGCTCCGCGCCTCCGGCGGCCGCGCCACGGAGCTCACGCCCCAGCCGACCCTGGCCGACCTGGAACGACTCGTGGCCTCCAGCGGCATCGAGGCCGAGCTGACCGGCGAACTCCCGGGCCGCGTCGGAACCCCCGCGCAGCGCACGGTGTACCGCACCGTCCAGGAAGCCCTGACCAACGTGCGCAAACACGCCCCCGGCGCCCGCGCGACCGTGCTCCTGTGGCACGATGCGGGCGCCTACGGCGTGACCATCACCAACACCCCGGCCACCCGTCCCTCGCTCGCGCTGCCAGGCTCGCAGCAGGGTCTGATCGGGCTCAGGGAACGTGCCGAACTGTTGGACGGAATCCTTCAAGCCGGGCCCACGGCCGGCGGAGGCTACCAAGTGAAGCTGAGCGTCCCGGCGTACTGAGTACTTGAGTACTGAGTACTGAGATCAGGACCGGGAACTGCGTGCTTCGCCGACGGATGCCGCCTAACGGTCAATGCGGGTCATCCGAACCGGTGACAGTTCTGAAAATGTTCTGATTTTCCCCCGGCATGCTCCCCTCCGTACGGGGGCGCAACCGAGCCACACGGAGCATCCGGAGGACAGCAGCGTGACCGAGACGACCATGGTCGACGGCGACGTGTACGACCACCTGGTGATCGGAGCCGGCCCGGCCGGCCTCCAGCTCGCCAGGCACCTGCACGAGGCAGGCAGCCGCTACACCGTACTGGAAGCAGGCAAGGGGCCCGGCACGTTCTTCGCCACCTTCCCCCGGCACCGCACCCTGATCTCCATCAACAAGCCGCACACCGGGACCGACGACCCCGAGCTCAACCTCCGGATGGACTGGAACTCGATCCTCTCCGACGACCCGAAGCTGCTGTTCACCCGCTACACCGAGCGCTACTTCCCGCCCGCGGACGAGCTGCGCCGCTACCTCGCCGACTTCGCGGAGGCCTCGGGCCTGAGCGTCCACTACAACAGCCGAGTCAAACGGATCGGGCGGCCCGAGCCCGGCGGCCCCTTCGCCGTCACCACGCACGACGGCACCGTCCACCGGGCGGCGGTCGTCGTCGTGGCCACCGGTGTGTCCAAGCCCTACATCCCGGCGATCAACGGCATCGAGCACGCCGAGCAGTACGTGACGATGCCGACGGACCCGGCCGACTTCACCGACCAGCGCGTGCTGATCCTCGGCAAGGGCAACTCGGCGTTCGAGACCGCGGACAACCTGATCGAGAAGGCCGCGGTGATCCACATCGCGGGCCCGGACGGGGTGCGGCTGGCCTGGAAGACGCACTACGTCGGCAATCTGCGCGCGGTGAACAACAACTTCCTGGACACCTACCAGCTCAAGTCGCAGAACGCGATCCTGGACGGCAATGTCCTTGACATCGCGCCGCAGCCCGAAGGCGGGTTCCTGGTGCGGTTCTCCTTCGTCCGGGCCGACGAGGTCGTCAAGGAGCTGTATTACGACCGGATCCTGTGCTGCACCGGCTTCCGCCTGGACACTGAGCCGTTCGCGCCGGAGTGCCGGCCCGCGCTGGCCGTCAAGGACCGCTTCGCCGAGCTGACCTCGGCCTTCGAGTCGGTCAACGTGCCGGGCCTGTACTTCGCCGGAACGCTGATGCAGCAACGCGATTTCAAGAAGGCGACGACCGGCTTCATCCACGGCTTCCGCTACACCGTCAGAGCCCTGAGCCGCATCCTCGACGAGCGCGGGCGCGGCGTGGCCTGGCCGCGCCGGGCGGTGGCCGCGACGCCGGAGGCGCTGGCCGAGGCGACGATCGAGCGCGTCAACCGCTCCTCGGCGCTGTGGCAGCAGTTCGGCGTGATGGCCGACGTCATCCTCTTGCCGGCCGCCGGCAGCGACGAGGCGCAGTACGTCGAAGAGGTGCCGGTGGCGTACGCCCTCGACGGCGGCCTGGCCGATCCGGACGCCGTGTTCGTCGCCGTGACCCTGGAGTACGGGCCCGACCACGACAAGGTCGACCGTTTCGACGTCACGGTCCGGCGCACGGCCCAGGACGACCCCGAGACCGCTCACGACGCGGCGTATCTGCACCCTGTCATCCGCGTCTACCGCGACCGCAAGGTGCTGGCCGAGCACCATCTCGCGGAGAACCTGGAGAACCACTGGGACGGCGAGGCCTCGCACCGTGCCCCGCTCGTGGCCTTCTTCGAGAAGGTGGCGACTCTGTGAGCGTCACCGCGACCGAATCCGACCTGCTCACGGTCCGCGAGTTCGAAGCCGTGGCCCAGCAGGTGCTCGATCCGGTCTACTACGACTACGTGGCCGGCGGCTCGCGGGACGAGGTCACCGTGCGCGCCAACGAGGACGGCTTCGCGCGACTCAGCCTTCTGCCTCGCGTCCTGCGCGGCAGCGCGCAGCGCGACCTGTCCGTCACCCTGTTCGGCGCGAAGTCCTCGATGCCCGTGCTGATCGCGCCGACCGCGTTCCACCGCCTGGTCTGCGCCGAGGGCGAGATCGCCACAGCCCGCGCCGCCGCACGCGCCGACACCGTCATGATCGCCAGCATGGCGAGCACCGTCGCCGTCGGGGAGGTGGCCGCCGCCGCGCGGGCCGCCGCCCCCGACGGCGATCCCACGCTCTGGTTCCAGCTGTATCTGCAGCCTGATCTGGACGACACCACCGCGCTGATCGCCCGCGCGACCGCCGCCGGCTGTCGGGCGCTGGTGGTGACGGTCGACTCCCCGGTGCTCGGCGCGAACGAGCGCAACCGGCGCAACCGCTTCCACGACCTGCCGCCGGGGATGGCCTGCGAGAACCTGCGCAACCTGCGCGGCGACGAGCCGGGGAACGTCCGGCAGATCGCCATGTCTCCGGAGCTGTCCTGGGACCACATCGACTGGCTGCGGGAGCACACGAAGCTGCCGGTCCTGCTGAAGGGGGTCCTGCATCCGGAGGACGCCCGGATCGCGGTGAGCCGTGGCATCGACGGCCTGCTGCTGTCCAACCACGGCGGCCGCCAGCTCGACACCGTACCGGCGACGATCGACCTGCTCCCGGAGTTCGTCGCGGCGGTGGACGGCAGCGTTCCGGTGCTGTTGGACGGCGGTGTCCGACGCGGCACCGACGTGGTCAAGGCGCTGGCGCTCGGCGCTGCGGCGGTCGGCGTCGGGCGGCCGATCGTGTGGGGGCTGGCGGCCGCGGGGGAGGACGGCGCCACGCGGGTACTGGAGCTGCTGCGCGAGGAGGTGGACCACACGGTCGCGCTGTGCGGCGCCCGCGGTCTGGCCGACCTCACCCCCGACCTGGTCCGGCCGGCCGCCGGGAGCCGCTGGTGAGCGGCACGGCCTGGAGCTGGACCGCGATCGCGGTGCTGGCGGTGGCGGTCTTGGCAAGCCTGCCGTACTGGCTGCCGGGCATCGTCGTGGCTCTTCGAGTCCGTATATTCGCCCTCATCAACGGCACCGAGGGGATCCCGGTGCCCGGAAAGCTGGTCGGCATCGACGATTTCAAGCGCGTCTACGCCGATCCGGCTGCCAACGGCCGCAGCCGGGGAGCGGCACTGTCGGACCTGTTCTGGTACTGGCTCGCGCCGGGTCCGGAGGTCCACCAGGAGCATCTGGAGCCCGGGCCCCGGTACGACGACGTCGCTCGGACCACGCGTCGCACGATCGCACGGCTGCGCAAGGACGACTGGGAACAGCTCGTGGCACGCTGCTCGGTGCGTGAGTTCGACCGTGTCGACAGTCCGGCGCGGCCCGGCCGGGGGCGGGGCTCGCGGGCCCGGGTCGTCCGGTTGCGCGACGCGATGATGCCGTTATGGGCCTCGGTCTACTACGAGGTCGTGTTCGGCGAGCCGTGCCCGCCGGACGCCCGCGACCTGATCGTCGCCAATGCGAACGACGTCGTCAGCGCCCTGAAATGCACGCGGCTGCGGCACATGGGACGCCGGGATCGGCTCACGCGCTACCTGCGAGCCAAGATCGCCGCCGGCGCCGTGCCCTACGGACTGCCCGCCGCGCTCACCGAGCAGGAGCAGGCGTTCTACCTCCAGGGCACCTACTTCAACACCGCCGTGGTGCAGATGTCCGAGGGCATGGCGCATCTGTTGCTGGCGATCGCCGCGCGCCCGGAGTTGCAGCAGCAGCTTCGTAAGGAACTCACGGCCGGAGATCCGCAGGACTCTGCGCTGCTCGACCGGGTGATCGACGAGACCCTGCGCGTCTACCCGCTGTTCGGCGTCGCGCACCGCATCACCTCGGCCCAGATCGCGCTCGGCGAGACGTCGATCCCGGCCGGTTCGGTGCTGCTGTTCAACTATCCGGAGTACCACCACGCCGGTGAACCCGACGCGGCCGAGTTCGATCCGGACCGCTGGCTGCGCGACCACCTGGAGCAGGTCAACAACATCCCGTTCGGGATCAGTGCCAACCGGCCCTGTCCGGCGCGCGGTATCGCGCCGCTGACCATGCGCGTTGCGGCGGCTGAGGTGCTGCGGCGCTACGCGCTGTCCACGTCCGTCGGGCATACGCGCTCGCTGCCGAACCGTGGGCCCTGCCTGATGACGCCGCTGACGCCGGTGGATCCGCTCGATCCGCTGGATCCGGAGCGGCGGGAGCCGCGCCGCCCGGCCGCGCGGCTGGCGCTGCTGCGGGTGCGGGACCGCTGGGAGGACGTCTGGCGCAGCCTCGTCCAGCTGGTGCTCGGCACGTACATGGTCTGGGACGCGCGCCGCCTTCGCTTGTGCCGTAACTACTTCGCCGCCCAGGAGGCCGAGCGATGAGTCCCACTGCCCTGGCTCCCCGTTTCTTCATCGCCGTCGTCGTGATTCTGTTGTTCTGCCGCCTGGTGGCCTGGGCCATCGGCCGGGTCGGGCAGCCGCCGGTGGTCGGCGAGATGGTCGCCGGCGTGCTGCTCGGGCCGTCGCTGCTCGGGGCGATCGCGCCGCGCCTGGAGCACGAGCTGTTCCCGTCCGCGCTCAAACCAGTGCTCTACATCGCAGGCCAGATCGGCCTGGTCGCCTTCATGTTCCAGGCCGGGCACGAGTTCCGGTCGCATCTGGATCGGAGCATCGCGCGCGCGGCAGCCATGGTTTCCAGCGCCGGGATCCTCGCGCCGCTGGCGCTCGGTGCGCTGCTGACGATCGGCGCACACGGTCGCGTCGGCATCTTCGTGCACGGTGTCTCGCCGGTGGTGACGGAGGCCTTCGTCGGCGTCGCGCTGGCCATCACCGCGTTCCCGATGCTCGCGCGCATCATCACCGAACGGGGCCTGACCGGGACCCGGTACGGATCGCTCGCGCTGGCCAGCGGTGCGATCGACGACGTGGTCGCGTGGTGTCTGCTGGCCGGGGTGCTCGCCGTGGCCTCCGGCAGGCCGAAGCCGATCTTCGTGGCCGTCGGCGGAATCGTGCTCTTCGCTCTTCTCGTGCTGTACGCGGCGCGGCCGCTGCTGGCCCGGACCCTGCGCCAGGGCGCGTCGGCGACCGAGGGGCAGGTGCTGATCGTGGTCGCGGTGCTGTTCGCGGCGGCCTGGTTCACCGACGAGATCGGGCTGTACTCGGTCTTCGGTGCGTTCTGCGTCGGCATGGCGATGCCGCGTGGGGCGGCCTCCGAGCGTGCGGTCACGACCATCAGCACCAGCAACCGGATCATCTTCCTGCCGATGTTCTTCGTCTACTCCGGCCTCAACACCCGCTTCGGGCTGCTGGGGAACCGGCCGCTGCTGGTGTTCTCGCTGTTCGCGGTCATCGTGGCGGTGGTCGGCAAGTACGGCGCGTGCTGGATCGCCGCGCGGGCCAGCGGGCAGGACCAGGCCACGGCGCTGCGGCTCGGCGCGCTGATGAATGCCAGAGGCCTGATGCAGCTGATCGCACTGAACGTGGGCCTGCAGGCCGGGATCATCAACAGCGAGCTGTTCACCGCGCTGGTCCTGGTGGCGCTCGTCACGACGCTGATGGCCTCGCCCGCGCTCACGCTGCTGGACCGCGTGCTGCCGATGCCGGTCGGGCCCGGGGCGCCGGAGCCGGAGGCCGAACTGGCCGTCGCGTCCGGTTGAAGCCGAGGTGAAGACAGGGGGCTGAGATCAATGTGTGACACAATCCGGTGTCATGGCAGCGGAGAAGCCGCAGAAGCCCAGACTGCTGATCGTCGAGGACGATGTCGAGCTCGCCGCGCTGCTCGGCACCCTCATCGAGGGCGAGGGCTACCAGGTGGACACCGCGCACGACGCGCAGCGCGGTCTGCACCTCGGTCTGGCGCACGAGTACCGGGTCATGGTGATCGACCGGCGGCTGCCCGGGATGGACGGTCTGGAACTGCTCGCCGGGCTGCGGCGCCGCGCGGTGACGTCCCGGGTGCTGATCCTCACGGCGCTCGGGGCGCACGCCGAACGGGTCCGCGGCCTCGACGCCGGCGCCGACGACTACCTGACCAAGCCGTTCGACGTCGACGAGCTGCTGGCGCGGATCCGCGCGCTGGACCGCCGGTTCGCCGACTCCTCCGACCTGCTCCGCCTCGGCGCCGGCTACCTGGACCGGCAGGCGCGCGACGTCGCTCTGCCGGACGGGACCCGCATCCCGCTCTCGCCACGGGAGTTCGACCTGCTGCACACCCTGGCCGCGCGGCCGCGTGCGATCCACTCGCGGTCCCAGCTGCGCGCCGAGGTGTTCCCGGACACGGCGGCCGAGTCGGTCGTCGACACGTACGTGTACTACCTGCGCCGTAAGCTCGGCCGGCAGATCGTCCGGACGGCGTACGGCCTCGGCTACCGGATAGGCATGCTGTGATGTTCCGACGGTCCGCACCGCCAGCTCCCGAGCGGCGCATACTTTCGCGCGCCGCCGCGGCGCTGGCGTGCCGGATCGCTGTCGGGTTCCTGCTTGCGTTGGCGTTGCTCGGGTTCTGCGCCTACCGCGTGGTGTTGGGCGAGCAGCGTACGCAGGCGCGGCACATGATGAGCACGGCGTTGGAGGTCGGGAGCCCGGACGCGGTGACGCCGTGTCTGTGGCTGTTCGAGATCGATGGTGCGACGGTGCGCCATCCGGCGCAGATCCCGGCCGGGTTTCCGCTGGGTTCGGCGGTCGCGGCGGCGCAACCGGGCGCGCCCCCGGCACAGACGCAGGTCACGGCCGGGCCGACGGTCTACGATGTCCTGACGGTGCGGCACGGCGGCGTGACCCGGCAGGCCGTGCTCGACACCTGGTACCAGCAGGCCGACCTGGACCACCTTGTGCGCGCGCTGCTGCTGGTCGGCCTGCTCGGCGTGGTGCTGGCCACGGTGGTCGGAGTGGTTTTGGGCCGGCGCTCGATCGCCCCGCTCGGCGATGCGCTGGACCGGCAGCGACGGTTCGTCGCTGACGCCAGCCACGAACTCCGCACCCCGCTGACCCGCCTGCATACTCGCGCACAGATGCTGCTGCGGTCGCAGGGCGGCGAGCCGTTGTCCGAGCGGCTGACGGGGGAGCTGACGGCGATCGTCCAGTCAGCAGGCGAACTGAACGACGTGGTCGAAGACCTGCTGATGTCGGCTGGGATGCGCACCGACCCGACGCGCTGCGAGGAGTTCGACCTGGCGACGCTGGCAGCCGAGGTGATCGAGGCGGAGTGCCTGCGGCTGGGCTCGCGCGAGATGGTACTGAACACGGTCGGCGAGGAGCTGACGATCAAAGGCGCCCGCTCCCCGATCCGCCGCATGATCTCGACGCTGATCGACAACGCGGTCAGCCACACCGAGGCGGACGGGCGGATCGAGGTCGCGGTGCGCCAGGCGGGGCGGGGGATCGTCGAACTCGAAGTCACGGATGACGGTACGGGGTTCGATCCGGCGGATCGGGAGCGCATCTTCGAGCGGTTCGCGCAGAGCGGGAGTCCGGGGCCGCATCACTTCGGGCTTGGGCTGGCGCTGGCTCGGGAGATTGCGGCGGATCATGGGGGGACGATTCGCGCTGTGGGGCGGGTGGGGGCGGGGGCGACTTTTACGGTGCGGTTGCCGGGGGCGGGTTGAGATTGCGTACAGCCTGAGGGGTGAGGGCTGTCGGTGTGTTACGTGTGGGTGCTGAGTCGGGCGGGGTGCGGTTGTCTGTGGGTTACAGGCGTTTTTGACGGCTTCGCCAAAGGTTTGATGGCCCCGCAGGGGGACGCAGTTCGGTTGTGCCCCGTATGTTGCGCTGGCGGCTGGCGGTGTTCGTATGCAAGACCGCGCGCCGGTCGGGTTCCGGGTGTGGCGCGTTGACGGCCGGCGGTGTTCGCGTGCACGACCGCGCGCTGGTTTAGGTCTCTGCGGCAGTGGCTTGCGGCTGTCGGTGTCGGTGTCGGCGGCGCGTGCTATACCTATGTATAAGGGGCGATAATTCCCTAACAAAATGCCACCGCGCCCGACTCGCACACCAGGTTGCGTCGGCGGCCGGCGGTTATGTGGGTGCAAGACCGCGCGGCGGTTCAGGTCTCTACGGCAGCGCGTCGGCGGCCGGCGGTGTTCGCGTGCAAGATCGCGCGGCGGTCCGAGTCACTGCGCACGCGTTGCGTTGGCGGCAATCGTCGTGCGTGGTGGGCACCTTGAGGCCTCCGGCGGGCGCTCTACAGCGAGGGGGCGACCCGCGCGACCTGCTGTTTGGCGGCGGTCCGCGACTGGTCGGCTTTCTATCCGCTGTTGCCTGCGCTGCGCTGTCTGCTGGCGGTGCTGCTTGTGGTCGCCGAGGTTCTGGGCCCCTCGCCGCGTCGTCGCCGTAAACGGAACCAGCCCGGTTTGGCGGAATCAAGCCGCACCCCACCTGCTGTGGTGCAGCCTCGTTCGGCTTGACACCGCCAAACCGGCCAGGTTGGCAGAGCCCGCCGACGCGGCGAGGGACCCAGAACCAACACCCCGCATGGTCCGGTCGGACACGACTCACCGCGTGGTCGGCCGCGCTGGCCCGTCGCCGCGCGACTAAAAACCCTGATCAATCCCTGGTCATCGCTCGTCCCCGGAGTTACGGTGCCAAGTGGCCGAAGTTGGCCAGACAACTATTTGTTGGCTATACAACTTTGGTCCGTTCATCGGGCACGGATGCTCCGTCAACCTGGCGTCCCGATAGTCGTGGGGCAGTTCCGTGCCCGTGCCACGTTCGTTGAACGGAAAGGATCTCGTATGACTCCTCCGTCCCTGTCCCGCTCTGCCAGGGGTGGGCGCTCCCTCGTGCTCGCCTCTGGTGCCGCGCTGGCGCTGCTGGTCGGCGCGCTGTCCGTGAGTTCCGCCCACTCTGCGCATGCCGCGACCGCCAAGGCCGCGACCAGTGCCAACCTTCTTGTCGACGCTGGTGCCGAGGATGCGGCGCAGTGCTCGTCGAACGGTCTCGATGACATGACGATGCCGGGTTGGACCATCGTCTCCGGCGACCCGAATGCCGTCTGCTACGGCGCGTCCGGCTACCCCGACGGCAGCACGCCCGGGTCGTCGAACCGGGGCAATCAGTTCTTTGCCGGCGGGGGGACTGGGAACTCGGACCTGGCGCAGACTGTGGACGTGTCCGCTGCTGCCTCGGCCATCGACGCCGGGGGAGTGCCGTTCGACATGTCCGGGTGGCTCGGCGGCTATGCCGGCCAGAATGACCGCGTCGGCATGACCGCCACCTTTCTCAGTGCCTCTGGCTCCTCGCTCGGTTCGGCCGCCATCGCGCCTGTGACCAACAGTGACCGCGGCAACGTCACCGAGTTCCTGCAGCGTGATGCCAGTGGGACGCTTCCGGCCGGGACCCGCTCGGTCAAGGTGGACCTGGCCTTCACCTGGACCGCTGGCGATACCACCGACGGCTACGCCGACGACTTGTCCCTCACCGTCGGCGCCGGCGTCTCCGCCCCGGCGCTCACCGCGCCGCCGTCCTCGGTCCCGGGCTATGACCACGTCTTCGTGGTCTACATGGAGAACGAGGACTACTCCGGCATCGTTGGCAACACCTCGCAGGCCCCGTACATCAACAGCCTGCTGCCCAAGGGCACCTCGCTGAGCCAGGCCTACGCCACCACGCACCCCTCGGACCCGAACTACGTCGCCCTCGCGGGCGGCGGCCTCTACGGCCTGCACGACAACAGCATCGCCACCACCACGATCAACGCGCCGCACGTCGGCAACAGTGTCGAGGCCGTCGGCAAGACCTGGAAGGCCTACGTCGAGAACGAGAACGGCAACTGCGACTACACCTCGCACGGCTACTACTCGCCCGACGACGTGCCGTTCACCTTCTTCCAGAACTTCAAGTCCGACGAGTCGTCCACCGGCTACTGCGCCCGGCACGACCAGCCGCTCAGCCAGATGACCACTGACCTGAAGTCGGCCTCGACCACTCCGAACTTCGTCTGGTTCGAGCCGGACGACTGCGACGACATGGAGTCCTGCGGCGTCACGGCTGGTGACAACTGGCTCAAGGCCACGCTGCCGACCATCTTCAACTCCCCGGCCTGGACCCAGCAGAAGTCCCTCCTGATCCTCACCTGGGACGAGGGTGCCACCAAGGCTTACGGCCCGAGCTACCCCAACCGGGTTCCGACCCTGCTGCTCGGATCGCAGAACACGGTCAAGGCCGGCTACACCAGCGCCCAGCGCACCGACCAGTACGGCCTGCTGCGCACGGTGGACCAGGCCCTCGGCCTGGCGCCGCTGACCAACAACGACGCCTACGCGGCCACCGTCAACGACGCTTGGAGCGGGACCGCAAGCACCGGCCCGACGCTGACGACCACGACGCCGAGCGTGGCGAACGGCTCGTCGGTCACGTTCTCCTACTCCACGCCGCCGGCCACGAACAGCGCGAAGAACTGGGTCGGGATCTACAAGCCCGGCGACACGCCCGGCTCGCAGGCCTCGACCGCCTGGCAGTACACCCCCGGCACCAGCGGCAGCGTCACGTTCACCGCGAACTACGGCCGGGGCACGTACAACGTCTACTACTTCAACAACGACGGTTACTCGATCCTGGCAGGTCCGCTGACGCTCACCTTGAGTTAGCGCAACCGGCGCCGCCGGCGCAACCAGCGCCACCACATCGGTCCGGGCCCGTTGTCGAGCCCGGGCCGATGCCTATCGGGGAAGCGGCTGAGACGGCGGAATCGTCGCTCACGACGGAGATCCGGCACTTCCTGGACGCCACCGCGTCCGATAAGCGCTCGGCGTGACCCCGAGCCGGGTGACGAAGTGGCGCCGCAGCGAGTCCGGGCTCCCCAGTCCGCTGCGGTGGGCGATCCCGTCCATCGTGAGGTCCGTGGTCTCCAGTAGTTGCCGCGCCAGGTCGATGCGCTGGTGCAGCAGCCATTGCAGAGGACTGAGTCCGGTCTCGGCGTGGAAGCGGCGGGTGAGTGTTCGTTCACTGATATTGGCGTGCGCGGCCAGGTCCCCGAGTCCGATCGGCACGTTCAGCCGTGACTGCGCCCACTTCCTCGTACTGGCGAGAGATACCGCAGCGCTCGAAAAAGGCTTCGGCGCGCTCGGCTGCGGCTGATCAGCTGGCCGCGCCGGGCTGGCCACGGCAAGGCTGCCCGCGACCGCTGCGGCCGCCGCGCCGTGGTCGCTGCGGATCAGGTGCAGACACAGCTCGACGACAGCGGCAGCCCCAGCCGAAGTGAGCACCGGCTCGTCCACGACGTACAAAGCATCGCGCTCGACCGTGATCTGCGGGAAGTCCCGCGCCAGCTGGTCGAGCAGGTGCCAATGCGTCGTGGCCCGGCGGCCGTCGAGCAACCCCGCCTGCGCCAGCACGAAGACACCCGTGCACGACCCGACAACTCGCCGCCCCGCCGCAGCAGCCTCTCGCAGCGCCGCAAAGACGCGCTCGTCGATGCCCGGCCGAGCGCCACCGCCGACGACGAACACGGTGTCCGCGAGCGCGACGTGCTCCAGGCCGTCGCGAATCACGAGGTCGGGCCCCATGATCGTGGTGACCGTCCCGGGATCCGGCGTCGTCACGCGCAGCTGGTAAGTGCTCTGTCCGGCCGGTCCGGCAGAGGAGAGCACCACCTGCGCCATCGACAGATCGTGCGCCATCACAGGCGGCACGGCGACGAACACGACCTGATGCAGGGGCTTGGACATGGCCGGATCCTCCGGGTGAGTGGCTGCCGTTGTACTGCCGTGGGCCGGGGCCCGCGACGCACAGTTGGATCAGCGCCCCGGACACGCTCGCGTGTTCCTGCAAGGCGATCCCTCCTTCGAATCCGGAGCACAGCCATGCCGTTTCACGTCATCATCGGCGCCGGCGCCCCCGCGCTGGCCACCGCCACCCTGCTCGCCGAGGCCGGCGAACCGGTCCGCCTGGTCAGCCGCCGCGGCACGTCGGTGGACCACAAGCTCGTCGAGGCGACCGTTCTGGACGCCACCGACACCGAGCCGCTGGCTGAGCTCTGTCAGGGTGCTGCTACCGTCTTCAACTGCGCGGTGCCGGCGTACAACGGCTGGCCGCAGTCCGTTCCGCCGCTGTTCCGATCGATCCTCACCGCCGCTGAGCGCGGCGGCGCGCGCTACGTGATGCTCGGCAACCTTTACGGCTACGGTCCCGTGAGCGGCCCGGTGACTGAAGACCTGCCGCTGCTCGCCACCGGTCCGAAGGGGCGTGTCAGGGCACAGATGTGGCAGGAGGCCCTGGCGGCGCACGAGGCCGGCCGCGTGCGTGCGACCGAGGTGCGTGCCGGACAGTTCCTCGGCTCGGGCGCCTTCTCCTCGTTCACCTTCACCGTCGCGCCGAACGTCCTCGCCGGTCAGCTCGTCCTGACTCCCGCCGCGATCGACACCTCGACCGGCTACACCTCCATCCAGGACACGGCCCGCGCCCTCGTCACGCTCGCGCGCGAGGACGACGCGTTCGGCCACGCCTGGCACGCCCCGGCCACCAACGCGACCGTGCGCGAGGTCGCCACCATCCTGGCGAAGCAAGCCGGAGCACCCGCGCCGCGCCTGGAGACGCTGACCGAACGCGACATCGCGCTGCTGTCGCTGACCTCGCCGATCTGGAGCGAGTTCGAGGAGACCTCGCACATGTCGCACCAGGACTTCCTCGTTGATTCCAGCCGGATCCGCGAGCGGTTCGGGCTGGCCCCGACCCCGCTGGAGGAGGTGCTCGTCTGACGGAACGGGGCCCGGGCGAAGCCCTCCTCCCGGGTCCCGCCCGAGTTCCGCAACAAGGTCCTGCGACCCCGATCTCCGCGTATAAGCCCTGGTGAAGGCTCTATCAGTGCTGATTTGCGCAGTTGAGCCGGGCATTGACAGCCTGTCGTCACAGGTGTTTCATCCGGGTTACCGCACTGTTTGTTGATGGCGATAACAAACGTGCCCACGGTGATCAACCGCCGTTCCACGGTAGCGCTCTCCCTCAGCGCGCCGACTCAGCTCGTCGCAAAGCTGTCGCATGCCCTGGGAGGCACCATGTCGAGCACTGCAAGACCCCGGCTCCGCCGGGCCCGCGTCACGCTGTCGCTGGCCGCGCTGGCCGCGTCCGTCGTCGCGACCTACTCCGCGGCGCCGGGCGTCGGCGCCGCGCCGGTCGCGGCGGCCGCGTCCACGGCGTGTCCGTGGGTGGGTTCGAGCGCGCCGATCCCCCAGCGCGTGAGCCAACTCCTGTCGCATATGACGCTGGACCAGAAGGTTCAGCTGATGACCGGATCCGGCGGTTCTAGTTACGTCGGCTTCACACCGTCCATCGGCGCGCTGTGCATCCCGGCGATGAACCTGGAGGACGGCCCGGCCGGCGTCGCCGACAGCATGAACAACGTCACCCAGCTTCCCGCGCCGGTCGACGTCGCAGCCACCTTCGACACCTCCGCCGAGCAGAGCTTCGGCCAGACCATCGGCGCCGAGGAGGCGGCCAAGGGCTCCACGGTCGACCTGGGTCCGACGATCAACATCGTCCGCGACCCGCGCTGGGGCCGCGCGTTCGAATCTGTCGGCGAGGACCCCTACCTCAACGGGCAGATGGGTGCGGCCGACATCCGCGGCGTGCAGTCCACCGGGACGATGGCGCAGGTCAAGCACTTGGCCGCGTACAACCAGGAGACCAACCGCAACACGCCGTCGGACAATGTGATCGCCAGCAACCAGACGTTGCAGGAGATCTACCTTCCGGCGTTCCAGACCTCGGTGCAGCAGGGCGCGGCGTCCTCGGTGATGTGCTCCTACAGCACCATCAACGGCACCTACGCCTGTGAGAACCCCGGCATCCTGAACACGGACCTGCGCCAGCAGTTCGGCTTCGGCGGCTTCGTCACCTCCGACTGGGGCGCGACGCATTCGGGCGCGGCGTCGGTGAACGCCGGCCTGGACCAGGACATGCCGGGTGACAGCAACTACTTCGGCAGCTCCCTGATATCGGCGGTCAACTCCGGCCAGGTCGCACAGTCGGCGATCGACACGTCGGTCTCCCGCATCCTCACCGAGGAATTCGCCTTCGGACTGTTCGACAGGCCGCCCGGGGGCTCGCCGGCCGCGACCGCGACCAGCTCCGCGAACCAGGCGACCGGCGAGCACCTGGCGGAGCAGGGCACGGTGCTGTTGAAGAACGCCGGAAACGTGTTGCCGTTCGGCTCCGGGGACAGGTCGATCGCCGTCATCGGCGCCGACGCCTCGACCAACGTGCAGAGCGCCGGCGGCGGCAGCGCGTCGGTCAACTCCAGCGGCACGGTCACGCCGCTTCAGGGGATCACCAGCGCCGCGCCCGCCGGGACGACGGTGAACTACAACGACGGCAGCAACAGCGGCTCGGCTGCTTCGCTGGCGGCGAGCTCCAGCGTCGCAGTGGTCTTCGTCAGCACCTCCGAGTCCGAGGGCGGCGACCTGTCGGGCATCGACCTGTCCGGCGCGGACAACTCGCTGATCTCCGCGGTCGCGAACGCGAATCCGAACACCATCGTGGTCCTGAACACCGGCTCGGCGGTCACGATGCCGTGGCTGTCCTCGGTCAAGGGCGTGCTGGAAGCCTGGTACCCGGGTCAGAGCGACGGCACCGCGATCGCGAACATCCTGTTCGGCGCGACCAACCCCTCAGGCCACCTGCCGGTGACGTTCCCGACCTCGCTGTCGCAGGTCCCTGCGAACACCAGCGCGCAGTGGCCGGGCGTCAACGGCCAGGTGCAGTACTCCGAGGGTGTCGACGTCGGCTACCGCTGGTATGACAGCAAGGGCCTGACGCCGTTGTTCCCGTTCGGATACGGCCTGTCCTACACCAGCTTCTCGTTCTCCAACCTGCACATCAGCTCCCTGCCACAGGGCGGCGCGGCGACCGTGACCGCGACGGTGACGAACACCGGTTCGCGCGCCGGGGCCGACGTCGCGCAGCTGTACGTGAGCGACCCGGCCGCCTCCGGCCAGCCGCCGCGCCAGCTGGAGGGCTTCGCGCGGGTCAACTTGCAGCCGGGCCAGAGCCAGACGGTCTCCTTCCCGGTGACCCAGCAGAACCTGCGCTACTGGAACACGAGCACGAACGCCTGGGCCACCAGCACGGGGAACTACGGGATCTCCGTCGGCGACGCGGACTCCGCCAGTGCCCTGACACTGTCCGGCACGCTGCCGGTCGCGGCCAACCAGCTCGGGCAGCCGGTGAGCGTCACCAGCCCGGGCCCGCAGGAGGGCGAGGCCGGGACGGCCGTGTCGGTACAGGTCGCGGCCGGCGACTCCACCGGCGGCCAGACTCCGACGTTCACCGCGACCGGGTTGCCGGCCGGGGTGTCGATCTCCTCGTCCGGGCAGATCACCGGCACGCCGACCACGGCCGGGACGAGCACGGTCAGCGTCACCGCGACCGACGGCAACGGGGCTCAGGCCACGACGTCGTTCGTGTGGACCGTCACGCCTTCGACGGCCGGTGTCCCGACGACGCCGCTGGTGGGGTACCAGGGGCTGTGCCTGGACGTGTCCTCGGCGAACAACGCCGACGGCACGGCTGTGCAGGTCTACACCTGCAACGGGACCAACTCGCAGCAGTGGACCGAGGAGGCGGACGGGACGGTGCACTCGCTCGGCAAGTGCCTGGACGTCGCCGCCGGCGGCACTGGCAACGGCACGGCCGTGGACCTGTACACGTGCAACAACACCGGTGCGCAGCAGTGGCAGGCGCAGTCCGACGGGACGTTGCGCAACCCGGCTTCCGGGCGTTGTCTGGACGACACCGGGTCCGGGCTGTCCGGGACGAAGGCCGAGATCTACGACTGCTCCGGTGCGGCGAACCAGGTGTGGAAGTCCCCGGCCGGGTCGTCCACGGGGACCGGGTCCGGGCAGATCACCGGGTACCAGGGGCTGTGCGTGGACGTGCGGAGCGCTAGTAGTGCTGACGGCACGCCGGTGCAGGTCTACACGTGCAACGGGACCAACGCGCAGCAGTGGACCGTGGAGGCCAACGGGACGCTTCAGGCGCTGGGCAAGTGCATGGACGTGGCTAGCGCCGGTACGGCGAACGGTACTCACATCCAGCTCTACACCTGCAACAACACCGTCGCGCAGGTGTGGCAGGCGCAGAGCAACGGCACGCTCGTCAACCCGCACTCCGGCCGGTGCCTGGATGACACGGGATCGGGCGGCTCCGGCACGCAGTTGCAGATCTGGGACTGCGGGGGCGGCGCGAACCAGAAGTGGCAGCTGCCGTGATGGTGTAGGGGAGTAGCCGATACTTGCCAGCCCGCGCCTCCGGACTCAGGGGGTGCGGGCTGGTTCGTGTGCCGGTGCGCTTGTGTGCATGTGTGCTTTGTAGGAGCGCGCAACAAGGCCTAACCGACCTGCCGCGCCGCCTCGCTCCCTCCTAAGGAGGAGGTTTTCGGCCGTCCGCCGCCGGATTCCACCTTCCGGACGAGGTGGGGCCGGTCGCCGTCTCAATACCGTCGAGGTCATGAGCTGTAGGAGGGCCTCATGATCGAGGCGACGGCATTGACCAAGCGCTACGGCGACAAGACCGCGGTGGACGGGATCGACTTCCAGGTGCGGCCCGGGCTGGTGACCGGTTTCCTGGGCCCGAACGGGGCCGGCAAGTCGACCACCATGCGGATGATCCTCGGGCTGGATCTGCCCACGGCCGGGAGCGTCACCGTCGACGGCCGCGACTACCGGGGCAAGGTGTGGCCGCTGCACGACGTCGGGGCGCTGCTGGACGCGCGTGCGGTGCACCCGGGGCGGTCGGCGTACAACCACCTGCACAGCCTGGCCGCCGCCAACGGCATCGGCCGCAGGCGCGTGGACGAGGTGCTGGAGGAGGTCGGGCTGACGTCGGTGGCGCGCAAGCGGGTCGGCGGCTTCTCGCTCGGCATGGCGCAGCGACTGGGGATCGCAGGCGCGCTGCTCGGAGACCCGGGGACGCTGCTGTTCGACGAACCGGTCAACGGCCTCGACCCGGACGGCATCCTGTGGATCCGGACCCTGATGCGCTCGCTGGCCGCCGAGGGGCGGACCGTGCTGGTCTCCAGCCACCTGATGAGCGAGATGGCGCTGACCGCCGACCACCTGCTGGTGATCGGCCGCGGCCGGCTGCTGGCGGACACGCCGCTGTCGGAACTGATCGCCCGCCACTCCGCCGAACGCGTCGAAGTCCGCGCCGCCGACCCCCGCCGCCTGACCTCGGACCTGCGCGCGGCCGGCGCGAAGGTCACGATCGAGCCCGACGGGACGCTCGCGGTCGCCGGCCTCGGCTCGGTCGGCATCGGGGAACTGGCCGCGGCGCGCGGGCATGTGCTGCATCAGCTGCATGATGTGACGGCGTCGCTGGAGGAGGCGTACTTCCGGCTCACCGGCGAGAGTGTCGAGTACCGGGTGCCGGGGCCGGCGGCGGCGATGGTGGAAGCGGTGTCGGCGTGAGTGCGCGCGCGAGGAGGGCTGCCGCCGGCGCTACGGCCGCTGCCGAGATCGCGGCTCAGTTGGCTCTGGTGCCCGAGCCGGTGCTGGAAGCGGTGCTCGCATGAGCGCCCGGGCAAGCACAGCCATCCCTGGTCGCGCTGTTGGATCGAAACAAACCACCATCAGGCTCCGCGCCACCGCCGACAGCGAATGGATCAAGTTCCGCTCGGTCCGCTCCGGCCCGGCCGTCCTGATCGCGACGCTGCTCGCCATGGTCCTCGGCGCCTGGATGGTCGGCGTCGGCTACCACGGCGGCTACACCGCCGCCGACCGCGCGTCCTTCGACCCCGGCGACGTCACGTTGCGCGGCATCGTCGTCGCGCAGCTCCTGGTCGGCGCGCTCGGCGTCCTCACCGTGACCGGCGAGTACACCAGTGGCCTGATTCGCGGCACGTTCATCGCCACCCCGCAGCGGCGGCAGGTGCTGGCGATGAAGGCGCTGATCTTCGCCGGCGTCGTCTGGCTCTGGTGCACCGTGCTGTCCTTCGCCGCCTTCTTCGTCGGCCGGGCGTTCCTCTCCGCGCCGGTGCCGCGTGTCGGCCTCGGCGATCCCGGCGTGCTGACGGCTGTCGTCGGCGGCGGCCTCTACCTGACCGGCATCGGACTGTTCGGCCTGTTCCTCGGCGTGCTGCTGCGCCGCACCGCGGCCTCCCTCGCCGCGCTGGTCGGCGTCATGATGGTGCTGCCGGTGATCCTGGCCCTGCTCCCGGGCAAGACCGGCGAGGTCATCAGCGAGTTCTCGCCAGCCGGGGCCGGCTTCCAGATCTGGCACCTCGACCACAGCGGCCACAACCTCGGCGCCTGGCCGGGCTTCGCCCTCTTCGCCGCCTACGTCGCGGCCACCGCCGCGGCGGCGTTCGCCACCATCCGAAGGAGGGACGTCTGATGACCCCCACCCGCCGAGCCCAGGCCGTGCTCACCACCGAGTGGATCAAGCTCCGCTCGCTCCGGTCGCTGCCGATCACGCTGCTCGTCGCGGCCGTGTTCTGCATCGGCCTGGCCGCCCTGGTCTGCTCCAACTACGCCACGCACTGGAACGACGTCAGCGCTTCCAGCCGTGCCACCTTCGACCCGCTGACCATCAACTTCGGCTTCCTGCGGATCGGCGTCCTCTTCTTCGGCGTCCTCGGCGCCCTGGTCGTCACCAGCGAGTACGGCAACGGCCTGATCCGCACCACCTTCGCCGCGACGCCGCAACGCGTCCTCGTCCTCGCCGCCAAGTCCGCGCTGCTGGGAGCGCTCGCGCTGGTCGCGTCGGCAGTGGTCTGCTTCGTCGCCTTCTTCGCCGGGCAAGGCCTGCTCAGCGGGCACGTGCCGACGGTGCGCATCGGCGACCCCGGCGTGCTCGGGCACGTCCTCGGCGCGGTGGCGTACCTGACCGGAACCGGCCTGTGCGGCGTCTTCCTCGGCGCCCTCGCCCGAGGCACCGCCGTGGCGATGACCAGCGTCTTCGCCGTGTTCCTGATGCTGCCGGTGATGGTCGACCAGCTGCCGCACACCGCGCTGTGGCGGCACACCGTGCCCTACCTGCCGTCCAACCTCGGCGAATCCATGTGGCACTCGCACACCGCCGATCTGGTCAGCGCAGGTTCGGCCTGGTCCCTGTTGGCCCTCTGGGTCGTCGGCCTCGGGACGCTCGCGGCGCTGGTGCTCCGGCGCCGCGACGCCTGACGGGCCGGCCGGGACTGACGCGGGCATGATGGACCACGTGAGCACGGGCAGACGACGCCAGGCCGGCCTGGACTGGCTCGTCTGCGTCCTCGCCGCCGCGGCCACCGGCCTGGGCGCGACCGACACGCTCGCCTCCTGGCTGCCGCGCGCGGCGATCCCGGCGCTGGCCGTCGCGCAGGGCCTGCTCCTGCTGGCCCGGCGGCGCGCGCCGGTCGCGACGCTGGCCGCGACCACGGCGGTGGCCTTCTTACTGACGGTCGGCGGCTACCCGGCCGGCGGCGCGGGGGTGGGCACGTTCTTCGCCGCGTACGCCGTGGCGGTGCATTGGGACGGCGGCGCGGCTCCTCCCGAGGAGGCCGACGACGCCGAGCGCACCGGCCGCGCCCGCTTCCCGGTGGCGAGCGCGGCCAGCGCGGCAGCCTCCGCCCTCGCGCTGTCCGCCGCGAACCTCGCCCCCGACGCGCGCGGCAACGGCCTCAACAGCGTCGGCCTGGCCGTGGTGTCGGCGTGGATCCTCGGCTACGCGCTGCGTACCCGGCGTGCCTACATCGCCGAGCTGGTCGAGCGCGCGGCGCGGCTGGAGGCCGAGGAGGGCGAGCGCGCGGCGCGCGCCGTGGCCGAGGAGCGGCTGCGGATCGCGCGGGAGCTGCACGACGTCGTCGGGCACTCGATCAGCCTGATCACCGTGCAGGCCGAGGCGGCGACGCGCTCGGCGCGGACGAACCCGGAGGCGGTGACGCCGTTCCTGGCGACGATCTCGGCGACCGGCCGCGAGGCGCTGGCGGAGATGCGGCGCGTGCTGGCCGTCCTGCGCCCGGACGCCGAGCCCGAGATGAGCCCGCAGCCGGGGCTGGACGACCTGGCCGAGCTGGTCGCGCGGTTCGAGTCCGGCGGGCTGCCGGTCCGGCTGGACGCGCCGCCGGCCGAGCTGCCGCCGGGCGTGGGGCTGGCGGTGTACCGGATCGTGCAGGAGTCGCTGACCAACGTGCTCAAGCACGCCGGTCCCGGTGCGACGGCCGCTGTCACCGTCGAGCCGGGCCGGGGGTCGGTGCGCGTGTCAGTGCTCGACGACGGGCGCGGACCGACCGGCCCGGCGTCCGGCGCCGAGCATGGCATCGTCGGGATGCGCGAGCGGGTGGCGATCTACGGCGGGAGCCTGCGCGCGGGCCCCGGCATCAACGGTGTCAACGGCATCAACAACGGCGCCGGCGGCTCCGGCTCCGGCGGCGGATTCGAAGTCGAGGCGGTCATCCCGCTCCCCGAGGAGGACTCCCGATGACCATCAGTGTCCTGATCGCCGACGACCAGCACCTGGTCCGCTCCGGCCTGCGCGCGATCATCGAGTCCGAACCGGGCATGGAGGTCGTGGGGGAGGCCGCCGACGGCGCCGAGGCGGTCGAGGCGGTCCGCCGCCTGCGCCCGCACGTCGCCCTGATGGACATCCGCATGCCGCGCCTGGACGGCGTCGCCGCGACGCGCTCGCTGTGCTCCGGCCCCGGTCCGCACCCCACCAGGATCCTGATGCTCACCACGTTCCACCTCGACGACTACGTCGCCGACGCCCTGCGCGCCGGCGCATCAGGCTTCTTACTCAAGGACGCCACCGCCGACCAGCTCGTGGAGGCGGTCCGCGTCATCGCGGCAGGCGAGGCGATCCTGGCGCCCCCGGTCACCCGCCGAATGCTGGAACGCATGGCCGCCGACCAACCCGACCCCTCCGACGGCACCGAGCTCCGCGCCCTGCTGTCGGCCCGCGAGGTGGACGTCCTGCTCCTGGTCGCGCGCGGCCTGTCGAACGCCGAGATCGGCACCGCCCTGCACCTGGCCGAATCCACGGTGAAGTCCCACGTGCAGAACATCCTGACCAAGCTGGGCGTCCGCGACCGCCTGCAGGCCGCGGTGGCCGCCTACGAGTCCGGGTTGGTCCGGCCGCGCGGACGGTAGGGACAGGCCCGCGGCAGCAACCTCTCAACGGGTGTATAACCCCAGGTCACGAAGCGATTAGGGTGAATCCCTGCATCGGCCGACACCGGCGGGAACTCCTGCTACCTTGACTGCCGATCGGACTCCGCCGGAGCGTTTAGTCGCGAGAGTGGGCACGTCAATGCGCTTCAATGTCCCGCCCGGCTGGCCGACTCCTCCGGAGGGCTGGGTCCCCGATCCCGGCTGGCAGCCGGACCGCAGCTGGCCGCCGGCTCCTCCCGGATGGCAGTTCTGGGTGGACGCCCCTGCCCCGGCCCCGCCGCCACCGCCCTCGGCCACCGGCTCGAAGCTGGACGAGCAGCTGCTGAAGGTCGCCCAGTGGGCCCGCCAGCGGGCCGGCAAGCACGACGAACAACTCCCGGCCGTGGTGTTCTCCGGCCCCGATCCGGCGGCGAAGTGGTTCGGCCTGGCGGCCAGCGTCGCGAAGTTCGGACCGGTCCACTCGGCCCTGAACAACGCGCTCACCTCGGCCGTCCCCGGCGGCGACCAGGTCCTGGAGCTGGTCAAGTCGCTCTACGCCATCGAGGACGAGCAATCGCGCGTCCTGCACAGCATCGACACGAACGTCAAACTCCTGAAAGAGGGCCCCTACCGAGCCGGCCGCCTGCTCCTGAGCGAAGCCCACCGTCTCGCCGACCACGCCGAGGAGAGCCGCCGTCTCCTGGAAACCGCCAAGGACCGCTTCTACGACGCCCAGCCACTGGCCTCCTCGGTCCAGGAACGCACCATGGTCGAGCTGCACCTGGCGCTCGTGTGGCTCGCCCTCGGCCGCCCCGACGACGCCCGCTACTGGCTGGAGCAGGCCTACCAGTCGGCGCGCCTGGTGATCGACTCGCTGACCCAGCAGGCGGGCGACGTCAAGGTCCTGAAATCCAAGTGGGCGACGACCGCCCTGAGCATCTACTACCCGGCCGGCCTGTTCGTGGTCCCCCTGAAGCTCAAACGCCTCATGAACGCCGACCGCGCCAACGCGGCCATGACCGCCTTCCTGCCCGTGGCGAACTCCATCGCCGCCTGCCTGAACAGTTTGAATGTGCGCCCGGTCGTCCCCGGCCTCCAGCTCACGACCAACTACGACGGCAGCCGCCTGCTCCAGGAGGTCGGCCTGGCGGGCTAGCGAGAATACGTTGTACTCACCCCCGCGGAGTCTCGGCGCGATGTCGATCTACGGCTGGCTCGGCCACTTCTACCGGCCGCCGAGCACGGCGAGCACCAGCCCGGAGCAGATCATCATCGACACGCTGACGACGATGCTCTGAGCCGGCGCGATGGTCGGCCGATACGCGGGGCTGGTGCAACGGGGCACGGTCCGTGCTCGGTGCATTCGCGGGCGTGTGCTGGATGCTGTGGCTGGCTGGCTGGCTGGCTGGCTGGCTGGCTGGCAAGCAGGCAGCGTCAGCCGCCCCGATTCGCCCGGTCGTCGTACTCCTCGCGCGCGGCCAGCACCTCGGTCGTGTGCTCCAGCGACCACTCCGTGAGTGCCTTCACCGGCCCGCGCAGCGTCACGCCCAGCGGCGTCAGCTCGTACTCCACCCGCACCGGCACCTCCGGGTACACCGTGCGCAGCACCAGGCCGTCGCGTTCCAGCGCGCGCAGCGTCTGCGTCAGCATCTTCTCGCTGACGCCCGCCAGCCGCTTGCGCAGGTCGGTGAAGCGCGATCTGCCGTGCTGTCCGAGTGCGCCGAGCACCAGGATCGACCACTTGTCGCCGATCCGGTCGAGCAGGTCCCGCGACGGGCAGCCCCGCTCGAACGGGTCGTAGGAAGGTGCCTCGGTCACGTTCACGGTCGCGACAGACGCCACAGCGCTCACCTCATTTCTTTCCGCCGGGCGGCTACCTTACCGAGAAGCAGCTACTTCCCAAAAGTGAGCTACCTGCCGGCCGGACCAAGCGCGAACCACGCGCCGCTACGAAAGCCGCACCTTCCGGATCCACACCACCCCGCCCGCAGCCAACACCACCGAAGCACCCAGCAGCATCGCCGTCTCGATCCCCTGGAACTCCCAGAACCGGTCGGCGGGCTGATACGTCACCACCTGCCGCAGCCCCAGCGCCCCCAGGCAGTCGTCCGTCTGCGCGATCCCCAGATTCGTGCACTGCGACGCCTGCAGCAAGCTGAACCCGCGCCCGTCCGGCGTGACCGTCCGGTCCGTGACGATCCACGCCCCGCGGATGTCCACCGGCACCGTTACCTGCCCCTCGTTCCCGAACTGCGCCGACCGCAGATCCGCCGCCGTCAGCACCGGCCTGGTGATCGTCGCCGGCGCGACCAGATGCGGCCGCACCCACGTCGGCACGACGAACTGCACCGCCGCTACGACCACCAGCGTGGCCGCCATCGCCGGCACCGTCCGCCGCACCACCACCCCGAGCACGACGCCCACCACGAACCCGAGCGCCGCGTACCCCAGCGGCACGACACCCCGCGCGTCGAACACGATCTTCTGGAACCGGCTGATCTGTGTTCCGACACCCTGCGAACCGCCCCCGACAGGAAAGCCGCCGGCCCGATCGATCGGCGCAGCCCACCAGCTCAGCGCGAGACTGACCAGCCCGGCGAACGCCATGCTCGCCAACCCCAGCGCCGCGATCTTCATCACGGCCCAGCGCGTAGGCGTGACGCTCTGATGCCACACGAAGCGCAGCGTCCGCCCCTCCACCTCCCGAGTGATCATCGGCGCGCCCCAGAACGCCCCGATCAGCGCCGGCGTGAGCAGCAGCAGTCCGAGCCCGGTGAAATACAGCACCGGATAGACCCCGTCCGCCTTCATCGAGGCCAGGAAGTGTGTCGTCGCCGCCGAGCACGACGAGCCACACGACGGCAGGCCGCTGGAATCGTAGAGCCCTGACAACCCCGACGCCGTCGTCGCGAGCGCGACAGCGAACGCGACAACGACAGCCGCAGCGACAACCGCCGAGGCACGAAACTGCCGATAGACAAGCCAGATCATCGCTGAGTCTCCACTTCCGAACGCGAGGCGCGGCTCATATGCGCCAGAACCAGCTCTTCCAAGTCCGCGGGTCCGCCCTGTGCCGCGAGCAATTCATCAACCAACCCCGCCGCCTGAATACGAGACGCGGCGATCACCACCAGGTAGTCGCAGAACCCTTCGAGATCCGAGACCAGGTGCGAGGAGAGCATGACCGTCGTCGCCCGCTCCACAACCGCCTCCCGCAGCTCGTCCCGGAACTCGCGCCGAGCCAGCGGATCCAGCGATGCGACCGGCTCGTCTAGGATCAGCAGCTCAGGACGCTTCGCGATGGCCATCGTCAACGCCAACTGCGCACGCTGACCGCCGGAGAGCCGCCCCGCCTTGCGCCGCGGATCCAGCGCGAGCCGTTTGATCCGCTCCTCGGCATACGACTTGTCCCAGCGCGGATTCAGGCGCGCGCCGAGCCGCAGGTGGTCGGCGATGGACAGCCCCAGATACGTCGGCGTGTCCTGTGCCACGAAGCCGACCTTGGCCAGGTGCCCCGGACCGCTCCCGGGCCTCCCGCCGAGCACCTCGATCGCCCCGGCGTCGGGGGCCAGGTGGCCCGTGATCAGGTTCAGCAGCGTGGTCTTGCCGGCGCCGTTGGGGCCGACGAGTCCGACGACGCGGCCAGCCGGGATGCTCAGCGTGCAGTCGGTCAGGGCCCAGCGGCTGCGATAGCGCTTGCCCAGCTGACGGGTTTGGATGGCGGTGTTCATGCGATCCAAAGTGCCGCCCGGCGCCCCCGCGAGTCGTCGGACCGTGGCATCGACCTCCGCGCCCCGATCTGGCCTGAAGTACGACGCGCGACATCGTCTCTGAGGCCGACGCGCGCTCAAGCACTGCGCCGGTACCGTCATGCCATGGACGCTCACAGCCCGCCGCTGGTCACCCGCCTGGCGCGCCTGCGCCTGCGGCCGTGGCAATGGGCCACCGTCGACTGCGCCGTCGCCGTCCTGGCGGTGGCCGCGGGCAAGGTGCCATACCTGCGCTTCCCGGGCTGGCTGGCCGTCGCCGTCCTGCTCCTGGCGTCCCTTCCCGCCGCCCTTCGCCGACTCTGGCCGCGTACCGTCCTCGCGGTCGTCGTGGTCAGCTCGGCGCTGGCCATCGCGGGCACCGCCGTGAACGCTCCGGTCTACATCCCCGTCGGGGCCTGCTACGCCGTGTCCCTGATCCCGCTACGGTTCCCCCGGCGTGAGGCGCTCTGGCTCCTCCTCGCGACCGTGCTCGCGGTGGGAGCCGGATTCGCCGTCTATGCCGCAGGTCCCGGCAACGCCAGCTCCGGCGACACCGGCCGCTTCGCGGCGGAGACCGGCGTCTACGTCGCGGCCGCCTGGCTGGCCGGCTACGCGCTCCAGCAGCAGCGTTCCTACACGGCCAAGGCACAGGAACAAGCCGCGCAGGAAGTGCGCGAACAACTGGCCGAAGCCCGCCGCATCAGCAGCGAGGAGCGGTTGCAGATCGCTCGCGAGCTGCACGACGTCGTCGCGCACACTGTCAGCCTGATCGCCGTCCAGGCCGGCGTGGCCAACTATGTGGTGAAGACGAACCCTGACGAAGCGGCGCGCGCTCTGGCGTCGATCGAGACGACTAGCCGCGGCGCTCTGCGTGAGATGCGGGTTCTTCTGGCGATGCTTCGCGCTGATGACAGTGCGGACGGCAGCGTGCGTGGACAGCAGGAGGCTGAGTTGGTGCCGGTTCCGGGGCTCGTCGACCTGGATGTTCTCGTGGCACGGGCCAATGAGGCCGGACTTCTGGTGGATCTGGAGATCCACGGCGAGCGTACTGTCGTCGCCGCTGGTATCGACCTGGCTGCATACCGGGTGATTCAGGAGGCGATCACCAACGTGGTGAAGCATGCGGCGACGGACACGTGCCGCGTGACGGTCAGCTATGAACAGGACGCACTGTCGGTGCAGGTGACGGACAACGGCACAGCCGGGGCCAGCCAGATCTCCGGTCTGGGACACGGCATCGTCGGCATGCGGGAGCGGGTCATCATGTACGGCGGCGACTTCCACGCCGGACCGTTGCCCGGCCGGGGTTTCCGGGTGTCCGCCCGGATCCCGCTGACGGAGGCCGGATCATGACGATCCGGGTCCTGGTGGCGGACGACCAGGCGCTGGTGCGCGGCAGCTTCAGCCTGCTCGTGGACTCCGCGCCGGACCTGTCGTCGGTCGGTCAGGCGGCGACCGGCGCCGAGGCGGTCGAGCTCGCCGAGCGCGAACACCCCGACGTGGTCCTGATGGACATCCGGATGCCCGGCATGGACGGGATCGAGGCGACGCGCCGGATCACCGCCGCGTCGCCGACACCGCCCATCCGGGTCCTGATCCTGACCACCTTCAACATCGACGAGTACGTCTTCACGGCCCTGCGTGCCGGGGCCAGCGGCTTCCTGCTCAAGGACACGCCGCCGGCGGACCTGCTGGCCGCGATCCGCGTCGTCGCGGCCGGCGAGGCGCTGCTGTCGCCGAGCGTGACCCGGCGCCTCATCGAGGAGTTCACCCGGCGACCGGAGCCGTCCCGGCGACCGCTCGGCGTCCTGGAGGACACCACCGACCGCGAACGCGAAGTCCTGACGCTCGTCGGCCTCGGCATGTCGAACGACGAGATCGCGGCGCATCTGCACGTCAGCCTGTCCACGGCCAAGACCCACATCGGCCGGCTGCTGATGAAGCTGGACGCGCGCGATCGGGCCCAGCTGGTGATCGCCGCCTACGACGCCGGCCTGGTCAAGCCCGCGTGAGCGGACCAGGCCGGCGGCGTCGTAGGCGTCGTGGTCGTTGTGGTTACGGCAGCACCTGAACCGTGTCCCCGACCGCCCGTTCACCGGTCGCGTCCGACGGGTTGGTGACCAGCTTGCCGTCCACGGCCATCGCCGTGGACCCGCCGCCGTCGAGGTTCAGCGCCTGCACCGCGCCGAGCGAGCGCATGAACTCGGCCTCCTCGTAGAGCGTGAAGCCCTCGCTGCCGGCCGTCTGGCGGCCGTCGACTGTGACCAGGAGCAGGTCGCCCTTGGCGTCGGTGCCGGCCATGGTGCGCGGCTGCCGGGCGTTGGCCCACTGGAAGCCGTGGGCCTGGAGCCGCGCGGCGGTGGTCTGGGCCCAGGAGTGCGAGGCGACCTCGGCGTTGGCGGGGCTGCCGGTGACGGTGCTGGTGACCGGCTGTTCGAGAGCGACGGTCCAGAACGGGGCCACGCCGGGGTTCTTGATGGTCACGGTGCTGAGGTCGGTGGCGGTGGCGGTGGCGGCGGTGGAGATGGTGGTCTGTGCCTGCGCCGTGGTCGCGCTGTACGCCGCGAGCGGCACGGACAGCGCGAGCACGGCTGCCGCCGTGAGTGCGCCCCTGGAAGCCGTGCGACGAACGAGGTAATAGCAGGCCCAACTTCCCGAACGAATTGTGGAAGGGCGAGGCGTAGCCTGTGTCTGGCCGCCTAGGCTGTAAGGACCTTGCTAGACGCACAACGGGAGGCACGGCCGTGCGTTTCGCCATATTGGGACCGACGACGGTGGACCACGGAGCCGGGCCGGAGGAGCTGCCGCCGGGTATCCCCGAGTCTGTGCTGGTCGTGTTGCTGCTGAGCAGCCCGCGGGCGGTTCAGCTCGACGTGCTGATCGACGCGGTGTGGCCGGAGCGGACGCCGATGGCCGCCGTGGAGTCGCTGCGCAACCATCTGAGCCGGCTGCGGCGGTTCCTGGGGCCGGTGCTGGCCGAGCGGTTGACCACGCGGCCGTCGGGCTACCTGATCGATCTGGACGGGGTCGGCTTCGACGTCGCAGAGTTCTTAGAACTGTCGCGGCAGGGACGGCGGTTGGCCTCCGGCGGCGTGTGGACCGAGTCGGCGAAGGTGCTGACCGCCGCGCAGGAACTGTGGCGGGGCGAGCCGCTGGCCGGGCGGATCGTCGGGCTGGACCTGGCCAGCCGGTTGCGGGCGCTGCGGGAGGAGCGGCTGTTGGTGCAGACGGTCCGCATCGACGCGGACCTGCGTCTGGGGCGGCACCGGGAGGTGGTCGGGGAGCTGCTGGACCTGACCGCGACGCAGCCTTTGCACGAGCCGGCGTGGCGGCAGCTGAGCCTGGCGCTGTATCGGGCGGGGCGGCAGGCCGACGCGCTGGAGGCGTTCCGGCGGTTGCGGAATCTGCTGGACGAGCAGTTGGGGGTCGAGCCTTCGGTCGAGCTGCGGGATCTGTATCAGCGGATGCTGAATCAGGATCCTGCGCTGAGTGCGGATGTCGAGGAAGGCTCCGACTCGGTGGATTCGGCGTCGGACCCGGTGGTGAAGCCTCAGCCGTCGGCGTCGGCATCGGTGCCGATGCCACCAGCCGCCGAAGTGATCGCAGTAGCCCAGCTGCCGGCCCTCATCGGCGACTTCACCGGCCGAGACGAGCAGATCCGGTTCCTGCACGAGGCGATCACCGTCCGGTCGGGGCGGGCCGGTCAGGTGCCGGTCGCGGTGATCACCGGCGGGGGCGGGCTCGGCAAGACGTCGCTGGCCGTCGCCGCGGCGCATCAGGTGGCGGATCAGTTCCCTGACGGGAACCTGTTCGTGGACCTGCACGGCATGGACGCCGCGACGCGGGACCCCGGCGAGGTGCTGCGGCAGTGGTTGGTGGACCTCGGGACTCCGGCGGAGGCAGTGCCGGTGGACGCGGAGGCTCGGCAGGCGCGGTTCCGGAGTCTGACGCACGGCAAACGGCTGCTGGTCGTCGTGGACAACGCTCGCAACGCCGCGCAGGTGCTGCCTTTGCTGCCGGCCTCGCCGGGCTCTGCTGTTCTGGTCACGAGCCGATCGCGGCTGAGCGATCTGCCGGCGACCGCGCGCCTCGATCTGGAGCCGATGTCGGCGGTCGAGGCGCTGAACATGTTGGGGGAGCTGGTCGGGGTCGAGCGGTTGCGTGCCGAGCCTCAGGCCACTGATGACATTCTGCGGGTTTGCGCCGGTCTGCCGCTTGCGCTGCGGATCGTCGGCGCGCGGCTTCAGGCTCGGCGTTCGTGGCCGGTGCAGGCTTTGGCGACGCGATTGGATGACGAGCACCGGCGGCTGGACGAGCTGCGGATCGGGGATCTGGCGGCGCGCGCTAGCTTTGAGGTCAGCTTTCGGGGTTTGCCTGCCGGTGCGCGTCCTGAGTCTTCGCCGGCTCTGGTCTTCACGCTGCTCGGGCTGGTGGGCGGTCCGGACATTTCGGTGGCGGCGGTCGCGGCTCTGGCCGGTGTTTCGCTCGACGATGCTGAGGATGCCCTGGACGTGCTGCTGGACGCGCACCTCGTGGACAGCGTGATCCCCGGGCGTTACTTCCTGCACGACCTGCTGCGGGACTTCGCTCGCGAACTAGCCACACCCTCCGCGGGAGATGACCCCGCCCACGCTTCGGATCGGTCGGCGGCGATCGCTCGGCTGATCCACTGGTACTGCCACGCTTCCTCCTCCGCGGCCGATCAGCTGGCGCCGAGGACGAACACCTGGGATCTGCTGTCCAGGATCTCGGAGCCCGAGGCGGTTCCGAGCTTCGCCGATCGCGACGCGGCGTGGCAGTGGTTCCTGGTGGAGATCGCCAACATCCAGGCGGCCGTGGTCTCCGCGGAGTCGGACCTGCCCGGGCCCGAGGCCTGGGTGCTGGCCTCGCAGCTGGTCCTGTTCTTCACGCAGGGCAGCCGCTGGGCCGAGGCGGCGGAGACGTTCACCGTGGCGCTGCGATCCGCGGAGCGGGACGGCGATCCGCTGGGGCGGGCCCGGATCCTGAGCGTGCAGGCGTACGCGTTCGGGCACCTGGAACGGCACGCCGAGGCCCTGGACGCGGCCGGGCTCGGGGTCGAGGCCGCCGAGCAGGTCGGCGACCTGCGGCTGCTGGTGATCGCGTACAACGCCTACGGCTGGGTCCTACTGAAGGCGGGGCACTACCGCGAGGCCGTGGCCAACCAGCAGAAGATGGTCAAGGTCCTGCGGATCATCGACATGCCCGAGCGCACCGCCGCCGGCCTCGCCGACCTCGCCGAAGCCCTGACCGCCTGCGGCGAGCACGCCGAGGCCGCCGCGGCCCTGGAGGAGGCCCTGCCCCTGGCGCGCAAGGCGGAGCGGCCCTACATCGAGGCCTACATCCTGAACGCCCTCGGCACAGCCCACACCTCCAACAACAGCGCCGAGGAAGCGGTCTCCCTCCTCACCGACGCCGCCAACCTCCGCGCCACCATCGAAGACCAAGCCGGCCACGCCGAAAGCCTCCTCCGCCTCAGCCAAGCCCAAGCCGCCCTCGGCCACACCACCACCGCCGCCGCCACCTGGACCCAGGCCTCGACGATGGTCGACGCCATCGCCAGTTCCCGCCTGATCGACCTGCGCGCGGAGCTCTCCGAGCCGGTGGCGGCGGGCGACGCGGCGGAGGGCGAGTGAGGGCGCCGGGATCGGGGATCTCGGGTGCGCGATCGCCGCAGACACCGGGCTCGCGGCAGGGCCGACACGACTGGTACCGCGCTGGTCGGCCAGAGTCGCGTCGCCTCCCGATTGCCGAGCACCTCGCCCGCGCGAGCGCGCGCCGCCTTTCGGCTCGCTAACCGAGCCGCGCCCGATCAATCGGCTCCGACCAATCCAACTCGGGCCCGATCGGCACGAGTTCCCGAGGGGTTGAATCCTTTGCTCTCAGCAGGCGATGGTCACGATGGTCAGGTGACGGAACGCTTCCGATACGCCCGCTGCCGGCACGAAGCCCCGCAGTAGCGAGCCGGACGTCCCGTCGGCGAGGCGTGAAGCGGCGCGCCGCACTCGGCACACCGGAGATCCGGAAGATGCGAAACGCTCGGAGTTTCGTAACGCGCGTCGGCAGCGAGGGAACTTTCGTCACACAACAGCGCTCCGGCCACAAGATCCACCAGCCGTGCTGACCGCGCCCCCTCACGCGCCCGAGAAACCGTCGCGGCACCGAGCACCAACGCCCGCACATCCGCCACGTCAAGCTCGGCCCGAATCTGCCCGGCCTGCTGCGCCCTGGCCAACAGCGCCCCCAGCGCCGCCTCGAACACCCGGTTCGTCTCAGGATCCGGTATCAGCCGCTGCTGATCCTCCACATCGACGGACTCGCAAACGGCCTTGTTCACCGCGGCCGCGTCCACCAACTCCCGAAACAGCGTCATGAACGCCCGGCCCGGATCCTCAGCGCTCAACAGCTCATCGGCGCGCTCAGTCATCCGCACGAGCCCGCGGCTGAACACGGCACGCAGCAAATCCGCCCGAGTGGGAAAGTGCCGATACACCGTCCCGACCCCGACGCCGGCCCGCTGCGCGATGTCGTCGAAGGACACGGAGATCCCCTGTTGGGACAGCATCTCCCGCGCCGTCTCCAGCAGCAGAGCCCGGTTCCGCATTGCGTCGGCACGCCGGGGGAGGGGGAGCACCGCGCTCTGCGTCTCGCCGGTCGTCGTCATCACCCGCTCCTTGACTTACGGAGAGAGTTCTCCATATCGTCCTTCCAGTACCGGAGAAATCTCTCCGGTATCGACAAGTCTACCAGCGTCATCTTCAGTAAGTGGAGGGGCTTTCGTGACAAAGACAAACACGCAGCCGGCAGTGACGACCACCGAGGCCACTGAGGCCACTGAGGCCACTGAGGCCATCGAGGTCATCGAGCGGCTGCGAGAGGCGATGCAAAGCGGCCAGAACGAACTCTTCATCTCCCAGTTCGCCCCGGACGCGGTCTACGAGACCCCGTTCGGCCTCGACGGCCCGAAGCGCTGGGAGGGCTTCGACGCGATCAGCGCGCACCTGCGAGGCGTGGCCGCGAACTCCGCACGCGGCCTCCTGACGTTCGACAAGGTGACCGTCGCCGTCCACCCCGGCGCCGACCCGGAGCAGGTCACGGCCCAGTTCACCGTCGAGGGCACGGTCAAGGCCACCGGCGAGCCCTTCGTGCTGCCCTCGTCGATCGGCGTCATCCACGTCCGCAACGGAAAGATCACCAGCTACCAGGACTACACCAACACCCTGCGCGGAGCTCAGATAGTCGGGGGACTGGAGCAGTTCGCTGCGATGCTGAGGCATGCACAAGGCTGAACGCGGCAAGGTGGCGGTGACAGAAGCCCCGCTACCTCAACTTCCGCAACGTGACGTCCAGCGCTTCGAGAACATGCTCACGCGCGGCGGCGGCAGCCGCGTCGGGGTCGCGCTTCGTGATCGCCTCAAGGATCTTCGCGTGCCCGGCGACGGCGGCGGCAGCCTCTTCCCGTGTGTAGAGCCGAGCGATCTCGTGGTTGAAAAAGTGCTGCGAGTTCCGCTCGTTGACCGCCGCCAACCGGGGATTGCCCGAGGCCACCATGACCGCCTCGTGGAACGCCTCGTTCAGCGTCACGAGCTCCTCGCGGGGACGGTCCACGACGCCGGGGTCGTGGGCCCCGATCGCCGCGAGCGCCCGCACCGTGCCGGGGTCGGCCCGCTCGGCGGCCAGCCGCGCCGCCATCGCCTCCAGCGCAGCCCGCACCTCGTAGATGTTCTTGATCTCCTCGGCACTGTGTTCGTGCACGACGAAACCCCGGCGCGTCGCCACCACGAGGCCTTCGCTGGCCAGCACCTGCAACGCCTCGCGGACCGGAGTGCGCGAGATGTCCAGGCGCTCGGCGAGTTCACCAGCGACGAGGTGGGTGTTCGGCCGGATCCGGCCGGCGATGATGTCGGAGCGCAGTTGCCGGAGGGCTTCTTCTGCGAGGGAGACCGCAGGGGTCATCGGTGCGTGGGTTCCTTCCGGCGCGCTTGTGGGAGCAGCCATTCGAGCATAGTGCATGCGGTTGTGCATGCACTATGCCATGACCCCTCCCAGATAGTGGGTACGTACCTATGATAGGCCTCAACCTACGGTATCCTACGGGGCATGATCTCCACGAACACGACCTTCAACGATCGTTGAAGGGTTTGTCCGGGCCGACCGTCAACTCGATGATTCTCTTGCGCGCACCATGACGCGCTACGCAGAGCCCTGACAGGGGAGGGTCCCGTGAAGCTTCTGGGGGCGGTCTCATGGCCTTCTCGCGCATAGACCTCGGGGACATGACCCGCCTGCGGGTGAGCGTCATCCGCGATCCCGTACCGATGCTGATCTCCCTGCTCGCCGACATCTACGGCGACCGGCCGCAGGGAGTGCCCGAGCCCTGGCGCCGGCTGGTGCGTGGGTCGATGTCGACCGACGCCGCGGCGGTGCTGCGCCCGATGTTCGCGCCGGGCACGCCGGTGCTGCCGGACTGCATCAGCCCGCCGATCCGGCCGAACCTCGACAGCTCCGATCCCGGAGGGCATCTGGAGCGGATCCGCGGGGCCGATCCCGACGTGCTGCTGGCCGAGCTGCACGGGATCTTCGGCGACGACGTCCCGCTGCCGTGGCGGCCGGTCGTCGCCGCGCCGGAGCGATGGCTGCGGGGCGTCGCTGACGTCATGGCGGACACCTGGGGTGCCTTCGCCCCGGTGTGGAGCCGCGCTTCGGAGCTGTTCGACCGCGAGGCCGAGCGCATCGGCGGGGCCGTCGTCCGGGGCGCGCCGGAGGCGGTGCTGCTCGGCCTCGGCTCCCGCCACCACTACCAGGACGGAAGCCTGTACATCGAGGACCGCTACCCGGAGGACTTCGCGCTGGAGGGACGCACGCTCGCCTTCGTGCCGATCATCTCCAGCGCGGCGCCGGCGCTGTGCGAGCTCGACCGCCCCGACCTGGTGTGGCTCGGCTACGCCATGCCCGGCCAGGGCCGCCTGCACAGCGCCGCCGCCCCGGCCCGCGCCGACGCCGGCGCCGACGCCCTCGGTGTGGCCATCGGCGCGGCCCGCGCGCTGATCCTCAGGACCCTGACGACGCCCGCGACGATGTCCGACATCGCCGGCTGGATCGGCGCCACCGCCCCGGCCGCCACCTACCACTGCCGGCACCTGGAGGCCGCCGGGCTGCTCACCCGCCGGCGGCAGGGATCGCGGACAGTGGTGCGGCGGACGGCGCGGGGGGAGGCGTTGGTGGATCTGTTCTCGTGAGGCAAGCCGCACTCCACCTTGCTGCATCACAACCTTGCTGCATCCACAACTGCATGCAACAATGAATTCGTTCCACGAGGCACGACAAACGGGGAATCATGAACGATCTGTTCGACTTGACCGGCACCGCCGCGGTCGTCACCGGCTCCAGCCGCGGCATCGGCCTGGCCATCGCCGAAACGCTGCTCGCGCAGGGCGCACGGGTCTGCGTCAACGGCCACGACGACGCCGAGACCACCCTGGCGTTCAAGGAGCTCAGCGAGCAGTACCCGCCGACCGCCGACGGCGTGCCGCGGGTCGCGCAGCTGGCCGGCGACGTCACCGACGCTTCCGTGGCGCAGGGGCTCGTGGGCACGGCCCTGGAGGCGTTCGGGGCCGTCCACCACGTCGTCTGCAACGCAGGCATCGACATCATCAAGCCGGCTGTCGACTACACCGTCGAGGAGTGGGACCGGATCCTGACGGTCAACCTGCGCGGAGCCTTCCAGCCCGCGCAGGCCGCCGCGCGGCACTGGATCGAGAACGCCGGCGGCGGATCGATCACCATGACCTCCTCCATCGCCGGCTCGGTGGGCATCCCGACCCTGGCCCCGTATGCCGCCAGCAAGGGCGGGATCAACCAGCTCGTCCGCACGCTCGCCGCCGAATGGGCCCCGCACCGCATCCGCGTCAACGCGGTCGCGCCCGGGTACGTCGCCAACATCATGGACAGAGTCACCGCGCACGACGACCCGGCGTCCGACCGGCGCATCGAGACCTTCACGCCGCTGGGCCGGCGCGCGACGGTCGCCGAGATCGCCGCGCCGTACGCCTTCCTCGCCTCCCCGGCCGCGAGCTACGTCACCGGCTCGATCCTGGCCGTCGACGGCGGATACACGGCCGTGTGACCCACGCAGGGGAGAAGGGGAGGAGTGTCATGTGCCGGAGCGCTCACACACTGGAGCCCGATCGCCAGACCGTCGAGGCGATGGGACAGGCGATCATCACGAGGATCGCCGACTACATCGACGCGCTGCCGGCCACGCCCGCGAGTCACTTCGGTGACGACGAACAGGTCGTGACCGGGATGCTGCGTCCGCCCGACGAGACGCCGGGCAACTTCGACGAACTACTGGACGTGTTCCGCTACGCCGCCGCGTTCGGGCTCGACCCGGCACATCCCGGCTACTACGCGTACTTCCCGGCAGGTGGCCTGGTCTCCTCGGCGCTCGCCGATGCTCTGGCTCAGGTCTACAACCGCTTCACCGCGGTGGCGACGCTGGCGCCGGCCCTCGTCGCGATGGAACACGGGGTGCTGCGCTGGCTGGCCAAGGAGTTCGGGCTTCCCGAGGGTGCCAGCGGGCTGATCACCACGGGAGGGTCCCTCGCGACGTTGACGGCGCTGGTCGCGGCGCGTGACGACCGGCTCGGGGAGAACTTCGCCGGCGGGACGTTGTACGTGACCGAACACACGCACTACTGCGTGGCGAAGGCGGCGCGGATCGCTGGGTTCCCCGCTTCTGCCGTGCGGGTCGTGCCGACGCGGCAGCTTCGCATGGATCCGTCGGCGGCGGCCGGCCTGATCCGCGAGGATCGCGAGCGCGGCTTCGAGCCTTTTCTGCTGGTCGGGACTGCGGGCACGACGAGCACAGGCAGCGTGGACCCGCTCGCGGAGCTCGCCGAGATCGCGGCGGAGGAGTCGCTGTGGTTCCACGTCGACGGTGCGTACGGCGGCGGCCTGCAGCTGACGGACCGGGGCCGCAAGCGGCTCGCCGGTATCGAGCGTGCTGATTCCGTCGTGGTCGATCCGCACAAGAGCCTGTTCTTGCAGTACGGGACCGGGGTCCTGCTGGTGCGGGACACGTCGAAGCTGCTGGCCGCCCACGCCGACGACGGCCACTACCTGCAGGACGTGCACGAGGTCGACGACCTGCCCGACTACGGGCATCTCGGACCGGAGCTGACGCGGGAGTTCCGCGGCCTGCGGCTGTGGCTGCCGCTGCACCTGCACGGCGTGGCCGCGTTCCGTGAGGCGCTGGACGAAAAGCTCGACTTGGCAGGGCTCATATATCGAGAGCTGTCCGCCGATCCGGTTTTCGAGGTCCCCTGGGAGCCCGACCTTTCGGTGGTGGTGTTCCGAATGCGGGGCGACGATGAGGATAACCAAAGGCTGCTTGACCGGGTCAATGCGACCGAGCGGATATTCTTGTCCAGTACGCGCGTCGAAGGCCGCTTCTTCCTGCGAATGAATCCGACCAGTCATCGCACGCATGTCGATGACGTCCGCAATGCGTTGGCGATTCTCCGGGCCTACGCCCGGACCTGACAGCTGTGAGAGAGCGGTGACAGACATGAAGCTGGCTGGAGTCGTCATCGACGCGCTTGACGTCGCGGCGTTGGAGAGCTTCTGGACCGAGGCGACGCGCGGGCGTACGGACGGCCTGGGCCTCCGGTTCGCCCCGACCGACCGGCCGAAGGCCGGCAAGAACCGGCTGCACCTCGACGTGGCCGGCGGTCCTGACTGGCCGGCCGAAGTCGAGCGGCTCCTGGCGCTCGGCGCCACGCGTGCCGACATCGGGCAGGGCGACGTGCCCTGGGACGTCTTGGCCGATCCCGAAGGCAACGAGTTCTGCGTTCTACGCCCCGGGCATCCCGGTGTGCTCGCCGACGCCGGGCTCGTCGCGATCTGCCTGGACATCGCGGAGCAGGACCGCGCCGAGCGGTCGGCGTTCTGGATGTCCCGTACCGGTTGGACCCACTTCGAATCCGGCGCCTGGGGTTTCCGGCTGCGACGCGCGGACGACAGCCCGGTGTCCTTGGTGATGGGTCCGCCGGCGGCGGCGAAGACGGGACGCAATCGGCTGCGGCTCGACGTTCTCGCCCCGGACTCGGACAGCGGCGAACTGCTCGATCCGGCCGGGAACGAGTACGAAGTCCGGGGCGGCGCTACTGCGCGGGGTTAGGTGCGGTGTTGTCCGGCCCCAGCTGCTCGACCTGGTAGCCGTCCGGGTAGCTCGGCGCGGTGCCGAGCGTGAGATAGGGCTTCGTGCGCGGCGCCTTCCACGCTTCGGTCGTCGCCCGCAGCCGAATCAGGCTATTGACGAGAGCGCGCACCGGCAGCGCCGGCGTCGGGGCGCCGACGGCCGCCCGCAGCGACGGTGTCAGCAGCGTGTCGGCGACCGGCCCGGCCAGTCCCTTGAGCCGGTCGGGCAGACGCCCGGCGAACAGCCCGCGGGTGGCCGCCATCAGGGCTTCGGCGGCGGCGGTGTGCCCGAAGTGCTCGGCCTCGTAGGTGTCGAGCAGCTTCTCGAACCCGGCGTAGTCGGCGGGGATGTCGCTGACGTTCATCAGCGTGCCGAGCCGCCGGTAGAACTCGACGGTCGCGGTGCGCTCGTGGCAGCACAGCGGGCGCCAGCCGGTGCGGTCGATCCAGCGCGTCGGCACGACGACGAACGTGGCCAGCACGTAGCGGTAGTCGCCGGCGGAGATCTCGAAGCGGTGGTGGATCTGGTTCAGGCGCTTCACGGCGGCCCGGCCGTGCTCCGCCGCCAGGCCGTGCGTGATCATCTCGTACATCAGCAGGCCGGTGTCGTCCGCGCGCTTGCGCGAGCGCTCGGTCATCTCGCCGGTCGAGTGGAGCAGCTCGGCGATGGCCGGGATCCCGAACGTCCGGTAGAACGCCAGGTTCAGCCCCAGCATCGTCTCCCAGCCGAACTCGTACTGCGCGACGGTGCGGTAGATCTCCTCGTGGTCCTTGACCGGGTCCAGGGTGCGGAGGTGCTTGAGTCGGGCCAGGTCACGGTTGCGCATGGGTTCGGATCCTACCGGCCGCCGCGCGGCGTGCGCTGGGCGATGGGCGCGGGCGACCCGGGCGTGCTCGGTGTCACAGTGGCCTGATTCGGGTCGCGCCCTCGCCGCCCCTGCGAGGGAGGCGGTGAGGGCGCGAGTTGTCGGCCGCTGCTCAGTGTCCTGCGGTCCCGGTGCTCCACAGCGTCGCGCCGCTGGAACTGAAGATCACGGTGTTCCCGTCGTTCTGCACCGTCAGGTAAGCGCCGTTGTTGCCGGCCGTGTTGCTGGCCCACAGCGGCGAGCCGTTGCCGTCGTAGATCACGAAGTTGCCGTCGCCCTGCATGATCGCCCTCGCGCTGGCCTTGCCGACCGTGTTCGAGGCCCACAGCGGCGTGCTGCCTTGGTAGAGCACGAGGTTGCCGTCGCCTTGCAGGATCAGGGTGAAGCGGCCGTCGCAGGACAGCGTGGACTGGTTCACCGTGAGCTGCTGGTTGGCGGTCAGAGAACCGCAGCCGCCACCGCCGCCGCTGGAGACCTCCGGCGGGGTGGGCCGCGTCGAGGTGAGAGCGAGCTGGCCCTTGAGCATCCTGCCGCCGTCTCCGGTCAGGCGCATGTAGTAGTCCGCGCTGCACGCCGTGCCGTCCTCGTCCAGGGAGAGCAGGCCGGAGTTGGTGGGGACGTACGCCTGGGTCGGGGCGGTGTTGAGGATCTGGTTGCCCTCGCCGTACTCGTCGAACATGGAGATGTAGATGCCCTGCGCGCCGACGCGGACCATGTTGTAGAACTGCGCCCACATGAAGTCGCCGTGGGCGCGCTGGCGGCCCGAGAGGTCGCCGGGCAGGACGCAGGGCTGGTAGTCGATGCCGTTGGAGTTGCAGTAGGACTGGTCGCCGGTGTTGACGTTCGTGTAGAAGTTGTTCGAGTCGTTGACCGAGCCGATGCGGCCGACCATCCACGGCGAGATCATGTTGAAGGCGGAGTAGACGTTCTGGTAGCCGGAGCGCGAGTCGTTCACGCCGGTGCGCCAGTAGGTCGGGACGCCGCCCATCACGTAGCAGCCCTGGTCCTTGAACCACTGCACGACCGACAGACAGTCGGCGGCGGACCAGGGGTGGTTCGCGTCGTTGAAGCCGAAGCCCCAGATGCCGACCACGGGCTTGCCGTTCTGGTGCGCGTACGCCGAGGACGAGGCGTACTGTGACATCACGTTCGTCCAGTCGGCGGGCATCTCGGTCTTCATGTTCGTCCAGCCGGACGCGTCGTACATGATGTAGAACTTGCGGCCGTACTGCTGCGCGGCGGTGTTGACCTTCGCGGTGACCGCGTTGCGGGTCGGGCCCTCGCTGCCGTTCGGGTCGAAGCGCTGGAGTGCGGCGGTGTCGCAGCCGTGCTGCTGCATCAGCGAGAAGTGCGCGTTGACCGTGGACTGGTCGTAGGAGGAGAACAGGTTCGGCGCGGCGCCGTTGCCCAGATTCGCGTAGCCGGTCCGGTAGCCGTTGGTGTATATCGACATGTCCGGCCACGCCTTGAGGTTCTGGTTGCTCGGCGTCGGGGCCTGCGACTCGTTCTGGCTCCAGTGCCACCACGCGTTGATCGGCGCCCCGTCGCCGATGCAGGCGAACCAGCCCTGGTAGCCGACCGTGATCTTGCCGACCACGTCCCCGGCGGCCGAGGCCGCGGGCCGCGCGGCGCCGGCCGCGGTCGCGGGCTTGGGTCCGGCGAAGGCCGAGGTCAGCTCGCTGCCAGCGGCGGCGGCCAGGGCCGTGCCGGTCAGGGCTGAGGTCAGCAGGGTGCGTCGGGAGAGCGTCATCGACAGCCTCACTCGAATCAGGGGGTTGAGGGGGAACGGGCACGGACAAAGTACCGCCCGATTCCGGGGAATGGAGTCAAGAGTTCGCCAAGAAAAGGGCTCGGAATTCTGATTTCTGGTGAGGCGAATCGGTCTATTAAGTTCTGGAAGCCGCCTGTTGTCAGAAAAGACGGTTGACGTGTCCGGGAAGTGAATTCTCGACCGGTGTGGGCCTCACGCGTCACGGGTCGCGCGCCACGCGCCGGCCCCGACGAACACGACCAGGTAGAGGACGAGATCGAACAGCGAGAAGGCGAGCGAGGGGATGCGCGCCGCGTGCGCCCCGGTCGGCGGGGTGAGTGTGGCGAGGCGCGTGGCGGCGTTGATCGGGGTGAGGTGGTCGAGCAGGTAGGAGCTGCCCTCGAAGGTGCGTGCGACCGGGTATGTGAGGAAGATCAGCGCGAACATCGCCGACAGCGCCGCCGCGGTGTGGCGCAGCAACGCGCCCAGCCCGAACCCGGCCATCGCGACGACGGCCATGTAGAGCCCGGCGCACGCGACCGCGCGCAGCACGTGGGGATCGCCGAGCGAGATGTTCAGGTGCTGCCGCCGCAGCACCACCTGCCCGAGCAGGAACGTGGCGAAGGCGAGCACCTGTGACAGGACCAGCGCGAACCCGCCGAGCGTCAGTGCCTTGGCGAGGTACCCGCGCGCCCGCCGCGGTGCAGCGGTGAGCGTGGTGCGGATCATGCCGGTGGCGTACTCATTGGTGACGGCCAGCACCCCGAGCGCCCCGAGCGCGAGCTCGCCGAACTGGAACCCGCTGAGCGGATCCCCGACCGGATCGAACGCCGCGCGGTCGGCGGCGGACATGGTGGCCCAGTGGCCGGTGACGGACAGGACGTCCATCAGCCCGACGCCCAGGCTCAGGACGACCGCGACGGCCACGGTGACGGTGGTGGAGCGGATGGTGCGGAGCTTGATCCACTCGGCGTGGACGAGCACGGGGAAGGTGGCTCGGGTGGCCGGTGGGGTGGTGCCGAGGCTGGTCATTGGTGGTCTCCTGGAAGTTGGCGTGGATGGCGAGCGGTGAAGGGCGGTAGTTGGGTGGCGCCAGGGCGGTGCCGGCGGCCAAGGGCGAGTAGTGCCCGCGAAAAGTGGTGCGGCGCTGCGGTATCTCCTGCTGCTCAGTGACCCGCGGCTAAGAAAGCGCCCGATACTCCACCGCCGAGGCGGTCAGGCGCATGTACGCGTCCTCCAGCGAGGCGCCCGGCCCCGCGTCCGCGAGGAAGCGTGCGACGTCGGTGTTGGCGAGGAGGCGGCCGCGGCCGATGATGATCAGGTGGTCGGCGGTCAGGGCCATCTCGCTGATCAGGTGGCTGGACACCAGCACCGCGCGGCCCTCGGCGGCGAGAGACTTCATCAGGGTGCGGATCCAGCGCACGCCTTCCGGGTCCAGGCCGTTGACCGGTTCGTCCAGCAGCAGGACCGGCGGGTCGCCGAGGAGGGCGGCGGCGATGCCCAGGCGCTGGCGCATGCCCAGGGAGAACGTGCCGACCCGCTTGCCCGCCGCGCCCGACAGTCCGGTCAGCTCCAGCACGTGCGCCACGCGGCCGGCGGGCAGGCGGTTGCTCGCCGCCAGCCACGCCAGGTGGTCGCGGGCCCGCCGGCCGGGGTGGACGGCGCTGGCGTCGAGCAGTGCCCCGACCTCGCGCAGCGGCTGGGGCAGTGCACGGAACGCGCGGCCGTGGATCAGGGCGCGGCCGGCGTGCGGCGTGTCCAGGCCCAGGATCATGCGTAGCGTCGTGGACTTGCCGGCGCCGTTCGGGCCGAGGAAGCCGGTGATCTTGCCCGGTGCGACGCGGAAGCTGAGGTCGTCGACCGCCGTCTCGCGGCCGAATCGCCTGGTCAGGCCCTGGACTTCGATCGGCGGCGGGGAGCTGGAGAGGTTCATGGGCCAACCGTGCCCGCACGCCGGATCCGGCACATCTGCCTGCGGCCGGGTTGCGCCTATGCCTGCGGGCATACGCCGAGAGAACGATGCCGCGCCCGCCGTGCGTGCCTACGCTGACCGGTATGGATCTTCCCGCTGCTCCGCCGCTTTTCGCCTGGGTGCGCCCGGCGTGGTGGCGGGCTGCGGACACTGCGGCGGCAGTGCTCTTCGGCGCGGCGTCCGCACTGCTGCTGGCCAAGCACGCGGACGGCGTGTTGCCCATTCTCGGTGCGCTCATCGGCGCCGTGGCGTTGGCCTGGCCGATCGCCGCACGCTCCCGGCGCCCGGCGGCAGCGTTCCTGCTCTCGCTCGCGACGCTCGGCGCCGTCGGCGCCTGGCAGCCGCGCTCGGCTCCTGCCGCGCTGGTCCCGCTCGGCATCACGCTGTACGCGGTGGCCTCACGTGCCAAGCCGCCCGCCGCGGTCGCCGCACTCTGCGCCGCGATCGCCGCCGCCACAGCAACGGCACTGCCTGACTTCAAGCACTCCGGCGGCGCGGTCCTGTTCGGCTCGATCTACCTCGTCGTGTGGACGATCGGTTTCGCCATGGCGATGCACCGCCGCTACACCACCCTCACCCTCCGCACCGAACTTGACCGCCAACGCATGGACATCGCTCGGGAACTGCACGACGTCGTCGCCCACCACATGAGCGTGATCACCGTCCAGGCGGGCTACGGCGGCCTGCTCCTCGACGACGACGGGGATGACGGGGATGACGGCGCCGCCACCCCCGACGTGGCGCGCGCCAGAGACGCACTGGCCGTCATCGAAACGACCGGGCGCCAAGCCCTGGAAGAGATGCGCCGCCTGGTCGAGGTACTACAGGCCGAGCAGGGCTCCGTACCGGAAGCGGGCCTCGCCCCCGCGCCGGGGCTCGCCGACCTGCCGCGTCTGATCGACCACGTCGCGAACGCCGGCGTCCGCGTGACGCTGACGACGACCGGCACCGAGTGCGAGCGCGACGTGCCGCCCGGCGAGGACCTGGCTGCCTACCGCATCGTGCAGGAGGCCCTGACCAACGTGATCAAGCACGCCGGCACCGACACGGCCACGCTGAACCTCTCCTTCAGCGACGAACGCGTCGAGATCCAAGTGAGTAACGGTCCTGCGAAGCCCAAGCGCGGCGGCCTCCAAGACGTACCGCGATCCCCAGGCCGCGGCACAGCCGGAATGCGCGAGCGCGCGCAGCTCTACGGCGGCGAACTCCACGCCGGTCCCACCCCCGACGGCGGCTACCGCGTCCAGGCACGCCTACCGCTACCGTCCCCCACGGAAGCGCCGGCGGCACCGTGACCCTGCGCGTCCTGGTCGCCGACGACCAACACCTGCTGCGTGCCGGCATCAGTGGAATCCTCAGAGCCGCCCCGGATATGTAGGTCGTCGGCGAGGCGCGCGACGGCGAGGAGGCCGTCGAGCTCGCGCAGACCCACCATCCCGACGTGACCCTCATGGACATCCGCATGCCCGTCCTCGACGGCATCGAGGCCACCCGCCGCATCATCGCCGCCGCACCCGATGCCAGAGTCCTGATCCTGACCACGTTCGACCTCGACGCGTACGTCTACGACGCACTACGCGCCGGCGCCAGCGGCTTCCTCCTCAAGGACACCCCACCCCGCAAGCTGATCGAAGCCGTGCGCACCGTCGCCACCGGCGAAACACTCCTCGCCTCCGCGATCACCAAGCGCCTCATCGCCCGCTTCACCGCCCGCCCCATCACCCCCGCGCCGACCCCGGAGGATCTCAAGGTCCTGACGGACCGCGAACGCGAAGTCCTGGCCCTCGTCGCCGAAGGCCTGACCAACCACGAGATCGCCCGCCGCCTCTACATCGGCCAGGGCACCGCCAAGACGCACATCCGCAACTTGCTCGCGAAGCTGGACGCGCGCGACCGCGTCCAGTTGGTGATCCTCGCCTACCAGACCGGGCTGGTCGAGGTCGAGGTCGAGGTCGACGGGATCGATGGCGGCGGTCAACGCGGCGGCGCTTAGTGACCGAGCTTCGCGCGGGAGGGCGCGCCGGCAGCTGTTCTGGCACCTGTTCCGGCAGCTGTTCTGGCAGCGACGGGCCGAGCAAGGCTGCTTGTTCCACGGTGCTTCCCGCTGCGGATATTTTGGGCGCTGATGGCCTATGTGTGGGTGTTGGTGGGTGGGTGGGTGGGTGGGTGGGTGGGTGGGTGGGTGGGTGCGGCGCGGTTTGTTTGTGGGTTGACAGTCAAGGGCGTTTTTTGACGGCTTCGCGTGGGTTTAAGAAGGATCCGCTGGGTGACGCAGTTCGGTGGTGTCCGGCTGGTTGCGTTGGCGGCCGGCGGTTTTCGTGTGCACGACCGCGCGCGGGTCCGAGTCACTGCGCACGCGTCAGGTCGGCGGCTAGCGGCCGCGTTTGGTGGGTGCCTAAGGTCAAAGACAGGGCCTCCGGCGGCGCCTGCGCGGCGAGCGGCACTCGCTCCGGGGAGGGGGGGTCGCGTAGTCGGCTGGCGGTCGTTGCTTGTGGTCGCCTGTGTCCCGGGTTCCCCGTCGCGTCGTCGCCTGACGGAAGCAGACCGGTCCGGTGGTATCAAGTCGGATCACACGCTGCTGTGGTGCGGTTTCGTGCGACTTGACACCACCGGCCCGGTCAGCTTGGCTGCGCCCGCCGACGCGACGGGGAACCCGGGACAACCCCGCCTGTGGGAAGGGTTCCCGCACCTCCGGCTCGACACCTCACCGCCGCCTGTGGTCACCGGGAGGACCCCGTCCGCACCACAGGCCGGGGTTGTCCCGGATCCCTCGTCGTGTCGGCGGGCTCTGCCAACCCGCCAGGCCGGCCGGATGCGGCGGACCGTCCCGGCGTACTGCGAAGGGGCCCGGGAGGCCCAACCCGCACGCCGAGACGGTGACGTTACCTCAGCAGGTCGACGTCGATCCCGTGCTACTGACCTTCACCGCGCCGCCGGCGGTCGTCTGACTGTTCGTGACGCAGTATCCGGACACGTTCTGGAATCCGAAGTCATAAGGACTCTTAGTCCCACGCTGCACCGTGAATCCGTTGAAGCTCACCGTTCCGGCCGCGTTCGCGATGACCGCGGGGCGGGCGTCGTTCGCGGCGAGGTGGACGGAGCTGTTGGTGAACTGGATGCCGTCCACGTTGTGCAGGTACCAGCCGTAGGCCGGCCGGGTCCCGATGCTGTTCGGGTTGTAGTCGCCGTTGTCGCTCGGGACGCCGGTGCCCACCGCGCCGCTGCCGCCGGGCAGTGTCAGGTTCACGCCGTCGAACGTGACGCCGGTGACCCGGTGCGCGGCGTCCAGGCCCCACAGGGTCGGGCTGTACTGGGGCGAGGCGACGCCGGAGCCGGTGACGTTCGTGAACGTGACGTTCGAGATGTGCCCCGGGCTCGGTGTGCCGCCGCAGCGCAGTCGTTTCCCGATCTTCTCCATGATCGGGGAGCTGACTCCGGACAGTGTGACGTTCGAGTAGTGCACGTCGGAGATGTCTGCGCCGTCCATGCTCACCATTCCCAGGCCGGACTTGCCGGCGCCGGTGATCGTGATGTGGTTGAACGTGTAGTCCGTGAACGAGCCGCAGGTCTCCGAGCCGAACATCAGGGCGTTGCAACACTGGGACGAAAGGGTCGCGCCGTCCACCGAGACGTGGCCGTTGGGCAGGGTCTGGCCCAGGGCCCAGTCGCTCTTGAAGACCAGCGCGTCGTCGTTGGACGCGATCTTGATGTTCGTGATGGTGACGTTCGTGGTGGAGATGACGTTCCAGCCGTCGCGGTTGCCAGTGGTGGCGATGGTGAGGTGGTCGGACACCACGTTGGTGCAGCCGTTGGTCAGCGCTCCGAAATGGCCGCCGCGGCGCAGCGTGATGCCGCTGAGCGTGAGTCCGGTGCAGCGGGTCAGGGAGATGATCTTGTCCGCCTGGCCGCTCGCCGGGATGCCCGGGACCAGGTGGCCGCCGCCGTCGATGGTGCCGGAGCCGGTGAAGCCGATGTTTGTCAGCCGGTCGCCCCAGATCATGGCGTCGTGGAAGTGGCTGTGCCCGTAGTCCTGGTACTTGTCGTTCGGGTTGGGCTCGGGCGCGTCGTAGGTCTTGGCGGCCGACCCGAGGATGGTCGAGCCCGCGTCGAGCTGGATCGTGACGTTGCTCAGCAGGTGGATCGAGTTCGCCGACAGGTACGTGCCCGAAGGGACCTCGACGACGCCGCCGGTGCTCGCGGCGTTCGCGGCCACGATGGCCTTGTTGATCGCGGACGTGTCGTTGTGCGTGCCGTCGCCCACCGCGCCGTAGGACTTCACGTTGAAGACCGGAAGCGCGGCGCGCGCCGCCGCATGCGAGGCGGCAGGCGCGGTGGAAGCGGTGGACGAGGCGAACGCGGCCGCCGCGGGAGCCGCGACAACCAGCGCCACCAGGGGGATCAGGGACTGTCGCAGGACTCGGACGATGGATCTTCGCATATCAGGACCCTTCCGGAGCATCGACGGAACCGCCATACGATATACGATGTATTATCGAATCCGAGTTTTCTTGTCAAGGTTCCTAACTTGTTTGTCGCAGGGGGCTGGGCTCTCAGAGGGACATAGATCAGGGACCTGACGGAATCGTCACCCGTACCGCCAGCCCACCCTCCGCGACGGCCGTCGCCGTCACGACCCCACGGTGCGACCCGCGGCTGAGCCCGCTGAGACGGCTCGAAAAGCCGCTCCACCGCATCCGCCGCCGGTGGCCGTGGCGGTGAATTCGGGCAGGCAGCTGATGGCGGTGGTTTCGTAGGACGTCAGGGTGCTGCCTTTCACGTCGAGGACGAGGCCGTAGCCGTCCATCTGCCAGACGCCGTCGAGGGAGGGCCTGCCGGCCTTGGCGTCGGCGCCGGCCGCGGTTCCGGTCGCGACCAGGGCTGCGGCGGTGACGGCGGCGATGCGCGCGCTGGTTCGGTTCATGCTGTCAGCCTGCTGCGACGGGGCGGGGCCGGGCATCGGCCATCGGTTCTCGGTCTGGCTCATTCCTCGGGATGAAGGACAGCGACGAAGGTAGGCTTGCGGCCCCGCCCGCCACTCCCGGCCAAAAAACCCCGCGGTGCCTCTCAACTTCCGCGCCGTCCGGAGGCTCTACCCATTGTGCGCGCCGAGACCACCGGCGTGCGGGCGAGGGAAGGAGAGCGGGGTGCCGCCGAATGGCGCTCACCGAGCATGAGGAGCAGGCGTTCTGGCAGTTCGTGGCCAGCCGCAGGCAGCAGCTGGTGCGGACCGCGTATCTGCTCGCCGGGGATCACGGGCATGCCGAGGACTTCGTTCAGGACGCGTTGATCCGGGTCCATCGCAACTGGCGGCGGATCGAGCGGGTCGATCAGCCGGAGGCCTATGTCCGCAAGATCATCGTCAACCTGGCGAACTCCTGGTGGCGGCGTGCTCTGCGGCATCGGACGCACGTCGAGTGGCAGCCGCCGGACCGGCCCGACGAGTACGACGGCCACGCCGCGGTGGACCGGGAGGACGAGCTGTGGCGCGCGCTGGCCACGCTGCCGCCGGGCATGCGCGCCGTGATCGTCCTGCGCTACTACGAGGAACTCACCGAGGCCGAGACCGCCGCGCTGCTGGGCCGGTCGATCGGCACCGTCAAGAGCCAGGCCTCCCGCGGGCTGGTCCGGATGCGCGAAGCGCTGTCCGAGGCCCGGGACGAGGTCGCGACCCGATGAGAGAGGAGTCATCCATGACGGACCAGGAGCCCGGGGGGCTCGGCGGGTTCGGGGAAGAGGTCTCCCGCATGCTCCACGCGCGAGCCCTGCGGTACCCGGAGCACACCGACCCGGTGGGCCTCACCAGGAAGCACCTGAAGGCGGCCGCGCATCGCCGGCGGGCCATGGTCGGCGCCACGACCACGCTGGCGGTGACCGGCGGGGCGGTGTTCGGCATCGTCGCCGCGTACCCGTCCGGCGCCGGCACCACCACCGCCGCCAGCGTGGGTCCGGCGCCCGACTACGCCGCGGTGGCCGCGTGCCCCGAGAACACGAAGGTGCCGGTGGACGTCCCGCGCGGCGCGACCAGCACGCAGATCGCCAAGGCGCTGGTCCAGGCCGGCGTGGTCAAGAGCACGCAGGCTTACCTCAACGCGGCGGACCGGAACCAGGCCTCCAGCGGCATCACCCCCGGGACCTACGCGATCTGCCCTGGGATCTCGGGCGCCAGCGCGGTCTCGGAACTGTTGAAGAGGTCGAACGTGTCGAACGCCTCGCAGATCACCGTGACGCCGCAGGAGCGGGGAAAAGACGTGATCGCGAGCCTGATCGACAAGCGCAAGTGGAAGCAGGCCGACTTCGACACCGCGATCGCCACCAACACGATCGGCCTGCCGGCATGGTCGGTGGACTCGACGAACCACGAGTTCACGATCGAGGGGATGCTGGAACCGGGAACTTACTGGCTCACCGCGTCCGACTCGCCGCGCAGCATCCTGACGCAGATGGTGGCGAACCGGAAGGCGTTCCTGAAGAGCATCGACTTCGAGGACAAGGCCGCAGCGTTGACCTGCGGCACCGCCAAGTGCACGCCGGAGCAGGCGCTGATGGTCGCCTCGATCGCCGAGAGCGAGGTCGCCGACCCGACCGACGGCGCCCGGATCGCCGAGGGCGTCTACGCACACCTGAAGGCCAACGACTACCTGGGCATCGACTCCACCGCCCTGTACGCCATCGGGCACCTTCCGGCCGGCGAGCGCCTGACCGCGGCCCAGGCCCAGGACCCCAACAACCCGTACTCGACCTACCCGCCGCACCGCGGCCTGCCCCCGACGCCGATCGACGCCACGTCGGACGACATGATCAAGGCCGCGCTGGCGCCGACGCGCGAGGGCAACTACTACTGGTGCGTCACCGCCACCGGCACGAACTTCTACACCAAGTACCAGCACAGAGCCCTCGATAAGGCGTGCAGGATCGACAACTGACCGGACCCGCAAGCGCGGCGGCGTGCCAGGGACTGTCTGGCACGCCGCCGCAGTCTGCCACGGAAGTTAGCCGTGCGAACTAAGCCGGTCAACGGACGCTGATGTAAACACACGGAGAAGAATGATCGTCAGTTACTCAGGGATCTGTTACGACCGGGCGAGTCACTCAGGGAGCTGACGGCCCTCCAACGCCGTGCGCAGCGCCGCCGCCTCCTCCTGAGAGAGCTGCTCCAGGAAGTGGACGAACGACACCGTCTGGTTGTCGCTGGTCGCCAGCGCGTCGCACATCAGGCGCGCGGTGTAGGACTCGCGGGAGGCCGCGGCCTCGTAGGCGTACGCCCGGCCCCGGCGCTGCCGGCTGAGCCAGCCCTTGCGGCGCAGTTTCTCCATGACGGTCAGGACCGTCGTGTACGCCAGATCCCGGTCCGTGTTCAGGTCGGCGAGGACGTCGCGGACCAGGACCGGACGGTTGTGCCGCCACACGCGATCCATCACTTGGGCTTCCAGTTCCCCGAACTGCCGCAGAGCCACGAGCAGAGCCTAATCGAATCCGCCCTTCAACATCTACTAATTGGAGTAGTAGCGTTACTTCATGGCTGTGCTGGGCGAAGCAGGTGTTGTAGGAGCGCTCTACTGTTGCGTTCCCAGACGTGGCGACGAGGATCAGACGCCGGTCGACGTGCAGGAACGGCAGGGGCGCACCTATGCCGCGGCGATCGGGGTCACGGTGCCGGCGCACCTGGTGTTCGCCGATCAGCGCCGATCTGTGTGGAATTCGGGCAGTGCGCGGCCCGCGTGGTCCGGGCTTCTTACGGCCGTGCGTAGTGGACGCGTGCCGGCGGTCGTGGTGATCAAACCGGCGATGCTGGTCCGCCATCGCGCGGCCGACGCGGTCGAGTTGTTGATCGCGGCGCAGGAGCACGGGGTGGACCTGTACTCGATGGGCGACTCGCTGGACCTCGCGGATCCGCGCGGCCGGGAGGACGCCCTGTCCCAGGCGCGGTATCACGCCGGCAAGGCCGCCTCGTTGTCGAAGACCGTGCAGAAGCTGCGTCGTCAGACCGCTGACGACGGCCTGCCGCACGGCGGCGGCCGCCGGGCCTACGGCTACGGCCCCGGCATGCGGCCGCTGATCCCCGAGGAAGCCGAAACGGTCCGGGAGATGTACTCGCGCTACCTGGCCGGAGACAGCCTGCGCGCCATCGCCGGGGATCTGAACGCACGCGGCATCCCGACCGTGACCGGCGCCAAGTGGACCACCGGCGGGGTCAGCCGCATCCTGGTCGCCCCGCGCTATGCCGGGCTCCGTGTCTTCCAGGGCGGTGTGGAGTCCATCGACGGCCTGCGGCAGGCCGTGTGGGAGCCCTGTATCGGCGTCGAGGACTGGCAGCGGGCTCAGGCCGAGCGGGCCGCTCGCGCCGCCGTGGCCGATCGCCGGCCGCGTGCGGACTACCTGCTGACCGGTCTGGTGGTGTGCGAGCGGTGCCGCGACCACATGGTGGGCTCGATCGTCGGCGACTACCGGATGTACGCGTGCCCTTCGAAGAACAAGCCGCAGCCCGACCGGTGCAACCGGCACATCGGCGCCAAGTCGCTGGAGGACTACGTCCAGCAGGCCGCCGTCGAGGTGCTGCAGAACAGCAGCAGCACCCCGGCGCCGTCGGATCTGCCGGTCACGGTGCGCCGCGGCCCGGTCGGCGCCCCCGGCCGCACGAACCAGTTCCGGGTCGGCCACGGCCGGGTGGAGACGCAGAGTGCGAACGTCCTGGACGGCGTCGTCACCGGCCCCGAGGCCCCCGGCGCCTGGTCCCGGCTGCCCGAGCAGCGGCGCCGCGCCGTACTGCGGTTCTTGTTCGCCTCCGTCGAGATAGGGGACAAGACCACCAGCCGCAGCGTCTTCGACACCAGCCGGATCAACATCCTGCCGGGCCTTTCGCTCGACGAATGCGCCGTGGGCGGCGGCCCGGACGGCCTCACGAGACCACGGTGATGTAGCTCATCATCCCGTTGTCCTCGTGCGCGGCGATGTGGCAGTGGAACATCCAGCGGCCCGGGAAGTCGTTGAACGGCACGCGGATGACCACCTTGCCGGGCACGCCGTTCACCGCGTGCGGCACCGGGACTGTGTCCTGCATGTGTGTGTACGGCTGCGCGACACCGTTGATCGACAGCACCTCGAACGGTGTGACGTGCAGGTGGAAGGGGTGGTCCTCGCCGGCTTCGTTGAGGATGGTCCACTCCTCGACGGTGCCGAGCTTGGCCGGGGTGGCGAAGACCGACTGGCTCATGTCGAACTGCTTGCCGTTGATGTAGAACGACAGGCCGTCGGCGCTCTCCGACAGGTCGACGGTGCGCTGCTGGGCGATCGGGGCCGAGGCCAGGTCGGCCGGCGCGGTGCGGACGGCGCCGTTGAAATCCGGGAGCCGCTGGACGCCTGCGCCCCGGACGGCGACCTTGACCAGCTCGGTGTCAGGGTACTGATCGCCCTGCGGGCCGTTGCTGTAGGCGGTGGTGCGCAGCCAGGTCTGGCCGGCCTTGCCGTTCGCCGTCACCAGGACGTCGTACCGCTTGCCCGGCGGCAGCAGCAGGGTGTCGGCGCTGCGGGTCTGCGCGACCGGGACGCCGTCCTCGCCGACCACGGTGAAGTGGTAGCCGTCCAGCTGGAGCTGGTAGAAGATGTCGGCCCCGGCGTTGGCCAGGCGCCACAGCTCGGTCTGGTTCGGGCGCAGCGTCAGCGTCGGCCGCAGCTGGCCGTTGACCAGGCGGACGGTCGGGGCGTTGGAGTCGATCGAGGTGGTGGCGGTGTTCTGCACTATGTGGCCGCCGGCGTCGATCTGCGCGTCCTTGAAGACGAAGGTGTGCGCCTCGACGCCGTGGTAGGCCGCGGGCAGCAGGGTGCGGTCGTCGCCGACGACCATCGCCCCGGACAGGCCGGCGAAGATCTGGTCCTCGACGTCACCGGGCATGAAGGGCGCCGGTGTCGGGGTTCCGGTCGTGGTCGGCGTGCTGGTCGTGCTGCCCGCCGCTGCCATGCCGGGCATGTTCGCCATGCCGGCCATCGAGGTGTCGACGTCGTCCATCGCGGCGGGGCTGCCGGGGGCGGGGCACGTCGTCCCCATCGCGTGGCTGTGGTACCAGTACGTGCCCTGAGGATGGTCGGCGGGGATCGCCAGATGGTACGTGAGCGTGGTGCCCGGGGCCGCGCACAGGAACGCGTCGTCGGAGTGGTCCTCGGGGGAGACGTGCATCCCGTGGAAGTGCAGGTTGGTGGCCACCGCCAGGTTGTTCACCAGGTGGACGGTCAGCTGCGCGCCGGGGTTGAACCGCAGTGTCGGGGCGACGAAGCGGCCGTCGTAGGACTCGCCCCACACCTTCTTGCCGGCCAGGCTGAAGTCGGTGTCGGAGGCGTTCAGCGTGATGGTCAGGTCGTGGTTCGCGCCGGCGTCGATGTCGGCGTTCGCCGGGTCCTTGAACGGCGCGCCGACCGTCATCCCCTTCTCCTGCTGGGCGGTCGACGGCGGGCCGGAGGCGGCCCCCGGGGCGGCCAGCGCGACCGCGCCGCCGGTGGCGGTGAGCAGCGCGACGACGGTCATGAGAACAGAGGAGCGGCTTGCCAACAGAGTGCGCAGCACGGAGGTCACCCATCAACTGGTATATCGACAGGGGCAAGGCAGAACGTCTTGCTGGCACAGCAGATCGCCGTGCTACTAGGCTACACAGTAGCTAGGGTAGCCAGTGGTGTGAAGGGGGATTCCCCTAGCAAAGACCCCGGGAATTGAGCCAGCGTTACAGACCGTTGAGATTCGGCCCAGTTCTACGGCCAGCCATAGTAGAGCGTTGAATCCGAAGCCGAGCGCGGGTCGCGGCGGCGAGGCCGGTGAATGACTAGACGATCAGCGCGAGGCCGAGTCCGAGCGCCGCCGCGGCCGTCCCGGCGAGCAGGCTGACGGCGACGTTCGTGCCGGCCTCGGCGATCGAGCCGTCTTCGACCAGGCGCATGGTCTCGTAGGAGAACGTCGAGAACGTCGTGTAGGCGCCGCAGAATCCCGTGCCCAGCATCGCGAGCATGCCCTTCGGCATGCCGTGGTGCACGGCCAGGCCGGTCAGCAGGCCGAGCAGGAACGCGCCGGTGAGGTTGATGGTCATGGTGCCGAGCGGGAGCCGGGAGGTGCGGCGGCCGGCGATGGTCCGATCCAGGAGGTAGCGGGCCGGGGCGCCGATCGCGGAGGCTGCCGAGACGGCGAGCAGGGTGAGCATCAGGACTGCTCCGTCGACAGGGCCAGCAGCGACGCGGACGCGGGCTCCGGCTGCGCGAGGTGTCGGCGGCGCTTGCCTTGCCACGCGCCGATGCCACGGCCCAGGCTCAGACCCAGGCTGGTCGCGGCGATCCCGGCGGCCAGGCTCAGGAACACGTTCGCCGCCGCGGTGCCGTAGGCCCCGGCCGCCAGCAGGCGGTCGGTGTCGACCATCCACGTGGAGAACGTGGTGTAGGCGCCGAGGAAGCCGACGCAGAAGAAGGGGCGCACGTAGGCGTTCGGCGGCCAGATGTCGAGGATGAACACCATCAGCAGCGCCAGCACGAACGATCCGGTGACGTTGATCGCGAAGGTGGTCGCGGGGAAGGTGTGCGGCGCGGTCGGGTAGGCCAGCCCGAGGCCGTAGCGCGCGGGGCCGCCGAGAGCGCCGCCGGCGGCGATGGCGGCCAGGACGCGGCGCGCGGTGCGAGGTCGGGGCGCTCGGGGTTGGGCGTTCGATTCGGCCGGGTCGGATTTGGCCGGGTCGGATTCGACCAGGTCCGGATCGGTGGGGAGGCCGTCGGCCGGTGTGAGGTCGGCGTCGCGGGTCACGTCACAAGCTCCTACTCGTCCCAGGACGACGGCAGCACGCGTCATCGCGTTGGAGTAGGGACCGTTGGCCAGGCGCTGGCGGTTGTACGGCGGGCCCCACCGCCGGTGATACCGCGCCATCGTAGCGGGACTGTCCGGCATCCGCTAAGCACCGGCCGGGTTACCGATATGCTTGCTCGCGCAAGCAGTGTAGGGCGCAACCCACGGAGGCCGGGTCTGATGGCAGCGAGCAACAAACGGCAGCACACCAACCCGCGTCAGCACGCCAACCCGGCGCAGCCGCCCGCCGCCGACCTCGGGGCCATGGTCTCCGGACTGCTGGAGGAGACCGCACTGTGGCAGTCCTTCCTCGGAACGCATCGCCGCCTGGTCGAGCGCCTCGCCGAGCAGATGCAGACGGACCACGGCCTGCCGCTGGAGTGGTTCGACGTGCTCATCCACCTCGCCGACGAGCCCGGCGCACGCCTGCGGCAGCGTGAGCTGCGCGACCGGATGCTGCTCAGCGAGAGCGGCGTGAGCCGGATGCTGGCGCGGATGGCGGCCGCGGGTCTGCTGGAGCGCCGGCCCGCCGACGACGATCGGAGGGGCGTCGAGATCGCACTCACCGACGCCGGCGCGCAGGCGCTCGCGGCGGCCCTGGAGTCGCACCGTGCGCTGGTCACGACGTCGTTCACCGACCGGCTCACCGCCACCGACCGCCTTGCGCTGGAACACATTCTCGCCAAGCTCACCGACCCCGCCGAGGGCTGATGACGAGGCCGGCGGTGGTGAACGCCAGTCCGCCCGCCCAGGCGAGCGGGCCCTGGAGCCCCGGCCACAGCGGCATGTAGTGCGGCACGAGCACGAACAGGATGAAGCTGACGTCGGTGACGAACGCGATGCCGAGCACCAGCCAGAACGCCGGCTGCCACTCGCGCACGACGGCCAGCACCGAGAACACCGCGATCAGGCCGGCGGCGAAGTAGAGCGTCCACGCGTCCTGATACAGCCGGGCTTGGACCATCGAGTGGTGTTGGGCGCGGCCGAGGCGCACGACGGCGTTGCCGGCCTGGACGTGGAGAGCGGCCCAGAGAAGGTAGAAGGCGTACCCGATGACGGTGAGAATTCGGGCAGGCGTTTGCGTGGACATCCGAGCAGGCATGAGTTGCGGCCTCCCTGGTGATGAGTCAGCGGATGCCGAACGGGCCCAGGACATCGCCGTCGATGCGCAGCGATTCGAGCATCGTGTAGGCGTTGTCGATCGTGTAGACGTCGGCTGCGCCGAGCACCCCGGTGTACTTCGCGACCACCGGCGCGGCGGCTGCCTCGGCCACCGCGGACAGGTAGGTCTTGAAGATCGCCCAGGCGTTGCCGGTCGGGCCGTACTTGGCGAAGAACTCGGTGGGATCGAGTGATGCGATCGCCGCCGGGGTGCTGCTTTTCAGGTCACTGACATACGCCAGCTGCGTCTCGGCGTCCGAGCGGCTCCCGAGCCGTCCCAGGTGCCCGCCGACGAGCGTCTGCCAGGGATAGTCCAGCGCCGTCTGGTGCGCGGCGACCCAGCCGGGGACGTCCTGCGAGAAGCCGAGGTTGCCGAAGGGGACCCAGCCCGGGAACAGGACGTCGACGACCATCAGCGTGTCGTGCGCGGGAACGTGGATGAAGATGTTGCCCGGAGCGTGGTTCGGGCCGTGGTACTCCAGTAGCAGGTGCTCCCCGCCGGCCTCGACCTCGTGGCGGCGGGTGAACGTCACCGTCGGGACGGGCCGCCGCGGATCGGCGTCGCGGGCCAGCGCGCGAGCGGTGTCGACGTGCGCGATGCGGACTGTGTCGGAGTCGCCGAGCAACGCGGCGGCGCCTATGTGGTCGGCGTGTGAATGCGAGTAGACGATGTGCGTGACCTTGGCGGGCCGACCGTTGGCGCGGGTGACGTCGTCGACCGCCCGCAGCAGGTTGTGACCGATCGTCGGCGGTGCGTCCACGACGACCACGCCGCGCGCCGTCGACAGGAACATCGCCTGGTAGTAGCCATCCGTGACCCAGTACAGGTCCCCAGATATCCGGCCGACGTAGTAGCGGTCGGCATTCAGCGCAGGACCGAACGCCTCAGCGGGCACCGGTGCGAAGTCCGGCAAGCCGGAGGGGGCGGCGTCCGCGTGCCCGACGTCTGCCTGCCCGACGTCGGCGTGCGCCGTGCCGGGGGCGACGGCGCCGAGCAGCCCGGCCGCGGTCGGGACGGTCAGGGCGGCGGCGGTGTTCATCAGGAACCTGCGACGGTCGGTCGATCGCGTCGGCAACGAGTTCATGGCGGTTTGATCGCTTTCAGCGAGGGCTGTCATTGGCTGGCCGCCTCACTGTAGCTCTAGGTGCTTGCGCAAGCAAGTATCGGCCGCGACTACCGCTCCGCCGCCCCCGGCCGGGTGACCTCGATCAAATCCAGCCCGAGCCGCTCCATCTGCGCCAGTACCCCGTACAGCGCCGAAAGGTCGAGCAGCCCGGTGAGCACCGTCTGCGCGCCCGGGTCCTGGCACTCGGCGACCAGCGTGGGGAACGCGGACAGGACGGTCTCGCCGAGGTGGCCGCCGACGCGGATCGAGTACAGGGCCGGTTCTGCGTTCATGCCTGCACGGTCCCTCGGGGTCCGGTGATTTGGCATCACCTGGACCCGGTGAACCGCGCCTAAGGCGTCTGCTGCCTCTACCGCGTCGGCCCGGTCCCCAACAGGTGCAGCTCCCGGGCGCGCTGCACGGCCGAGGAGCGGTCGGTGGCCTGAAGCTTGGCGTAGATCCGGCGTACGTGCGTCGAGACGGTGTTCACCGACACCGACAGCTCGCTGGCGATCTCCGGCCGCGACAGGTTCGTCGGCAGGTACCGCAGCACCCGCAGCTCGGTCGCGCTCAGCTCCGGGACGGGTCCCGGCCCGAGGCCCGCCGTCGCCGCCGTGGCCGGAACCGCGCCGTGGATCACGTCCAGCACCTCGGTGAGCCACGGGCCGTACGCCGAACGCTGCCGCGGCACGGACTCCAGCAGTGCGCCGGCGTCGGCCATCACGAACGGCAGGATCAAACGCTCCGGCTCCGACGCCGCCAGCGCCCGCTCGACAGACTCCCACGCCCGATCCTGCGCACCGACCTCATCGTGCGCGAGCCCCGCCAGCACATGCGCCTCGACCACCGTCGAGACATGCGTGGTGCGGATCGTCCCGTCGACGACCGCCGACGTCGCCGCCAGCGCGGCGGCCGGATCGCCGGAGACGAGCGCGATCACGGCCCGCGCGTTCGACACCTCGGCGGAGCCGGCCAGCGCGTAGTCGACCGCGGCCAGCAGCGCCTGGGCCTCAGCGACCGCGCCGAGACGGGCCCGGGTCGCGGCCAGCCAGCCGACGACGAAACCGCCCAGCACGTGCGGATGCGACATCCCCGCCTGCATCTCGTACCCGGCCGCGAACTCCGCCTCGGCCTCGGACATCCGGCCACGCGCCAGATGCAGCAGGCCCCAGCTGAACCTGTGCAGCACCCCGATGTCGGGCCCGGCGTCGGTGCGCAGCGCCTCGTCGGCCTGCGTCAGCGTCGCCTCGCAGCGGTCGAACTCGCCGTTGAACACCTGCGTGCACGCCTGCGCGACCAGCGCCGGCGCCAGGATCGGCGCGGTGTCCCAGCCGTGCTGCGCGGCCAGCGCCAGTGCCTGCTCGCTGATCCGGCGCGCGTCGCTGAAGCTGTGCAGCTTGGTGGCGAACCCGAGCTGCGACAGCGCGGCCACCTCCAGGTACGGACGCCCGATGAACCGCGCCAGTTCCACAGCCTCGGCCAGGTGCTTGGCCCCGTCGGGGAGCCCGAGGGACCAGGCCTCGACCATGCCCAGGTTCATCAACGCCACCACCCGCAGATCCGCGCCGAGCGCGATGTCCTCCGCAGAGGTGGAGAACGAGCCGAAACCGGAACCGGTGGGCGGCGCGGTGAGCAGTGCGGCGTGCCGCATCACCTCGGCAACGTCGCCGCGCCGCCGCGCCAGCTCCAGACTCAGGGCACTGACCGTCGCATCGGCGCGCGCCGGCCGCTCCGGCGGTGAGTCGGTGATGCACGTCGTGGTGACCGCCAGGTGTGCGGCGGCCTCGTCGAGCCGGCCGCGCCACAGGTCGAGCATCGCGCGCACGGCGCTCAGCTCCGGCAGGTCGGCGGTCGAGGGAGAGGGGAAGGCGTCCAGCAGCGACTGCATGGTCTCCTGCTGGCCGTCGAGCATCAGGCCGAACGAGTGGTTGCCGAACAGCTTCGCCGCCGCGGCCCAGTCGCCGGCCGCCTGCGTGTGCCGCACGGCCTCGACCACCATCCCCGCCTCCGTGAACCAGGCGGCCGCACGCCGGTGCAGCCCGCGCACCTCGTCGGGATGGACGCGGCGCAGCTCCAGCTGCAGCAGGTCGGCGAACAGGTGGTGGTACCGGAACCAGGTGCGCTCGGCGTCCAGCGAGACGACGAACGCGTTCGCGTCCTCCAGCCCCAGCAGGATCCGCTCCGACCCCGGCCGACCGGTGAGCACGTCGGCCAGGTCGCCGCTGACCCGGGTCAGGATCGAGGTGCGCAGCAGCATGTCCTGGACGTCCCGCGGCTGCCGGTCCAGCATCTCGGCGACCAGGTACTCGGCCACGGTGCGGTCGCTGCCGCCGAACTCGGTGACGAACCGCTCCGGATCCGGGTGCCCGTGCAGCGACAGCACGGCCAGTCGCAGCCCGGCGGCCCAGCCCTCGGTGCGCTCGTGCAGCCGGGCCGTCGCGCCGTCGGACAGGACGATGCCTGAAGCCTTGAGCAGCGCACGGGTCTCGTCCTCGGTGAAGCGCAGGTCGGCGGCGCGCAGCTCGGCCAGCCGGCCGTCCAGCCGCAGCCGGTGCAGCCGCAGCGGCAGGTCCCGCCGGGCGGCCAGGATCACGTGGGCGTTGTCCGGCAGCTGCGTGAGCATCCGGGTCAGCTGGGTCTGCGCCTCGGGAGACGTCAGCTCATGGACGTCGTCGATCAGCAGACTGACACGGTCCGGGCACGCGGCCAGCTCGTCCAGGATGCGGTCGACGATCGCCTCGCTGCTGAAGTCCGGCGCGGCTACCGCCGGCAATTCCTCTGTGTGGTCGCGGTCCTGCGCCAGGCCCCGGACGGCGTCCAACACCGCGAGCCAGAACAGCTGGCCGTCGGGCTCGTGCTGGACCTGGACGATCGCCGGCCGGTGGCTCTGCTCCTGGCGGTCGGACCAGGAGCGCAGCAGGGAGGACTTTCCGCTGCCGGCCGGAGCGGTAATGATCGTTACTGCGCAGCTCGCAGCCTGCTCCAGCGCTGCCAGCAGCCGCTGCCGGGCGATCAGGTGCGGATGCCCCTGCCCGGCCGGCATGTCACGGTGGGAGGAACGCAGGGGAGTTGCTGGGATGACCGACACTCTCCACTCGACCATTACGCGCAACACCTGTCAACGCGCCACCGCGATCACCTGATCCGGATGACGCGGGATCACCTGACCGGTGGTCATCCTGACCGTCAGGACGAGGAATCGGCAGACGCCGCACAAGGCGTCGCGAGAGACAAGGTGATGGAGATGACCGAGCGTGTCGCGTTGGTCGTCGGCGCCGGCGGGCCCCTGGGCCGGTCGGTCGTGGACAAGCTGGTCGCCGCGGGGTACCGCGTGGCCGGGGCGGACCGGAACAAGGACGGCCTGGAGACGCTGCCGCCGCAGGTGCTGCGCGTCCCGGGCGACGCCACCGACCCGGAGGACGCCCGGCGCGTGGTGGAGACCGTGGTCTCCGAGCTGGGGACCCCGGCGGTGCTGGTGAACACGATCGGCGCCTACGGCCTCGGCGACGCGCTGGCCGCGACGCCGGACCAGCTGCGGCTGATGATGGACGTGAACCTGGGACCGGCGCTGTGGCTGACGCAGGCGGTGGTGCCGCACATGCGGGAGGCCGGAGGCGGGTCGATCGCGTTCGTGTCGTCGCGATGGGGTGCCGAGGCGGAGGCGGGGGTGGCGGCGTACAGCCTGAGCAAGGCGGCGCTGAACCACCTCGTGGTGGTGCTGAACCACGAGCTCCGGGAGTCGGGGATCCGCGTGAACGCTGTCGCGCCGCAGCTGATCGACACGCCGCTGAACCGGTCGTTCCTGCCGGCGGACGTGATGGCGCACGCGACGGCGCCGGAGGCGATCGCCGATCAGCTGGTGCATCTGGTCACCGACGCGGGTGGTCCGGTGTCCGGGGCGATCCTGCCCGCGTACGGGTTCTGATATACGCACGTGCGGCCGGTCCGGGACCTCGCCGAGGTCCCGGACCGGCCGTTTTCGTTATCCGTTGTCCGTTGTCCGTTGGTCGCTGTTCGCCGCGTGCTGCCGGACTACGGATGCACCTGCGACCCGACCCCGAGGTCCAGCCGGATCGACTCCAGCAGCACGAAGGCGTGGCTCTGCGTGTAGACGTCCGCCGCGGCCAGCACGCCGGTGTACTTCTTGATGACCGGGTCGGAGGCGTACTTGGTCTGCGCGTCCTGGTAGGTCTTCACCGCAGCCCACGCGTTGTCGCCGTACTTGGCGAAGAATGGAGCGGGGTCGACCGCGGTCAGAGCGGCCTTCACCCCGGCGACGAGGTCGTTGACGTACTGCTGGTAGAGCAGCATGTCGTCGCGGGTGCCCAGGCGCCCCATGTGCCCGCCGACGTAGTGCTGCCACGGATACGCCAACGCTTTGCCCGGGGCCGCTATCGAGCCGGGCACGTCCTCGTTCAGGTTGAAGCTGTCGAACGGGACCCAGCCGGGCAGGTTGATGTCGACCAGCATCAGCGTGTCGTGGTCGGGGAAGTGGATGTAGATGTTGTCGGGGGTGTGGTTGGTGCCCAGGTGCGCCAGCTCGACGCGCTCGCCGCCGATGTGCAGGGTGCGGCGTTCGGTGAACGTCTCGTCGGGGGCCGGCCGCGTCGGGTCGTTGTCGCGGAGCAACAGCGTGCGGGTCTCGGCGTGTCCGATGCGGGTCACGTCCCGTCCGAACAGCGACGAGGCGCCGAGGTGGTCGGCGTGGTGGTGCGAGTAGACGATGTGCGTGACCTTGTTCGAGGTGCCGTTGGCCGCGGCGACCTCGTCGATGGCGCGCTGCAGGTTGTGGCCGATCGTCGGCGGTGCGTCGAACAGGACCACACCGTCTTTCGTGGTCAGGAACGCGGCCATGTAGGTGCTGTCGGTGACCCAGTAGAGGTTCCGCTCGATGCGGCCGACGTGGTAGCCCTGCGCGTTGACCGCCGGACCCAGCGCGGACGGCGGGATCGGGGCGTAGTCGGGGAGGTCGGAGCCAGTATCGGCGGACGCGGGGCCGGCGAGTACGCCGCCTGCCACGCCGGCCAGGGCCGGGACCGCGGCGACGGTCGCCGAGCGGGTCAGGAACGAACGACGGTTGGTGCGGGAGTCGAGCGTTGACATGGTGCGCACTGCCTTTCGATCGGAGAGGTTGATCAGAGTACTGAATCAGAAGTCTGATACTGAGGTGGGAACCATGGGGAAGCGCGCCAGCATCGCCTCCAACTCGGTCGCGGAGACGTTCGCGCCGAACGCTTCGCTGCCGGGTTGGAGCCGTACGCCCTCGGCCAACGGCCCGGCGATGACGGGGTCGAATCCGAAGGCGTCGACGATGCGGGCGACGGCGTCGCGGTCTCGTGGGTCGTCGGCCGCGACGGCGATGGCCTTGCGGCCGGGCGTGCCGGTGGGGCGGCCGCCCTCGTCCAGGTCGTGGTAGCCCATGTGGTTGAAGGCTTTGACGACGTGGGCGTCGCGGAAGTACGCCTGGACGAGCTGGCTGGAGGTGGTGCGCGGATCGGTGAGGTCGGGGCGGACGCCGTCGATCTCCCACCAGTAGTTCATGGCGTCGATGACCAGCTTGTTCTGGAGGAGTTCGGCGGGGATGTCCCGGAACTTCCCCAGCGGCAGGGCCAGGATGACGATGTCAGCCTCCGCCGCGGCGCTCGCTGTGGTGACCGCCGACGCGCCGGGGGTGAGGATTTCCACGGTCAGCGCGATCTTGGCGGGGTTGCCGGAGCCAGCGACGAGGACGCGGTAGCCCGCTGCCACTGCCAGCCGCGCCAGGACGGTTCCGACCTTGCCGGCGCCGAGGATGCCGATGGTCTCTCCCACGGATCAGCCCGCCAGCAGGTCGCGGACCATCGGCATGACCCGCGTGCCGAACAGCTCCACGGTGCGCAGCCGGGCGCTGATCGGCTGCGCACCGTTGGTGTAGATGAGGTCGAACCGGCCCACGCCGAGCGCCTTGACGGCGTCGGCCATCTTCCGTGCGACGGTCTCCGGCGAGCCGACGTACAGCGAGCCGTGCTCGACTTCAGCCTCGTACTCGTGCTTGCGGATCGGCGGCCAGCCGCGCAGCGCGCCGATGCGGTCGCGGATCACCTTGTAGTGCGGCCAGTGCAGTTCCCGGGCCTGCTCGTCGGTGTCGGCGATGAAGCCGGGGGAGTGCATGCCGACCGGGTGTGCGGTGGTCTCGAACTGCTCGGCGGCGCGCTTGTAGAGGTCTACGTAGGGCGCGAAGCGTGCCGGCGAGCCGCCGATGATCGCGATCATCAGGGGGAGTCCGTACTGCGCGGTGCGCACCACCGACTGCGGCGTGCCGCCGACGCCGATCCACGTGGTCAGGTGACCGGACTCGGTCTTGGGGTAGACGTCGGCGCTGTCCAGCGCGGGGCGCTTGGTTCCGGTCCAGGTGACCGGCTTCTCCTCCAGGAGCTTGGCGAACAGGTCGAGCTTCTCCTCGAACAGTACGTCGTAGTCCCGCAGGTCGTAGCCGAACAGCGGGAAGGACTCGGTGAAGGATCCCCGGCCGAGGATGATCTCCGCGCGGCCGTGGGAGAGGGCGTCGAGCGTTGAGAAGCGCTGGAAGACGCGGACCGGGTCGTCGGAGCTGAGGACGGTCACGCCGGAGGACAGGTGGATCCGCTCGGTGCGGGTCGCGATGCCGGCCAGGACGGTCTCCGGGCTGGAGACGGCGAACTCGGGGCGGTGGTGCTCGCCGAGGGCCACGACGTCGACGCCGATCTGGTCGGCCAGGACCGCCTCGTCGACGACCTGGCGGATGGCCCGGGCGTCGGAGACGAGGGCGCCTGAGTCGTCTTCGGGGATGTCGCCGAAGGTGTCGAGGCCGAAGACAAGATCAGACATGGGGGACTCCTGGTCGAGATGTGGTTCTGGTGCGGTTCTTTAAGCGGCGCCGTGCGGCTTGCCTGTACATAGCTTCGGCGGGGACCAGGTGAGTCCCCATCACCCGAAGGCGGTGATATCCGCGGGCGGCGCTTGAATCACCGGGTTCGGGTGACGGCCGGTCACCGGCTTCGGCCTGAGGCTGCTGGCAGGGGCAAGCCCCGCATTGGACGCTGACAACGAACGGAGCACGCCATGAATGCAGTCGCAGGTACATCCGCGGTCATCACACCGGCCGAGGTCTTCAGGCGCAGCCTGGACGCCTTCCTCGCCAAGGACATGAGGGCTTGGGCGGACCTGTGCGCCGAGGACGTCCTGGTCGAGTTCCCCTTCTCGCCGGCCGGCCTGCCGTCGAGGCTGGAGGGTCGCGAGGCGATCTTCGAGTACTTGCGGTACTACCCGGACATCATCGACATCCACGAGATCGGCGCGGTGACGGTCTACGCGACTGACAAGCCGGACACGGTCGTCGCCGAGTGGAGCGTCAAGGGGCACGTGATTCCGAACGACAACGCGTACGACATGGCGTACGCGACCTTCGTGACGGTGCGCGACGGGCAGATCGTCAATTATCGGGAGTACTGGAACCCGCTGGCGTTCGGGCAGGCGCTTGAGGGCGTGTCGTTCGGATGAGCGCCGGGGACTTCGGGGACTTCGGGGACGTCGAGGGCTCCGGACAGCGCCGCGTCGCGGTGGTCACCGGCGGATCCGGCGCGATCGGCGGCGCGATCGCGGCCCGGTTGGCCGAGGACCACACGGTGGTCAACCTCGACCGCGCCGGCGACTTCAGTGTTGATCTCGGCGACGCGGACCAGGTCCGTCAGACCGCTGCGGCGGTGCTGGAGGCGCACGGAAGGGTCGACGTCCTCGTCCACGCGGCGGCGATGGTGGCCTTCGGGCCGATCGAGGAGTACGACCTCGACGTGTGGCGCCGGGTCCAGGCGGTGAACGTGGAGTCCGCGCTGCTCCTCAGCCAGGCATTCGCACCGGGGATGCGCGCACGCCACTTCGGTCGACTGATCTTCATCGTGTCGAACACCTTCTGGCGCCCGGCCGGCGGCCACCAGATCGCCTACGTGGCGTCCAAGGGCGCGCTGATCGGGCTGGCGCGCACCCTGGCGGTCGGACTCGGCGCCGACGGCATCGCGGCGATGACCGTGGCGCCGGGACTGACCAGGACGCCGGCCACCTCGGTGGTGCCGGCCGAGGAATTCGACGACGTCGCGACGCACCAGGCGCTCGCCCGACCACTCACGCCGGAGGACACGGCCGCGGTGGTCGCGATGCTGGTGCGGGACGACGCGGCGGCGCTGACGGGACAGACGCTGGTGGCTGACGGGGGGTTGGTGCTGATGTGAGGGGGCTGGTGGTGGATCACGACGAACGCGACGAAGATCATCTGCGCGCGGAGGATGTGCCAGGGTGAGCAGTGCGGCTCCGTACCGTTTCGGCCAGATGCGCCAGCCATCTATCGACGCCGCGTCTAATAACACCTAGGATCGCCGACGTGCCCCGACTGACCTCTTCCCACGCCGCGCTCGCCGGCCTCCTCGCGTCCGCGGCCGTCACGCACTTCGTCGCGCCGAAGCAGTACGACGCGATCGTTCCGCGCTCGCTGCCCGGAAGTCCGCGCATGTGGACCTACGTCAGCGGGGCTGCGGAGCTCGCTGTCGCGGTCACGATCGCGAACCCGAAGTCGCGTCGGCAGGGCAGCCTGGCTGCCGCGGCGCTTTTCGTCGCGGTCTTCCCGGCCAACGTCAAGATGGCGCGCGATTGGAGCGATCGGCCGGCGCCGGCCAGGGCGGCGGCGTGGGGGCGGCTGCCGCTTCAGGTGCCGTTGGTGTGGTGGGCGCTGAAGGTGGCCGGCAACGCCGCGAATAAGGGCTGACGCCGCTTCGTTCGGCATGCGCCGCGCCGTCCCCGACAGCACGATGGGACAGTGAACCCCGAGCCCACCGCACTCGTGACCGGCGCCAGCGGCTACATCGGCGGGCGGCTGGTCCCCGAGCTGCTGGCCTCCGGGTTCGACGTCCGCTGTCTGGCGCGCGATCCGGACCGCCTGCGCGACCACGCCTGGGCCGAGCGCGTGCGGCAGGTGCGCGGCGACGTGCTGGCGCCGCAGACGCTGCGGCCGGCGCTGGAAGGCGTCGATGTCGCCTTCTACCTCATCCACTCCCTGACCACCGGCGAGGGCTTCGAGCGGACGGAGGAGCGCGCGGCCCGCAACTTCGCCACCGCCGCCAGGGACGCCGGTGTGTCGCGCATCGTCTACCTCGGCGGCATGGCGCCTGCGGACACGCCGCTCGCGGAGCTGTCCCCGCACCTGCGCTCGCGCGTCCGCGTCGGCCGGGTGCTCCGCGCGTCCGGGATCCCGACGGTCGAGCTGCGTGCCGCCGTCGTCATCGGCTCCGGGTCGGCCTCGTTCGAGATGCTGCGTTACCTCACCGAGCGCCTGCCGGCCATGGTGACCCCGCGCTGGGTCGGGACCCGGATCCAGCCGATCGCGGTGCGCGACGTCCTGCATTACCTCGTCGGCGCCGCCGCCGCGCCGGACAGCGCCGTCGGGGCCGGGGGAGTGTTCGACATCGGGGGTCCGGACGTGCTGACCTACCGGGAGATGATGCTCCGCTACGCCGGCCTCGCCGGCCTGCCGCGTCGCCTCATCCTGCCGGTTCCGGTGCTGACACCGGGCCTGTCCAGCCACTGGATCGGCGCGGTCACGCCGGTCCCGGCGTCCATCGCCCGGCCGCTGGTGGAGTCGCTGCGGCACGAAGTCGTCTGCGCCGGCCGCCGCGTCACGGAGCTGGTTCCGGACCCGCCGGAGGGCCTGCTCGGCTTCGATGAGGCGGTCCGGCTGGCACGGACCCGCGTGCAGGAAGCGAATGTCACGACCCGCTGGTCCTCGGCCTCGGTCCACGGCGCCCCGAGCGACCCGCTGCCCACCGACCCGGCGTGGGCCGGCGGCAGCCTCTACCGCGACATCCGAGAGGCAGAGGTCGACGTCGCGCCGGAGCGCGTCTGGCGCGCGGTGGAGGCCATCGGCGGGCAGACCGGCTGGTACTCGTTCCCACTCGCGTGGGCGGTGCGGGGGTGGCTGGACCGGATGGTCGGCGGGATCGGCCTGCGCCGAGGGCGTCGGGACCCTGAGACGCTACGCCTGGGCGACACGCTGGATTTCTGGCGCGTGGAGGCGCTGGAGCGCGGGCACTTGCTGCGCCTGCGCGCGGAGATGAAGCTACCCGGCCTGGCGTGGCTGGAGATGTGGGTCGAGCCGACCGCTGACGGCCGTACGAGCTACCGTCAACGGGCTCTGTTCTTCCCCCACGGCCTGTTCGGTCACCTGTACTGGTGGGCCGTGGCGCCGTTTCACGCCGTCGTCTTCGGCGGAATGCTTCGCAACTTGCTGCGGGCGGCCAAGGAGGACTCGGGCAGTGCCTCGCGAGGCTCCGCCGCTTCGGGGTGACCTGCGCCTCGACGGCGAACATGGTGATGGGCGCTGGCCAACGTGTTCTTCAGCTTCGTCGTCGGGCAGGCCCATGAGGCCGAAGACCAGCAGGACGAGCGCGGACAGGATCGAGCCCCAGCGGTAGACCTGGCCGAGGTGGTGGTCGGCGGCGGCCAGGAGCTGGGTTCGTGAGTCGGCCGGCTCAGTTCGCGACGAGTCTGAAGAAGATCGCGGAACGAGTACCGGTTGCGCAACCGGTTCCGAAACCAGTTCCGGAACCGGTCACGTCTTGACCGGCCGGAAACACCGCTGCAACATGCAGCCCAGAGAGCGCTCTCACAGAGTTCGCCCCCACGCACTCACCACTCTGGAGGGATTTCGCATGCGCGTCACCGCTCGCGCCGTCCGACAAGCCTGGCGCCGATCCGGTCCACCCCGGCCACCGCGCCTGCCTCGACCACCGCGCCCGCCCCGGCACCGTTCGCTCCTCGCGGCGGTCGCGCTCGTCGCCGGCAGCCTGACCGGCGGCCTCGCGGTCTCCGTCGCCTCGGCCCCGTCGGCCGCGGCCGACACCGCGCCGCCGCCTCCCAGCGGGTGGAACACGGTGTTCAGCGACAACTTCGCCGGGCCCGCCGGGTCGGCGCCGTCCGCGTCGAACTGGTTCTACGACATCGGTACCGGCTACGGCACCGGCGAGAAGGAGCAGACCACCAGCTCGACCAACAACGTCTACCTCGACGGCAACGGCCATCTGGTGCTCAAGGCCATCAACAGCGGTGGGACCTGGACGTCCGGCCGGATCGAGAGCACGCGCGACGACTTCCAGGCGCCCCCCGGCGGGGAGTTGGAGATGAGCGCGTCGATCCAGCAGCCGAACCCGTCCGGCGGCCTCGGCTACTGGCCGGCGTTCTGGGCACTGGGCTCGCCGATGCGCGCCGGCGGGGGCTGGCCCGCCTCCGGCGAGATCGACATGATGGAGGACGTCAACGGCCTGAACGAGGCGTCGCAGACGCTGCACGACTCCGCGAACAGCCCCGGCCACCCGCTCATCGCCTGTCCGGGCGCCGGATCCGGCTGCCAGACCGGCTACCACACCTACTCGGTGATCGTCGACCGCACGAACACCAGCGCCGAGCAGCTCCAGTTCCTGATGGACGGCGTGGTCGAGAGCACCATCACCGAGGCCTCGGTCGGCACCGCGGCCTGGCAGTCGGCCATCGACCACGGGTTCTTCATCATCTGGGACCTGGCGATGGGCGGCAACTACCCCGACGGCGTCTCCGGCACCACCACGCCGACCGCCGCCACGACCTCCGGCAGCTCGCTGAGCGCGGCGTGGGTCGCGGTGTACGAGAAGGGCGGGAACTCCACGCCGACCGGCACCCCCATCGCGACCGGCGCCGTCAAGGACGCCGCGGGGCTGTGCGCGGCGAACCAGAACTCGCTGAACACCGAGGGCAACCCGATGTTCGCAGCGAACTGCGACGGCAGCGCCGGCCAGTCGTGGTCCCCGTACACGGACAACACGGTCCGGGTGCAGGGCGGCTGCCTCGACGTGGTCTCGGCGGGGACGACCAGCGGGACGAACGTCGACTGGTACCCGTGCAACGGCACCAATGCGCAGAATTGGACACGTCAAGCTAACGGCGAGCTGCTGAACCCGAACTCCGGTCTGTGCCTGACCGATCCCGGCGGCAACAGCGCGACTCGGCTGGACATCGAGGCGTGCACCGGCTCGGCGCAGCAGACATGGACGTTCCCCACCGGCAGCGGCGGGAACACGGTGACGGTGACCAACCCGGGCAACCAGACCGGGACCGTCGGGACGGCGGCCAACGTCCAGATCACCGCCGGCGACTCGGCATCCGGCCAGACGCTGACCTACAAGGCCTCCGGGCTGCCGGCCGGCCTGTCGATCAACGCCTCCAGCGGCCTGATCTCCGGCACGCCGACCGCCGCGGGCACCTCGACCGTGACGATCACCGCCACCGACGGCACCGGCGCCTCCGGATCCACCTCGTTCAGCTGGACCATCGGCTCCGGCGGCGGCACCTGCGGCACGACCAACCTGGCGCTGAACCAGCCGGCCACCGCCTCGTCGGTGGAGAACGCGGGCACGCCGGCGTCGGCGGCGGTGGACGGCAACACCGGGACACGCTGGTCGTCGCAGTTCTCTGATCCGCAGTGGCTCCAGATCGATCTCGGCTCGACGGCGTCGATCTGCAAGGTGGTACTCCAGTGGGAGACCGCATCCGGCAAGGCGTACCAGATCCAGACCTCCCCGGACGGCACCAACTGGTCCACCATCTACTCCACCACGACAGGTCCCGGCGGAACCGAGACCCTGAACGTGTCCGGCACCGGACGCTACATCCGGATGTACGGCACGGCCCGCAACACGCAGTACGGCTACAGCCTCTGGGAGTTCCAGGTCTACGGCTCGACCTCCGGCACCGGCTGCGGGACGACCAACCTCGCGCTGAACCAGTCGGCGACGGCCTCCTCGGTCGAGAACGCGGGCACGCCCGCATCGGCGGCGGTGGACGGCAACACCGGCACGCGCTGGTCCTCGCAGTTCTCGGACCCGCAGTGGCTCCAGGTAGACCTCGGCGCCACGCACACGCTCTGCAAGGTGACGCTGACGTGGGAGACGGCGTACGCGACCGCCTTCCAGATCCAGACCTCGAACGACGGCACCACCTGGACCCCGGTGTACTCGACCACGACGGGCACCGGCGGAACGCAGGACCTCACCGTCTCCGGCAGCGGACGCTATGTACGCATGTACGGGACGGCGCGGGCGACGCAGTACGGGTACAGCCTGTGGGAGTTCCAGGTCTTCGGGAGCTGATGGCTGTGGCGCGCTGAGCGAACAACAGGGTCGGCCGGGCTGAACGATCGGGCCCGGCCGACCCCGTTTTGTGCAGTGCGCCGGTCTCGCCATCGCGCGGCCGCCCAACCGCATCGCTAGGCTCCCGATCATGCGAGCTCTCTACCCCGGCTCCTTCGACCCGGTCACCGAAGGGCACCAGCACGTCCTCCGCCGCGCCGCGAGCCTGTTCGACGAGGTCGTCGTCTGCGTGATGGCCAACGCGAGCAAGACCGGCCGCTTCCCGGTCGCCGAGCGTGTGGAACGCCTTCGCACAGCGGCGGCGGGCCTGGTCGGCGTCACCGTCGACGCGCACACCGGCGGCCTGCTGGTCGACTACTGCCGTCAGGCCGGCGTCGGCGTCGTCATTCGTGGCGTGCGCGACGGCCGCGACCTGGACCACGAGATGGCGATGGCGCGCATGAACCGTGAGCTGGCCGGGATCGAAACGCTCTTCATCGCCTCCGAGCCCGACCGGGCCCACATCTCCTCGACCCTGGTCACCGCGGTCGGTCGGCGCCTCACGGCTCTATAGCGGCCCTTTGCGCAGTTCCGGCTCCCACGAGGACGAGGCCTGCCGGTCGGACAGCACCAGGCCGACGATGCTCGTCGCCACGAACAGGGCCACCGCGATCAGCAGGAACCAGCAGCCGATGGCGGCGTGGACGTTCAGCTTGCCCTCGGTGAAGTCCGCGGGGTTGGGGTCGGTGAAGTTCAGGTCGAAGGTCGAATAGGTGGGTCGGAAGAGGGCCCGGTTGATTCCGAGCAAGGCCAGCGAGGCGGCGGCCATGCCCAGCGAATACCACGCGCCGGTGGCGTAGGGGCGGTCCAGCTCCGCGGCGGAGCGGGGCCTGCCGGCCCGGCGGGCCCGGCGCCGCCAGTCGCTGGGACCGGGAGGACGCCGAAAGTCGCGGCGTGCGCGGAACCACTGGCCGCCCAGCACGACCAACCAGACGGGGCCGAGCAGCCCGATCGGGAAGTTGTCCCAGGCGTGGTAGTCGATGTGCTGACCGGAGTCGAAGACGCCGGGTATCACCGGTGGCACGGCGCGGAACCACGGTGTCACCAGCGTGAGCAACGCGAAGGGGATGGCCAGAACGTATCCCCACGCCCACCACGGAGCCAGATCGTCGATCGCGTCGCTGGTCGCAGACTCTGAATAGATCATCGCTAACACCCACCCCCGATGGGATCGTCTTGACCCCGCGATCGTAGCGTCAGCTAGAATGAATATGCAAAGGGTCTGCGACAGCCAGGATGAAGACGTGCGCTCCTACTCGATGTGCGAGTGCTGATGTCGGGCGGCCCGGGCCGGTCCGCGAACCCTGAAACAGGCCATTGATATCCCGTGTAGCCCCCGCCCGACGACAGCCGAGCCCGATCACACCGGCACGTGCGCCCCCATGATCACGCACCGATCCGCCGGCAGCCCGAAGTAGTCCACAGGACTGGCCGCGTTGTGCGCGATGGTGAGGAAGAGCCGCTTGCGCCAAGCCTGCATCCCCTTCGCGTTGGTCCGCACGATCGCGATCCGCGACAGGAAGTACGACACCGTCTCCACGTCGATCCCCGCGATCTCCCCGGCGTCCGGCCGCATCGCCGCCTGCCGCAGAATGCGCGGCACGTCCGGCTCGTCCTGGAAGCCCAGGTGCGCGGTGAGGTGGATGATCCCGTCGTCGGTGTGCCCGAGGTCGTCGAAGACCAGGCGCTCGGCGTCGGGGATGTGCGGCACCTTCTCCACCATCATCGACAGGATGACCACGGTCTTGTGCAGCGTGTGGTTGTGCTCGACGTTGGCGCGCAGCGCCAGCGGCGTGGTCTCGATGTTGGCGTTGAGGAACACTGCCACGCCGTCCACCCGGTGGATCGGCGGCTCCAGGGCGTCCACCTCGTCCACGAACGGCCGCAGCGGCCCCTCCAGCGCCGTGCGGTTCGGCGTGACGATCGCGCGGCCCCGGCGCCACGTGCTCAGCACCGTGAACACCAGCGTGGCGACCAGTAGCGGCAGCCAGCCGCCGTGCACGACCTTGGTGAGGTTCGCCGCGAAGAACGCCGTCTCGCTGGTGAGGAACACGACCGCGCCCACGGCGATCTTCCAGGGCGCGACGCCCTTCAGGACGCGGGCGACGGCCAGGAACAGGATGGTGTTGAGCATGAACGTCGCGGTGACGGCCACGCCGTAGGCCGAGGCCAGCGAAGCCGACGAGCCGAAGCCGATCACCAGAACAGTGACCGTGCAGCACAGGAACCAGTTCACGACCGGCACGTAGACCTGCCCGATCTCGTGCTCGGAGGTGTGCCGGATCGTCATGTGCGGCAGGAACCCCAGCTGCATCGCCTGCCGGGTCACGCTGAACGCCCCGGAGATGACGGCCTGCGAGGCGATGACCGTCGCCACCGTCGCCAGGATCACCATCGGGAACTGCGACCAGTGCGGCATCAGCAGGAAGAACGGGTTCGACACGGTCTCCGGCCGGCGCAGGATCAGCGAGCCCTGCCCCAGGTAGTTCAGCGTCAGCGCCGGGAACACGAGGTAGAACCAGGCGCGGTGGATCGGTTTGCGCCCGAAGTGGCCCATGTCGGCGTACAGCGCCTCGGCGCCGGTCACCGCCAGCACCACCGAGGCCAGCGCGATGAACGCCACGACCCCGTGGTGCACCAGGAACTGCGCCCCGTACGAGGGGGACAGGGCCTTGACGATCGCCGGGTGCGCCGCGACCTCCGCCGCCCCGGCCACCCCGATGATCAGGAACCAGACCGTCATCACCGGTCCGAACAGCCCGCCGACCAGCGCGGTGCCGTACTTCTGGATCGCGAACAGGCCGATGACGATGACCACGGTCAACGGCACGACGTAGTCCTTGAGCCCGGGCGCGGAGACCTTCAGACCCTCCACCGCCGACAGCACGGAGATCGCCGGCGTGATCATCCCGTCGCCGTAGAACAGCGACGCCCCGAGTATGCCGAGCGCGACCAGCAGCACCTTGGTCCGGGTGGAGCGGAAGTCCAGCTTCTGGATCAGGGCGGTCAGGGCCATGATGCCGCCCTCGCCGTCGTTGTCGGTGCGCAGGATGAAGCCCACGTACTTGATCGACACGATCAGCGTGATCGCCCAGAACACCAGCGACACCACGCCGTAGACCTGGTCCGCCGAGGTGCCGACCGCCTTGTTGTCGGCGGTGAACACGGTCTGCATCGCGTAGAGCGGGCTGGTCCCGATGTCTCCGAACACGACGCCCAGAGCGCCGAGCATCAAGGCGGCCGCGCCGGCCTTGCGTGTGCGGTGTCCGGAGCCGTCTGTGGAGCTTGCGGCGTTCTGGGAGGTGGTCCCCGTGGCGTCAACGATCACAAGTCAGCGATCCTGACAGGTGTGCGGGGTGTGAGCAAGGGGCTGTCAAGTATGTGGAACGTGTGGGCACCGGAGTCTGCCTACCGCCAGCCGCCGCGGGCCTTGAGGTTGCGCTCGTAGGCCTCGACCGCGTCCTTCGCGTCCCTCAACCCCATGCCGGTCGCCTCCCGGTAGAGCTTGATCGCCTGGATCTTCTTGCCGGCCTGGACCAGCGCGGTGAGCTGCGCCTCATAAGTGACGACGGGAATCGGCCGGCTCAGGCCGAGGCCGCTGTCGCCGTCATCGTTGCCGCCACCGCTGCCGTCACCGTCGAGGCCGAGATGGGCCAGCACCCGGTCCAGCTTCTCCTCGATGGCAGCGAGCCGCATCTCCACTGTTATGTGGTCCCCGGAATCCATGCCCCGACGGTACCGCTCAGAACCCCCGATCGCGTTCCGCCTCGATAGTCGTGTCCTCGCCGTGCCCGGTGTGCACAACCGTCGCACCGGGCAGCATGAACAGCTTTGCGCGGATCGACGACTCCAAGGTGGGCCGATCGCTATAGGAGCGTCCGGTAGCGCCGGGCCCGCCGTGGAACAGTGTGTCGCCGGTGAAGACGCAACCGAGTTCGGGCGCGTACAGGCAGACCGCTCCGGGGGAGTGGCCCGGCGTGTGCAGCACCTGGAGCGTGGCGCCGCCGATGGGGAACGTCTGGCCGTCGGTCAGATCGACGTCCCAGAGCGTCGCCTCCGGGTCGTCGGGGCCGCCGTGCACGAGCTCCCACAGTGGCCGGTCGTCCGGATGCAGCAGGATCGGGGCGCCGGTGCGCTCGCGCAGCGCCGGGGCGACGCGGACGTGGTCGTCGTGCGCGTGCGTGCACACGATCGCCTTGACCCGGCGCTCGCCGACGACCGCGAGAATGCTCTCGACCGAGTGCGGGGCGTCGATGACGACGCACTCCGCCTCGTCGCCTACGACCCAGACGTTGTTGTCGACGTCGAAGGTCTCGCCGTCCAGGCTGAAGGTCCCGGACGTGACTCCGTGGTCGACGCGCGCCGCCATCTGATCGTCAGCCATCGGAGAATCGGCCATCTGAGAATCATCCATCAGAGGATCACCACGGACCGCAGGACCTCGCCGCGCCGCATGCGGTCGAAGGCCGCCTCGACGTCGGTCAGCGCGATCTCCTCGCTGACGAACGCGTCGAGGTCGAGCTTGCCGCGCTGGTAGAGGTCGACGAGCATCGGGAAGTCGCGGCTGGGCAGACAGTCGCCGTACCAGCTGGACTTCAGCGCGCCGCCGCGGCCGAACACGTCGATCAGCGGCAGGTCCGGGATCCGCATCTGCGGCGTCGGAACGCCGACCAGCACGACGGTGCCGGCCAGGTCGCGCGCGTAGAACGCCTGCTTCCAGGTCTCCGGCCGGCCGACCGCCTCGATCACCACGTCCGCGCCGAACCCGCCGGTCAGCTCCTGGATCGCGGCGACCGGGTCGGTCGCCGAGGAGTCGACGGTGTGGGTGGCGCCGAGCCGGGTCGCGGTCGCGAGCTTCTTGGCGTCGAGGTCCACCGCGATGATCGGGTTCGCCCCGGCCAGCGCCGAGCCCGCGATCGCCGCCGCCCCGACCCCGCCGCAGCCGATCACCGCGACCGACTTGCCCCGGGTGACGCCTCCGGTGTTCACGGCGGCGCCGATGCCCGCCATCACCCCGCACCCGAGCAGCCCGACCGCGGCGGGCCGCGCACTCGGGTCCACCTTCGTACACTGACCCGCCGCCACCAGCGTCTTCTCGGCGAACGCGCCGATGCCGAGGGCCGGGGTCAGTTCGGTTCCGTCCTCCAGCGTCATCTTCTGTTTGGCGTTGTGCGTGTTGAAGCAGTACCACGGCTCGGCGCGCCGGCAGGCGCGGCACTGACCGCAGACCGCGCGCCAGTTCAGGATGACGAAGTCCCCGGGCTCGACCTCGGTGACGCCGGGGCCGACGGCCTCCACGATGCCCGAGGCCTCGTGGCCGAGCAGGAACGGGAACTCGTCGTTGATGCCGCCTTCCCGGTAGTGCAGGTCGGTGTGGCAGACGCCGCAGGCCTGCACCCGGACCACGGCCTCACCGGGCCCGGGGTCCGGGACGGTGATCGTGACGATCTCGACCGGCGCGCCCTGGGTCCGTGCGATGACTGCCTTCACCTGCTGCATGGCACTCCTTCGTGTTCTGCTGACCAGGATGGTGATGGATAGTGATGATATGGGTTCCGAGGCAGGCGCCAGGCCGTTCCTGTCGGCGGTCTCTGCCATCATCCGGCGTATGACGCTCGACCGCTCCGTGCTCGCGGGGTCAGGTGCCCCGGTGCCCTTCGACCCAGACCTGCTCATCGCGATTCGTCGCCGTCTGGACGAGATCTGCGACGCTGCGCGGCAGCCGTCTCCGGCGGCCGGCAATCCCTTCGCGGCAGTCCGCGATCACAGCGAACCCCGCGAGCTTGCGAAGACTCTCGCGGCGTGGGGCGATCGTGCGGAGCCCGCGGTGCCCGAACTGGTCCGACTGCTGGCCGTCCGGCCCATCGTGGCGGCCCCGGCGCTGGCCGCGATCGGTCAGCCGACCGTCGAATGCGTGGCGGCGCTGCGGCGGGTCGTTGAGACCGCCGACGGCGGCGAGGCCGTCCACGCGCGCCTCGCGGCGGCCCGGGCCGTACGGAGCCTGACAGGCAGCGCCGAGGCGCTCCTGGCCGCCGTCCGGTTCGGGCTCACCACCCCGAGCAAGGACCCCGACGACCGCGCGGCAGCAGCCGACGCCGCCACGGAACTCCCCGATCGCGCCGACCACGCCGACCTCCTCACCCTGCTGCTGCTGCGGGCGCTCCAGGCCATCCCGGTCCCGACTCCGAGCCTCCCGGCGCATCAGGCGCGTCTCAAGCTCGGCCGCGCTCTCTGGCTCTTCACAGGCCGGCCCGAGTACGTGATCGAGGTATTGCGCAGCACACTTGATCTCGCCGGCGAGGACTCCACCGCCTGGACCGTCGCCAGGGCGGCCGAGCTCGCCGCGGACCTCGCCCCCGACCTCGGTCCGGCAGCGCGTGAGCTCGTCCCCGGCCTGGAAGCGGCGCTCGCCGATCCGGTTTCAGCTGGTGCCGCTGAGCGGGCGCTGAAATCCCCTTACTTCCGCAAATAAGCGAGGCATAGTACGAATACGGCCCGCCCCAAATAAGCGATCGATTTCACCGGAGAAGCGCTGGGCGTGCCGCCCTTGCGTGGCCGCATCTCGACTGGCACTTGGCGCACCACATATCCGGCTTTGATGGCCCGGACAAGTGTGTCGATCGTGTCGGCCAGGTATTCGACCGGATACCAGGCCGCGTAATATTCGATGAGTTCGCGATTGCAGCTGCGCAGCCCGGACGTCGTGTCCGTCAGCCGCACCTTCGCCTGGCCGGAGATGACCAGGCTGAACAGCGTCATCGCCCAGCGGCGCGGGCCCTTGGCCTCGTAGTCGCCCTCGCCGGCGAAGCGGGCGCCGATCACCATGTCGGCGTCGGCCAGCCCGGCGATCAGCTTCGGGATGCTCTCCGGCAGGTGCTGGCCGTCGGCGTCGAACTGCACGGCGATCTGGTAGCCGTTGTCGCGCGCGTAGATGTAGCCGAGCCGTCTGGCGCCGCCGACGCCGAGATTGAAGGGGAGTTCCAGGACGGCGACGCCGTGCGCGCGGGCTGCCTTCACCGTGGCGTCGGTCGATCCGTCGTCCACCACGAGGATGTCCACGTCCGGCAGGAAATCCTGGATCTCCTGCAGGACGTGGCCGATGGATTCTTCCTCATTCCACGCCGGAATGATGACAAGCACATTTTTCTGTGTCACGGATGCCCTAGCGCTGTGATGACTTTCTCCGGTCCCGGTCCGTACCCGTCAAGATATCCGGGCGACACCCGGCCGTGCTTGCGAACGGCCGAATTTCGCGTGGCGGGACGACGGCGACGTCGGAACACGCCGCCGGTCTACGGCTGCTCGGTCCAGTTCTCGCTGGTGCTTCCGTTGCACGTGTAGATCTCGGCCTCGGCGTAGTTGGCCGTCGAAGCCCCGAGCACGCTCAGGCACTTGCCGGACTGCGCCCCGACGATCGTCCCCGCCGACCCCGACCCGGAGTTCACCGTCCACCGCTGGTTCGCGGCGCCGTTGCAGGTGTTCACGCCGACGATCGAGCGGTCCGCGGTCGCGCTGTTCTGGACCTCCAGGCACAGGCCGCTGGACGCGCCGGTGATGGTGCCGTTCCCGGTGACCAGCCAGTGCTCGCTCGGGCTTGCGTTGCAGGTGTAGATGTCAGAGGTCGTACCGGGAGCCGTGGAACCGCCGGTCACGGACAGGCACTTGCCGGACAGACCGCCGACGAAGGTGGTCGGCGCCGCGCCGGACGGCCCGGCGAAGGTGATCATGGCCACGTCGCCGGCCGGGACCGAGGCGGAGAACGTCGGAGAGCCGACCGTGTACGAGGTCGTCGTCGGGGCCGGCAGCGTGCCGTCGGACTGCACGCTCTGGCCGCCGAGCGTGATCCCGCTCTGCGTCGTCAGGCTGGACGCCGACAGGTCGAACCGCGAGGCCGTGGCATAGGTCCGCGGCAGGTTCAGCTTGACCGAGGTCGCGCCGTTGCTCGCCGGATCCGCGACGTTGTCCAGTACGACCGTGACCGAGTTGTCGGCGTGCTGGACCGCGTATGCGCGCACGGTCGCCGAGGCCGGGTTGCTGACCTGCAGGAAGCTGCCGGTACCGACGGCGTGCACGGCGGCCAGGCCGTAGTACTCCGGCTGCGCGGACAGGTTGCCGGCCGCGGCGTCGGCCGCGGTCGCCGCGCACAGCGGGGTGTAGTACGGGAACGACGACGTGCCGTAGCACTGCGTCACAGTGCCGTGCATGTAGTACCCGGCCGCGCCCTCCTGCGCGAAGTTCAGCTCCTCGTCGACGGCCCACAGCGCCGAGGCGTAGACGTCTGACACACCCTGCACGCCGCTGCACACCACCGAGTTGCCCTCGTCGATCACCGCGGGCAGCGACAGCCGCTTGGCGACCGACACCGCGCTGTCGGCGGCCGACGTCTCCTTCGAGTGGGTTCCGGACGACAACAGGCCGGCGATGCTCGGCCCCGGGTTCGGGCTCCCGCAGTTGGACAGCGGGTAGTGGTGGCTGGTCAGCTCGCTGATTTGCGGGGACCCCATCGACGCCTGGTCGTTGACGAAGGCGGTCTGCAACGCGCCGGTCGGCGAGGTGGCCGCATCGCTGCCCTCGATCGGCACGCCGGGCACCGCGGCCCGGATCGCCTGGACGTAGGCGTGGAAGTCGGTGACGTACTGCCCGGAGTTGCCGCTGTACTGCGGATAGAGGTCCGGTTCGTTGCCGATCTCGATGTCCTGCAACGACGAGCCGAGCGCGGCCTCGGCGTGCGCGGCCTCGTCGGCGGCGCGCGCCGGGTCGTACTGCTTCATGTTCACGCCGAGGACGACTTTCCAGCCGCCGGCGGTGGCCAGGGTGGCGAGGTTGGTCAGGTCGGCCGGGGTGATGGTGGCGTCCGCCCAGGACGGTTGCGGCTCGTTGCCGGAGGTCCAGAAGGACTTGTCGACCTGGTTGCCGCCGATGCGGATGACCGAGGTCCCCAGGTTCTTGAGGTACTGGAACTGGTTGCCCTGCCCGAAGCTCGGAAGCGCCAGGAACGACGCCTCGTACGACAGGCCGACGTCGCTGTTGGCCAGCGAGGTCCCGGTGCCGGCCGCCGAGACGCTGATCGTCGCGCTGGCGGCGGCGGTCGTGGTGGCGGCTTCAGCAGCAGTCTGCGGGGCCCGCGCGGCCAGCGCTGTGGGGATCGCGGCCACGGCGGTCAGGACCGCCGCACCCACGACGATCGACGTTCGGCGGGAGAATCCGCCCGGTGTGAGGGCATGCCGCATCGAGGCCTCCTGGCGGGATGATGGTGTTCACGTATATGAACGCCTTCTGCATGGGTGAACGGCGCTGATGCTAGATGCCGGGAAAGCCCTCGTCTACGGATTCTTGTTGCGCAACTCAGGGCCTTGTCGAAGCGAACTCGACGATCTCGGCCAGCCCCGGTTTCCAGCTCGCTGTGGTGTCCACGACCAGGGTTGGAACGTCCAGCGCGATCGGGACCCACGACTCGATCGGCCGCTCTCCGTCAGCGATGCGGCGCAGGAGCGCGGCGTCCGCGTGCGCCGCGCGCGCAGACTGAGTCGCTGCTCGGTGAGCGATGCGTTCGCGAGCGAGTTCGGGATCGACGACGCATCGCAGGATGCGGATGTCCGCCAGCTCGGCCAGCGGCTCCAGTCCCGGACGCCAGAGCCGGTCCTGGAAGGCCGCCTCCGCGACCACGCTCGTGCCCGACCGCAGCAGCTCGCTGAGGGTGTCGAAGAATGCTGCGTTGGTCTTCAGGTTCAGGTTCAGGTCGTGGGCGTCGGCGAGGTTCTGGGCGTCGGCGCCGACGGCGACCATCCGCTCCTTGATCTCGTCACGGCACACCGCCGGCCGGCCGAGCGCGTCGGCCAGCGCGTGCGCGAGCGTCGTCTTGCCCGTGCCGGGTGGGCCGCTGACGGCGATCAGGCTGGGTCTCATCGACTGGCTGCGACCGCTACTAACCGCTACGACCGCGGCGTCGCCCGCGCCGCGAGGATGGCGATGTCATCCTCGATGGCCGCCGGCGCGACCAGGCGCAGCGCGTCGTCGAGCAGGTCCTCCAGTCCGCCGCCGGCCGGCAGCGGCAGCGACGCGAGCCTGGCGAGGGAGACGTCGATGTCCTCGCCGCGGCGCTCCACGAGGCCGTCGGTGTAGATCAGCAGGACCTGGTCCTCGCGCAGGTCGACGATCACCTGCTCGTAGCCGCCGAGGCCGGTGCCCAGCGGCGGGCCGGTCGGGACCGTCACCAGCTCGGTCGGGCGGTCGGCGACGAACAGCGCCGGCGGCAGGTGGCCGGCGCTGGCGAAGGTCCAGCGGCCGCGGTTGGGGTCGGCGACGCCGAGCAGGCAGGTCGCCGGGCGCGCCGACTCGTCGCGGGCAATCAGCGTGTCCAGGTGTCGCAGGATGCCGTGCGGCGGCAGGTCCATGCCGCCAGCGTCGCGGATCGCCGAGCGATAGATGCTCATGTCCACCGCGGCCTCGACGCCGTGCCCCATCACGTCGCCCATCACCAGCAGCGTGCGGCCGAACGGCAGCCGGACGATCTCGTACCAGTCGCCGCCGACCAGGGCGCGGTTGCCGGAGGGGCGGTAGCGGGCGGCGACTTCGAGGTTCGAGTGCGGGCGGCCCGGCTCGACCAGCAGGGCGCGCTGGAGTTCCAGCGTCACGCTCTGGGAGTCGGCGTACTGCCGGGCGTTCTCCACGCTGACCGCGGCCCGGTCGGCGAGGTCCTGGACCAGTACGGCGTCGTCGTCGGTGAAGCCCTTCGACGTGCCGCGGCTGCGGGCCAGCGTCATCACGCCGACCAGTCGGCCGCGCGCACTCAGCGGGACGGTCAGGACCGAGTCGATGTCGGCGAGTTTGTAGGCGGCCAGGGTCTCCCGGCTCTCGGCCCAGTCGGCCAGCTCGTCGTCGGAGAGCAGGTTGCCGACCACCGGCCGGCCCTCGGCCAGGCTGCGCGCGACCGCCGAGTCGGCGCCGGGCCGGATCGAGGCGCCGGGCAGGGCCAGCGGACCGAGGCGGCGCCGCAGCTCGGGAGTGCAGGCGAGTGCGGCGCGGCGCATGCGGGGGGTTTCTGGCGGGGCGCCTTGGCCGCTCTGTCCGCGGTCGACGAAATCGTGCGGCATGACCTCGACGATCGTCAGATCGGCCATCGCGGGAACCGTGAGCTCGGCGAGCTCGATGCAGGTGATGTCCACGTCAAGCGTGGTGCCGATGCGCTCGGCGGCGGCGGCCTGCAGGGCCAGCCGGCGGCGGGCCTGGTCCAGCTCGCGCTGGTGGCCGGTCGGGGACGGCGTCACGGCCGCGACCACGCCGACGACCTGGCCGTCGGCCTCCAGGCGCCGGTATCGGACGTGCCACCCGGTCGCCGTGCCGGAATTCGCCTCCCGGGCGTCGGCGTCGGCCAGCACCCGGCTGATGGTGGGCAGGTCGGCGGCGAAGGGCGTCGCGGCGACCGGCCGGCTCAGCAGCCGCGCCGACTCCAGCCCGGTGGTCTCCAGGAACGCGGAGTTGGCGTAGATCCAGCGCAACTCGGCGTCCAGCAGACCCATCCCCACCGGGGCCCCGGCGAGCACGTCGGCGAGCAGCTCCGAGCTCAGTGACGCGATGGTGCCGAGGAGAGCGTCAGCGCGCCCTCCCCGAGGATCGCTCCGCGAGTACCCGTCGTCCATATCCATCTATCGGGATGATATCGTCACTAACTGCTCAAAAGGGATGACGGAGCGCAGCAGCCAGTGTGGCCTTCCGCACAACCGCCGACACGCGACCAGACACATCTGGCTGGCCTCATCGTAGGTCACGACGCGATTCGAGGCATTGGTTCGGAGCGGTTCTTACACTTCTTTATGGATTCCCCTCTAAGGAGACTCGATGAACACGCACGCCCGCACGAAGGCAGCGATCGAAGAACACTGGCAAGCCTCCGAGGCCGGGGACATCGAGCTCGAACACGCGATCTACACCGACGACGCGATCCTCGACTACCCCCAATCCGGCGAACGCTTCCGCGGCCGCACGACCATCGCCGCCCAACGCGGCGGCCACCCCGCCGACCGCCACTTCAGGGTCCTGCGAATCACCGGCCACGACAACCTGTGGGTGAGCGAATGCGTGATCACCTACGACGGCGCCCCGAGCTACTCGGTCAGCATCATGCAGTTCGCCGACGACCACGTGGTCCACGAAACGCAGTACTTCGGCGACGCCTTCGGAGCCCCCGCGTCGCGGCTGGCGCTCGCCGAACCCATGCCGGGGCGGGCGATCAACGGGTCTTGATTCGCTCCCGTCGGCCCGACCGGCCCGGCCCGCGCTCACCGAGCTGATGCCGGGGCGGGCGATCAACGGGTCTTGATTCATTCCCGTCGGCCCGACCGGCCCGGCCTGCGCTCGCCGAACCGGTGCGGGGGCGGGCGATCAACGGGTCTTGATTCGCTCCCGTCGGCCCCACCTGCCCGGCCCGCGCTCACCGACCTGATGCGCGCGTTTGCGATCGGCGCTCGCCAACCTGGTTCACGCTCGCCGATCTGCGCCGCGCACGTTTGCGATCGGCGGCTCGACAGCCTGGTCCGCGCTCGCCGATCTGGCTCGCGCGTGGGCGATCGGCGTGCGCGCCTGCTGGCTTGCAGCAGGCGGTCGTGCGCGAATGTGATCGGCGCTCTTCGACCTGCTGGCGCGCGCCCGCTGGTCTGATCGGCGTGTCTGCTGTCGCGGCGCGCGGGCCGGATCAGGGGCCTGCTAAGCCGTCGCCGGATCGCTGGGATGCCGCGTCAGCGCCAGCGTCCCGACCTCCAGCCACTTGTCCATCGGCAGCGACCGCAGATACCCGTCCAGGCTCCCGGCGTCAGCCGCCTGCCACAGCCCGAGGTTGCGCCCTTCGCCCGGCAGCGACCACAGCCGGATCAGCCGCCGCTCGGCCGCGAGTTCGGCGGTGCGCCGGGCTTCGCCGGCCGTCGTGGCCTCGACGTCCTGCGGACTCGCGTCGGGCGGCACCGTGAGCGCGAACGTCGTGAAGTACTCCGTGGCCGTCCCGTCGAGCGCCACGCGGCCGGGCCCCGGGTCGTTGCCGTGCGGCCCCAGCGGCGTCACCTCGTCGGTGCGCCAGACCCGCAGCGGCATCGTGGCGAGGGTCTTCTCCAGATCGTCAGGGTCCTGCGCCGCGAACAGACCGAGCGTGCGCCATTCCCCGGGCGCCAGCGGTGGACGCCACAGTCGCAGCACCTTGCCGGCCTCCGCGAGGGCCCGTGTGTTCGCGGCCTCGCGCGCCCGGACGGCGTCCACTTCCTCCGGCTTCGTGCCCTCCGGCACCTGAGTCGTCATTGTGACGAGGTATTCCATGAATGTTCTCCGAATCCGTCATCACGCCATCCGTCATCACACCGGCTGATTCTTCGCTTCCAGCATCAGCAAGTCCGCTTCCCGAAACGCCTCCGCGAGTCCCCGCCCCGCGATTGCCGTGACCCCCATGGTCACCGACACCGGCGTGCCCGGAGCCAATCCGCTCCAGTCGTGCGCGGCGACCGCCGCGGTGAGCCGCGTGACCACCTCCTGCGATTCGGCGAGCGCCGTGCCCGGCAGCACGATCACGAACTCGTCGCCGCCGTAGCGCGCCAGGAAATCGTCGCCGCGCAGCGTCCGCGACAGCACCGCCGCCACCTGTTGCAGCACCTCGTCCCCGACGAGATGCCCGTGGACCGTGTTCACCTCCTTGAACCCGTCCAAGTCCGCGACCCCCAGCACCCCGCCTCCGCCGCGTCCGGTCAGCTCCCCGACGTACCGCTCCAGATGCCGCCGGTTCGGCAGCCCGGTGAGCGGATCGGTCTGCGCCTCGTCGGCGTACCGGCCGATGTTGCGGCGCAGCTCGTCGAAGTCCAGCCGCGCCGTGATGCCGTCGACGAAGAGGTCGTAGACCTGGTCGCTGGCACGCGCCAACAGGTACGTCACCTCCCGGTCGGCGGCGTGCGCCGCCGCGTGGTCGCCGGCGGCGAGGTGTGCCAGGGCTCTGAGTCGCGGCACCTCGGCGCGGCCCAGCCGGGTCTGCGACGTCCGCGCGTCGCCGAGCAGTCCCAGTGCCTTCGCCGAGTCGCCCTCCGCGATCTGCAACGCCGCCTCCCCGAGCCGGGCCAGCTCGACGCTCTCCGGGAACTGCGCGTTCTCCAGACGCAGCAACAGTCTCGCGTCCCCTTCGTAGGACCCGCCGAGCGCCGAGTAGCGCGCCATCGCGTAGCCGAGGTACGGAACCTCCATCGCGATCAGATCCTCGGCCCGCAGCCGGTCGACGAGGTCGCCGAGCACGGCCTTGGCGGAGCCGGTCTCGCCGCGCTGGTCCAGGAACACCGCCTGCCGGACGCGGATCTCCGGGTGTGCCGTCAGCCGCCGGTCCTCGTCGCTGCCGAACCGGGCGATGTCCTCGGCGTGCCGCTGCGTGGCGACCGCGTGGCGGTGGAAGCCGACCAGCGAATAGGTGACGGCCATCGAGATCCACGGCCGGACCGCGCGCTGGTCGTTCGTCGTCGCCTCCAGCGCCTGCGCCCCGCGCACCAGGTCGGTGACGCAGCGCTCCAGCGAGCCCTTGCGGTAGGCGAAGAAGGCCGCGAGCGCGTGGAACTCTCCGACGTCCGCCGGCCGGGCGCCGTGCTCCTGGATGATCGCCCAGGCCGCGTCGATGATCGGCGGGCAGTCCCGGAGCCGGTCCATGTTCAGCAGCGCCGACACCTTCGCCAGCTGCACGGCCAGCACATCCTGCGGCGCGGTCAGCCCGGCCAGCAGCCGGTCGGCCTCCGCGACGGCCTCGGCCTGCCGGTTGGCCCAGTTCAGCCGGGCCACCGCCAGCCGCGGCTCGTCCGGCTCGGACGACTCTGACAGCTCGGTCGGATCCGGCACAGTTCCATCATCGACCCGGCTCCCGACCGGCGCCACGGCATCAATCCCGACCCGACTCGCGTCGCGCTTGCCATATGGGGGAGGCTATAGACGTGAACGCCACGCGCATCATCCCGTTGCGTCGGCGTGACGCGCTGGGGGCGGCCTGACCGTCCATGGCCGATGACACGCCCGGAGCAGACGCGGACACCGCGGAGAACAGCCGGAGCGCGGGGGGACCCCAGCCCCGGCGCCATCCCGTCGTGGGCGTCGCCACCGCGCTGTTGGAAGCCGACGGCCGAATAGTCCACTGGAGTGCCGCCGCCGAGGCGATGCTCGGCTACTCCGCCGAGCAGGCCGAGGGCAGCTTCGCCCTCGATCTGCTCGGCTCCGAGCAGCGGCGCGACGACATCCTGACGATCTACGGCCAGATCCTGCAGGGCGAGGACTGGGCCGGCGTCTTCCCGGTCCGGCGCGGCGACGGCCGCGTGGTGGACCTGGAGATCCACACCTATCTGATCGACTCCGGAACCCGGCCGCCGATGGTGCTGGCCACGGCCGTGGACGTCGGCGCCGTCCGCGGGGTCGAGGCCGACCTGGCCGTGCTGGACAGCTTCTTCAGCCAGTCGCCGGTCGGCATGGCGGTCTACGACACCGACACCCGCTTCGTGCAGGTCAACGCGGCCCTGGCGGCGGCGCACGGGATCTCGGTCGCCGAGCACCTCGGGCGCCGGGTCCGGGACGTGCTGCCGGGAGACGAGGGCTTACGGATCGAGGCGCAGATCCGGCAGGTGCTCGGCACCGGCCGCCCGATCTCCGACGCCCGGTGGGCCGGCCGCGCCGACGGCGACGTCGAGCACGGCGAGGCCGCGCACCATCACACCTGGTCGGCCTGGTACTCCCCGCTCCAGGACCCCTCCGGCCGGGTGTTCGGCGTCAGCTCGACCGTCATCGACGTCACGGAGCGTCACGAGGCGGAGGAGGAGGCCGCGCGGGCCCGGCGCGGGCTGGCCCTGCTGGCCGAGGCCAGCGCCGCCATCGGCGCCACACTGGACGTCCGGCAGGCTGCCGCGGAGCTGGTCAAAGCCATGGTCCCGGAGATCGCTGACGTGTGCGGGGTCCACGTCCTGGAGCAGCGCTCCCGGCACGGCCGCGGGCACGGCTCGGGTCACGGCGGGAACGGGAACGGCAACGGGAGCGGGGCCGCCGCGAGCGGGCCAGGTCCGGGCTACACCAGCGGCTACGCCGAGGCGCAGGCCGATCCGGAGTCGTTCGTGGTGCGCCGCGTCGCCTTCGACGCGGTCAGCGGTGACTTCCCCTACGACGACGTCCCGATCGGCCAGCTGCAACGCCTGGAGTCGGGCTCCCCGTACGCCGAGGCCCTACGGCTGCACGAGACCGTCATCGTCGACCCGGCCGAGATGCCGTCGATCATCGCCAACCCGACCGGCCGAGTGAGCGACTTCTACGCCCGCCGGGCCCAGACGGTGCGCGTCGCGCCGCTGGTCGCGCGCGGCGCGGTGTTGGGCTTCGTGTCCTACGCGCGCCGCAAGGAACGCGAGCCGTTCGACGACCAGGACATCACCCTCGGCGAAGAGCTCATCGCCCGCGCGGCCACCGCCTTCGACAACGCCCTGCTGTTCCAGCGCGAACGCGAGACCGCGCTGGCCCGGCAGGAGACGCTGCGCCAGGCGAACGCCGCTCAGGGCCGCCTGGCCCTGCTCAACGACGCCAGCGTCCGCATCGGCACCACCCTCGACCTGCAACGCACGGCCGAAGAGCTCATCGAGGTGGTACTGCCGCGCTTCGCGGACTTCGCGACCGTCGACCTGCTCGCCTCGGTGATGCGCGGCGACGAGCCGGCCTCCCCGGTCCCCGGCGAGCCGGTGGTCCTGCAAGCCGTCGCCGTCGCCGAGTCCTTCCCCTCCGGCCTGACCTCGCTCGCCGACGCGGTCGGCAAGACCTCCACCCGCGACGCCACCAAGGGCTACGCCCGAAGCCTGCGAAGCGGACGCCCCATGGTGATCCCGATCGTCGACGAGGAATCGCTCGCCGCGATCGCCTCCTCCCCGGAGCGCGTGGCGGGCGGCCTGGCCGCCGGCATCCACTCCTACCTGATGGTCCCGCTGCTGGCCCGCGGCGTGGTGCTCGGCGGCGCGGAGTTCATCCGCATGCAGGACCGCGAACCCTTCGGCCGCGCCGACGTCGCACTGGCCGAGGAACTGGCGGCGCGCGCAGCGCTGTGCATGGACAACGCGCGCCTGTACCGCAGGGAGCGTGCCACGGCACTGACGCTGCAACGCAGCCTGCTGCCGCAGAACGTCACCCACACCATCGGCATGGAGATCGCGCACCGCTACCTGCCGAGCAGCCGCGTCAGCGAGGTCGGCGGCGACTGGTTCGACGTCGTACCGCTGTCCAGCGGCCGGGTGGCACTCCTGGTCGGCGACGTGATGGGGCACGGCATCCGGGCCGCGGCCACGATGGGGCAGCTGCGCACCGTCGCCCGGACCCTGGCCACCCTGGACATGGAGCCCGAGCAGGTACTGACACGCCTGGACGCCACAGCCGCGAGCAGCGGCGACGACCAGTTCGCCACCTGCGTGTGCGCGGTCTACGACCCGGTCGAGCGCTCCGGCGTGATCGCCTCAGCCGGCCACCTCCCCCCGGTGGTGGTGGCACCAGACGGCACCACCACGCTGCTGGAGGTCGAGCCGGGCCCACCTCTGGGGGTGGGAGGCGTGCCCTTCGCGAGCATGGAGTTCGTCCTACCCGAGCACAGCGTCCTGGCCCTCTACACCGACGGCCTGGTCGAACGCCGAGGCCGCGACCTCGACGAAGGCATCAAGCTCCTCCGAGAAACCCTCGCACCACGCGGCCGCCCCCTGGAAGAAGCCTGCGACGCCGTCCTGGCCGCCCTAGTCCCCGGCGGCGCCGAAGACGACGTAGCCCTCATCATGGCCCGCACAGTCTCCCTGGCCGACGAACGCGTAGCCACCCTGGCCCTCTCCGGCGACCGCCGCATGGCCGGCCAAGCCCGCGTCTTCACCCGCGAGCGCCTCCGAGCCTGGAACCTATCCGCCCTCACCGACCTAGCCGAACTCCTAGTCAGCGAACTGGTGACAAACGCCCTAACCCACACCGACCGCCCCAGACAACTCCGCCTATTCTGCGACCGAATGCTGACAATCGAGGTCGCCGACTCAGACCCCCGAGCCCCAGCCCTCCGCAAGTTCACGGACTACGACGAGAGCGGCCGCGGCATCCGCCTCGTCGACGAGCTCTCGCACAGGTGGGGGAGCCGGACGACCCGCCACGGGAAGGTCGTGTGGTTCGAGCTGGAGCTGCCCGCCGGGTGGAACGGCGGCAACGGCAGCAACGGCAACGGCGGACAGCCCGACGAGTGACGGCAGACGCGCTCGCTGTCCACCGGCGCGGACACGACCGCGCACCGGCTCAAGCCCGAACCCGCGAATCGCCGACGAGTGGCGGTCGGCACCGGGCCGATGCGGCCAGACCGCCGATTCCGACGAGAACCGGCGCCTTGGCCGCCGTGGGTGGTGACGGGTCAGCGCGACCGGCCCCGTGGTGAGGGGGTCCGAAGGACCATGCGGGGTGTTGGTTCTGGGTCCCTCGCCGCGTCGGCGGGCGAAGCCAACCTGGCCGGTTTGGTGGTGTCAAGCCGGACGAGGCTGTACCACAGCAACAGGGGTGCGGCTTGATTCCGCCAAACCGGGCTGGTTCCGTTTACGGCGACGACGCGGCGAGGGACCCAGAACCCTGGTGACCACAAGCAGCGACCGCAGCTGACCAGCGCGACGCAGGCAACAGCGGATAGGAAGCCGACCAGTTGCGGGCCGCCGCCATCAAGCAGGTCGCGCGGGTCGCCCCCTCGCTGTAGAGCGCCCGCCGGAGGCCTCAAGGTGCCCACCACGCACGACGATTGCCGCCTACGACATGCGCAGTGACTCGGACCGGCGCGCGGTCGTGCACACGAACACCGCCAGCCGCCCACGCGCCATGCCTGATTCGAGCCGCCGCGCGGTCGTGCACACGAACACCGCCAGCCGCCCACGCGCCATGCCTGATTCGAACCGCCGCGTGGTCGTGCCAGCGAAAACCGGCGGCCGCCAGCGCAACATGCTTCGCTCAACCGAACTGCGTCCCCCTGCGAGGTCATCAAACCATTGGCGAAGCCGTAAAAACTGCCTGTAAACCACACGCCAGCCGCACCCTGACAAACCAACCGCACCGCACGCGACACCGCACCGCACGCGACACCGCACGCCACCCGACACCCCACCCCACTCCTCAACCAGCACCACCCACCCCCAACCCTTGCGCGATCTAATCGTATTCTTACCGCAATTTCTCAGACTCTTGCGTCAACGACACACCTGACACACGATGGAGCCGAGCGCGGGGAGGGCGAGTCTGACACCGGCGTGTGGCAGGCGTTTCAAGGGGGCTGGGCTATGGCTCTACCGGTACCGCAGGCGATCCTCGGCGGCGTGCGCATGACTGACGCGATCGTCGTCCCCTTCGAAGGCCCAGGCGCCGGCGTCGGTGAGCTGACCTGGGGGCAGCGCAAGGTCTGGACGCTGATGCAGCAGGCCCGGTCGTCGCTGAGCATGGGCGGCGCGGTGCCGGTGACCGACGGTCGGACGGTACAGGACCTCGCCTCTGAGCTCGCGTTCTTCATGTCCCGCTACGCCTCGATGCGCGCCCTGATCCGGTCGGGCCCGGGCGGTGCCTTGAGCCAGGTCGTCGCGGCCTTCGGCGAGGCGACGCTCGGCATCCTCGACGTCCCCGCCGACACCGACGCCGCCGACCCGGCCCAGGCCGCGCAGTCCCTAGCCGCCCACTGGGAGGCGACCCCCTTCGACCACGCGTGGGAGTGGCCGATCCGCATGGCCGCCGTCCGCTCCCACGGCGTCGTCACCCACGTCGTCGTCACAATCTCGCACGTAGCCACAGACGCAGGCGGAATCGCCGCCATGCTCGACGAACTCGGCACCCGCGACCCGCTCACCGGCGAACCGAAGAACCCAGATCCGGCGATCGGACCGCTGGAGTTGGCCGCACTCCAGCGCACGGCGTCCAGCCAGCGGCAGAGTGAGGCCTCGCTGCGCTACTGGGAGCGCCTGCTGCGCTCGGCCGCCCCCCTGCGCTTCGGCCCACACGTAGACCGGGGCGAGCCCCGCTACCGCCGCGCCTACTTCACATCCCGCGCACTACACCTGGCGTCGAAAGCAGCCGCAGCGCGCCTCGGCGTGCCAGCGTCAACAGTGCTGTTGGCTGGCTACGCGGTGGCGGTGGCGCGGCTGACCGGCATCAGCCCCGCGCTGATCCAAGTAGTCGTCAGCAACCGCTTCCGCCCCGGCCTCGCCGACGTCTCGCATCCGCTGTCGGTGAACGGCCTGCTCACGGTCGACGTCGCCGACGCCCCCTTCGACGAGGTGGTCGACCGCACGCAGCGCGCCATGGCTCTGTGCTCGAAGTACGCGTACTACGACCCGACGAAGCTCGAAGAGCTACGCGCCCGGATCAACGAGGAGCGCGGCGAGACTATCGACCTGTCCTGCCTGTTCAACGACCGCCGCGTCGGCATCGGCACCGAGCCGGTCGGCCCACCGACATCCCGCCCCGAACTCGAAGCCGCGCAGCATGAAAGCACCCTGCGCTGGGCCGAGCCGTTCACGACCTACCACGACAAGCTGATGATCCAAGTGGGGACGTCCCCGGATACGGTGGAACTGGAGGTCCAGGTCGACACCTACCACGTGTCCGTAGCCGAAGTCCAAGCGCTCGTGCTGGACATGGAGTCGCTACTGGTCCTCGCGACACCGTAAATCGCAGGTGCCGCGAGGACCAGTAGAACGTCAGGACTTAGCGACCGTCACCGTCATTGACCCGGTGACCCCGCCCGACGTCACCGAGATCGTCGCTGTTCCCGGGCACTTCGCATGCACCACACCGGTAACCGCATCCACGCTGGCCACCCGCGGATCCGAACTCCGCCACACATGCGACGCCGGATCCGCGATCGGCACGCTCAGCGCAGGCAGATCGTCCCCCGTCGGCGAGGTCCCCGTTGCCGACAGCTGCGTCGTCTGCCCGACATGCAGCGCCGCCGCACCACCACCCGCACCACTCACCGCAATACTCGCCAACGTAGGAACCGCCGCAAACTGCACATCCCCATCCGGCAGCACATGGAACAACCCGTAGTTATAAAACCCACCCTCGTCCGCCGCCGCATACGCCTCAACCCCAGCATCCGCGACCACGAAGTTCGGCAGCCCGTCCGCCGCATTGTGCCCCGTCGGATCCAACAGATTCTCAGCCCACCCCCGAGCATGCCCGAACAGCAAAATCACATGCGTCCGCGGATGCGAGTCCTGATACCTCCGCACCAACGTCTCGAACATCTGCGCCTCCCACCGATCAGCAAACTGACTGTCCTGCTGCGGATGCGGGTCATACGCCGGCACATGACTCACCACGAACACCACCGGCGACCGATTCGCCGTCAGCTGGTCGGCCAGCCACTGATACTGCGACGGATCAGTAGCCGGCACCTGATACGGATCCGAAGGCAGAATCCCGATATGCGAACTGTCCGTCACCACAACGTTCGCCGCACCCTGCGTATAGCTGTAGTGCGTCGGCCCGAACAGACTGGTCCAGTTCTTGTTCTCCGCATCAGCACCCTGCGTGATCTCGTGGTTCCCAACGCCCTCGTGATACGCCAGCCCAGTACCGTCCAGCAACGACTTCAGATACGTCAGGTTCGCCATCGTCCCGGAATCGCTCATGTCGCCCATCGTCTGCAACGACAACGCCCCGGTCTGGCTCGACGGCAGCGCCTTGATCTGCGCCCCGTCCTGCTTCAGCACCACACTCCCGGTCGAGTTCGGATCGTCGGCATGCGTGTGCGCGTCGTCCAGCGCGGCCAGCGTGGTCCCGCCGGCCCGGAACTTCGCCGGGTCCTCGGTGTACTGCAACCACGACGGATTGTGCGGGATCGCCACATACGGCGGCGTCACCAACGGCCGCGGCGAGTACAACGCCTGCAGGTCACTCACATACAGGTCCCCGGACAGCTGCTGCGTCGGGCTGATGACCAGGAAGTCCAGGAAGTTCACGGTCATCGGGAACTGAAGCCCCGCCGGCAGGTTCGCGACGATCAGCTGCCACCCGTCATACGTCACCGTCGACGGATAGAAGTCCACATACTGCCCGTTCACCTCGGTGTACGCCTCAGCCAACGTCAAGTTCCCCAACCCCAGCGGCGACCCCGACCCACCGGTCCCGGTGCCCTTGATCCACACCCCGACGCCGTCCGGCAGCTGCGTCTCCCCGGGCGGCGGGAACGACTCGTTCCCGTTCGGGAAGAACACGACCTGCTTGACGCCGTTCCCCGCCGGAATGTTGTAGCTCACGTCCATCGAACCGGCGTCGCTCGGCAGCCGCTTGGTCGTCGTCGACAGCGACAGACTCCCCGTCGCGCCGCCATGCGCCCGCACAGCCCAATTCCCCACATCGGTCATCGAGTCGACGATCTCAGAACGCTGACCCACCGCGATCGACACCGTCGCGCTCGCCCCGGCCGCACTCGCCGTGACCGTCACCAGTCCCTCGCCGCTCGCCGCCGCGGTGAACAACCCCGTCGTGGGATCGACGCTGCCCAGGTTCGACGGCGACGCCGTCCACGTCACCGACGCCGGCAGCAGCGACACCGGCTGCTTGTCCCGCGTCGTGGCGCTGATCGTGAGCTGCTGCGTCCCGCCGTTGTTCAGATCGACCGTGGCCGGGCTGAGCGACAGCGAGTTCAGCCGATCGGTCACCCGCAACGGCACCGAGTCGTGAGCCCGACCGGCCTTCACGACCAGATCGCCAGTGCCCGGCTCGCCCGACGCCGTCAGCGAAGCCCCGCTTGTTCCAGTACTGATACTCGCCCGAGAAGCCGGCCGCACCGACAGGCTCACCGCGTCGCTCGCCGGGTTCCCCAGCTTGTCGACCGCGTACGCCGCCACCGGAACCGTGCTGTTCGTCAGCACGGCCAGCGGCGCGCCGGCGTTGGGGACGGCCTTCACCGCCGGCCCCGGGTGCGCCTCGGTGCTGTAGAAGAACAGGCCGTTGGCCACCGGCCGCTCGTGCCCGTCCGACGGCGTGTTGCTGACGCCGGCCTGCTGCCGCCCCGGCTGCCGCGCGACCATCTCGCTGGAGCCGCCGGAGTCGAACAGCATCGCGTTGTACGCGCCGTGCGCCATCATCCACCCGGCCAGCTGCGGCCGGGTCAGGCCCTCGGCCGCGTCCTCCGGCTGGTGGCCGTCGAAGACCGCGACGATCGCGTGCTTGCCGTCCTTCGTCACGCCGAGGCCCGTGACCGGGTTGTTGACGTTGTTCTCGCCACCGCCCTGGAGCGGCACGGCCATCGTCCCGTTCTGCACTAGCACGGCCCCGCCGGACAGCGCCTGGCGCACGTTGTCGTCCGGGCTGATCGCCTCCGCTATGGCGATCCGGTCGCTGACGTGCGCCGTCGCGGTGAGCCACTGGCCCGCAGTGCCCGACCCGGCCAGGTCCTCGGTCCCGGCGGGCAGCGGCGCGAGGTCGGTGACGTTCGGCGTCACCTTGTCCACGACCAGGACGCCGGACGCGGCCGGATCCCGGTGGCCGGACACCACGACCGACGCCGGGACCTTCCCGCTGTCCCCGAGGTCCGGCGTGATCCGCACCAGGCCGTTGGCGGACAGGTCGTCCACGAAGTTGACCGAGCTGATCGGGTGGCTCGCGGCGCCGTCCGTGGCAGTGCCCGAATATGCCTCGGCGCCGATGCCGATCGAGCCGTCGGCGCGCACCACGAGGTTCTGGTTCCACCCCGGGTTCGGGCTCTTCACCAGGCGGCCGTTGATCACGACCATGCCGTGCGGACGACCGGAGCCGTAGATGTCGAAGAAGTCCCCGTTGATGCCGGCGACCGCGCCGGTCCGGTTCGCCATGGACGAGGGGATCTCGTTGGCGGGGTCGCTGAGCTCGTTGTGCGACTCCACGACGCCGAGCCGGACGTTCGGGTCGGTCAGATCGACGTTGAGTTCCGTCGCGTGCTGCACGCCGCCGACCGTCTGATAGGTGTCGGTGTGGTAGCCGATACCGCGCGTGATCTCCTGCTCGGCAGTGTGCGAGGCGGTGACGACCAGCGGCCACTGATTCGGGGTCGGCGGCAGCCAGGGCCGGTTGCCGGCGTCGCTGTCGGCGTTCGCGTTCGGGGTCGCGTTCGTCGTGCTCTGGGCGCTGGCGCCTCCGGTTCCGGCCACCGCCCCACACGCCAGCGCGACGACGACGGCGGCCGAAGCCGCGAGCCGTCTTCTCCTGTGCAGCATCATTCCACTCCCTCGGCACGGGCCATCCCGCAAGACTCCTCGCAAAGAGTGTCCTTGCCATGGCAAGTCGCGACACAAACGGGAAACAAGTCAGGACGCTGTAGCGATGTGCACAGGAAACCACAAAGAGTGGCTATTCTTCGATCTCCGGCGCCACCAGCCGCGTCGCGATCTGACGGTCGCTGTGCCCGGCGCCGACCAACAGCGCCACCTGACGTTCGCGGCCGGTCAGCGCGGCCAGCACAGTGGCGCTGGCAAGCGGCCCCGAGCCCGAGCCCGAACTCGAACCCGAACTCGAACCCGAACCCGAGCCCGAGCCCGAGCCCGAACTCGAACCCGAACTCGAACCCGAACCCGAACCCGAACCCGAACCCGAGCCTGAACCCGAACCCAAGCGCGAGCCTGAACCCGAACCAAAGAGCGAGCCCGAACCCGATGCGGAACCCAGCGCACCGGCGGCGGATCGCCCATCGTGCCGGCCCTGTATGGACCAGGAGCGCGTGATCTCGGTGCGTATCTCGGCGCGTATTAGGTCGGTGTTATCGCCGTGTGGGGCGGGCCCGGGAGGCTTCAGGTAAGCACTCCGCGCCTAGGGGGACGCCACGTGACCGAGACTTGCCCTTGCCTGACGCTGCACTGTGTCGGCTCCGACTCCGACTTCGAACACCTCCAGACGGAGCCGGAACCCGACCCGGCGTCGTCCGTGGCCGAGCGCCGCGCCGCCGCGGCCGAGATCCTGCGCGTCACTCCGATGCGGTCCGACCGCGAGGTCGGCAAGGCCGTGGGGCTGTCCGCCGGTACCGTCTCGGCGGTGCGGCGCACCCTCGGCGATCGGCGCGCCTCGCATCTGCGGGTCGGCGCGGACGGCCGGGTCCGGCCGGTGAACGCCCACGAGGGCCGCCGGGCCGCAGCGCGCCTGCTCGCCGAACGCCCGGAGATCCCGGTGCGGGCGATGGCGCGCGAGGCCGGGATCTCCCTCGGGACCGCGCATGACGTGCGACGCCGCGTGCTGGCCGGGCTTTCCCCGGTTCCCGAAGGACGCGCCGGCTCGCCGCCCGGCCAGCCGCAGCCCGGCGTCCCCGACGTCCCGCAGCCGCCGAACCTCGCACGCCGCACCCCGCGCTCGGACCCCGCCGCCGTGCTCGACGCCCTGCGTCGCGACCCCGTCCTGCGCTACTCCGACACGGGTCGCACGATCCTGCGACGCCTCGACGCCCAACTGCTCGCCGCCAGCCAGCTGATCGAGCTGTGCGAACACGTCCCCGCGCACTGCGGCACGCAGGTCGAAGCCGTGCTGCGGCACATCGGCGCGGCGTGCGAGGACGCCGCGCGCGCGGTGCAAGGCCGGGTGCCCGGGCGTCCGAGCGACGAATTCGACGGCTGATTTCCCTCTAGGTCGGCAGCGGCCCGCTGAGCGCCTTCGCCACCGCGACAGATGCCTCGCTGAACGCGCGCTGCACCGCGATGTAAGCGCGCAGCTGCTCGTCGGAGAACGCGGTGGCGACGGCTTCGAACCCTTCCGCCAGCTGGCCGTACGCCGCTCGCAGCGCCGCCTCGTGCCGTCCCGTGGACCGCACGTGCACCTTGCGCCGATCCTCGGTGCCCCGCACGCGCTCGACGAAGCCTGCCCGCTCTAGCCGGTCGAGCAGCGCGGTGACCGCCGCGGCCGACAGGCCCGTCGCGTCGGCGATCCGGCCCGCGGTCAGATCCGGCTCGGCGCGCGCCAGGTCCAGGCACTTGAGGTCGCTCGCGCCGAGCCCGAAGCGGTCGGCGATGGCCTGGTGCAGCACCAGCGCCCGGCCGGACGCCTCGCGGGCGACGGCGGCCAGGTCCGCCAGCAGCGCGTCGCGGTCGGTTGACATCGGGCTCTCCTCGGGCGACTATTTCGATGGATCGAAAGTTTCCATCCGTGGAAACAATTTACGCCGTCGGGAGGAGGCGTGCAATGTCCGCCACGCCAGTCGCGTCAGTCAACTCAGCCAACTCAGCCACGTCAGCCGCGCTGAATTCGTCCGTCCTGATCGTCGGGGCGGGCCTGGCCGGCCTGTCCACGGCCGTGTTCCTGGGCCTGCACGGCATCGACACCCTCGTCGTCGAGCGCCACTCGGGCCTGTCCACGCAGCCCAAGGCGCGCGGCCAGATGCCGGCGACCATGGAGGCGCTGGCCGTCGCGGGCCTCGCCGAGCGCTTCGCCGCAGCCGAGCCGCCCGGCCGCAATGAGATGAAGATCCTCATCGCCGAGAGCATGACCGGCCGTGTCTACCGCGACTTCGCGCAGACGATGCCCGACTTCTCACGCTTCTCGCCGCAGCGCGCCGGCATGGTCAGCCAGCAGCGCGCCGAGCGCATCCTCGCCGACCGGGCGGTCGAGCTCGGTGTCAGGATCCTGTTCGACACCGAGGTCGAGTCCTTCGATCAGAAGTCTGATGAAGTCGTCGTCCGGCTGCGTGGCACTCGGGACGGCACCGATTCCCGTGCCGTCACGCAGTACCTGATCGGCGCCGACGGTCACAAGGGGACGATCCGTGACGCGGCCGGGATCGGCGCTCACGGACGGCAGCGCGAGACGGAGTCCTCGGTCATGTTCGCCTCCTTCCGCGCGAATCTGGCCGCGGCTCTCGACGGCGCGGCTGTCGGGCTGTGGCACCTGCACAACGCCGCTTTGCCCTCCGGGTCGGTCACGGTCGCCACCACCGACGAGCCGGACCGCTTCGTGATCGGCGGCGGATTCAGCGTCGAGGACACCGAACCCGACCGCCTAGCCGAGCACATCCGCACCGCCGCCGGCGATCCCGGGCTGCGGGTCAGTGACGTCGAGATCGCCTGGACCCGAAGCGGCACCTGGATCACCCGCGTCGCCGACACCTTCCGCTCCGGCCGGGTCCTGCTGATCGGCGACGCCGCGCACCTAATGCCGCCGACCGGCGGCCAGGGCGGCAACGCGGCCGTGCTCGACGGGTTCCACCTGGCGTGGAAGCTGGCCGCGGTGCTGTCCGGCGACGCCGACGACAGCCTGCTGGACAGCCACGACGCGGAGCGCCGGCCCTACGCCGACATGCTGACCGAGCAGCAGTACGCCAACTTCGTCCAGCGCGTCGACCCCACCCTGGCCGACGAGAGCGTCGCAGAGCTCGTCGATCCGGCGCGCGGCTTGTTCGGCTACGTCTATCCCAGCGGCGCGTTCCTCGCTGAACCCGGCCACACCGCCGACAGCCCGTTCGAGGACCCCGAATCCCCGACGGCACGCCCCGGAACCCGCGCCCCGCATGCGGTCCTGCCCGACGGCACCTCGACCCGGGACCTGTTCGGCCGCGACTTCGTGCTGCTGGCGGCGGCGGGGCGCGAGGGGGAGTGGAGGGCGGCGGCGGCCGGCGTCCGGCCAGCGGTCACGTTGATCCCGGTGGACGATACGGTGCGCAAGCTCTACCAGCTCGCCGAGGCCGGTGCGACGCTCGTGCGTCCGGACGGCGTGGTCGCCTGGCGGTCCACCGAACCCGGCGAACTCGGCTCGGCGCTGCGCCAGATTCTGCACTGAATTCGGCGCTGGCCGAAGAGTGCCCCAGCGCACCGCCTAGACATCAGCCCTCTACCATCGTTGCATCATGGACTTCTTCGACAGCTTCCCAGAACCCGCACCCCCACCCGAGCAACCCCCGCTGCCGCCGCGCCCGACGTGGATGAAGCCCGACGCAGTGATTCCGGCGGACATGGCCGAGAACGCGATCATCGTCCACCAGGAGCGGCTCGCCATCGCGATCGGCGGCCTGTCGGTGTATCCGAACGGCTTCGACTTCTCCATTCACATCCGGACTCGCGACGACATCGAGCGGATCGACCCCCACGGCCGCCGTCGCCGCCGGGACTATGTGCGGAACACCGTCACACCCGACTCCGGCGATCCCACGCAGGACTTCCGCATCGGCGTCCTGTTCGCCGACGGCCGCCGCGCCGCCTCCAACCAGCCGCGCCCTCACCTCACGCCCGACCACGAAGTCGATCCCGACGAAGCGGTCCTGCTCTCAAGCCGCGGCGGAGGCGGCGGCCGGTCCTACGACATGACCTACTGGATCCACCCGCTGCCTCCGGAAGGCCCCGTCACCATCGTCGTATCCTGGCTCGCCCACGGCATCACCGAGGTGCGCCACGAACTCGACGGCGCCGCCATCCGCGCCGCCGCCGAGAAGGCGGTCCAGTTGTGGCCCGACGACCAGCCGCTTCAGGGCTGGGTCGGCAGTCCACAGTAGCGCTCCGGCCACGCCGGTGCCGCTGCGTCGGCGCCTGGGCGGGGCTCAGGCTTGTTCGTGGTCTGACAACTGTCGAACCGACCAGGCAGCGACCAGCGTCCCGGCGGCCAGCGTCAGCCACAGCGCGGCCGAGCCGTGCGAGGCCAGGACAGCGATGACCGTCGGCGAGATGGCCAGTCCCACGCCGTTGGACAGCTGGAAGCGGCCCAAGGTGCGACCGAGGATCGGCGCCGGAGTGATCGCCACCAGCAGAGGACCGATGCTTCCGGCGTACATGATCTCGCCGAAGGTGCAGAGCACTGATACGCCCGCGACGGCAGCTGCCGCGAAACTGTGGCCGAGGTCCGAGGCGAGTAGGAATCCCCCATAGGACGTAGCGATCACTACCCCAGACGCTGCCAGGGCGACGCTGCGTGGCCACCGCGCCAGGAAGATGGTCACCGGCACCTGGAAGGCGACCACGAGCGCCGTATTGGTCACGAAGATCCCGGCGGCCCAGGCCGGCGAGGCGTGCAGCAGCTTCACCAGGATCAACGGCAGCGCGATCTCGGGGACGTTGACGCAGAACACGTACATCACGTTCGCCGCCAGCAGCGTGAGCAGAGCCGGGCCGGGCCCGGGCCGGACCTCGGCAGTCTCGGCGGACGTCGACTGCGCGCGGATGTGGACCGACCAGGCCAGCGACGCGGAGCCCAGGAAGCTGAACCCGGTCGCCACGGCGAGCCAGCGCATCGCGGTCGGACCGCCGGCCAGGCAGGCGGTGGCGGCCAGCGCGCCCAGGCCCATGCCGGCGTTGCGCACCGACCGCGCGGCGGCGCTGGCCGCGTCCCGTTCGCGGCCCTTCGCGATGGTGGCGATGAGGGCGGAGTGCGCCGTGGGCATCGTCTGGTTCCCGATCCCGAGGAACAGCGCGGCCGCTGTGAACAGCACGACACTGCCGGTCGGAGCCGCCAGCAGCAACACCGTTCCGAGGACTCGGATCAGCATCGCCACGGCCACAACCGTGCTGCGCGCGCCGGTGTCCAACCAGCGGCCGGCGACTGGCGTCGCGGCGAGGCCGGCGATGATGCCGACGGTCATGGCGGCGCCGGAGGTCGGTGCCGACAGGTGCAGGACGTCGATGCCGTAGAGCAGCAGGAAGGGCCGCAGCATGCCGTTGCCGAAGGAGTCGACGAGCAGCGCGACGGCGTAACGGGGTCCGCCGGAGGCGCGCAGCAGGCTGCGTGCGCTCACGCGGGGTCGCGCGGCGGGAGCTGAGCCGTCGGACGCGGCGGCGGCGGCCGGGGCGGCATTGGACGAGGAGGCGGCGGCGTTCGGGGCGGCGCCGGCTTCGGTGGTGTCGTCCGGCACGGTTGGCGCGCTCATGGTCATGGCTCAAAGGTGCGGACCGTCCGACGACCGGTCACGTGAGTTGACGAAACGCGTCAACCGACGCGGCGTTCAGCACCGCCACCAGCGACAATGGTCACGTGACCTTGCGCATCGACATCACCGGCATGCCGCCCGAGCGGCTGCGGTTCGCCGTCTCCCCGCTGGCCGAGCTGACCGCGATGCTGCACGCGCTGGCCGCCACCGAGCACCACCCGAACTTCGCGTCCCGGGCCGCCGGCGTCCGCGCGGCGCTGCGTCCGGAGCTGGCCGAGCGCCTTCAGGAGGCCGAGTTCCTGTGGCGCTCCTCGCGTGCGGACTTCCTCCTCCCGGCCCGGCCGAAGCCGACTCTGAAGGAGGAACTGGACGACGTCGACCTCATCGACGACGAGGCGTACGTGCTGTCGGCGCTGGTCACGACGTGCGGCAGCAACCGCGTCCACTTCGGCGCGGCCTCGCCGCTCACCGACGACGCGGCGCGCGAGCGTGCGCTGGACCAGGCTCAGGCACGCGGCGCGGTGCAGGAGGCGTTCGCCGAGCGGCTGCTGGCCGATCCGGCCGCGGTGCGGCAGCGGGTGCGCCAGACACTTGAGCAGTGCGCCGAGGCGTTCTTCGACGCCGCGTGGCGGGACGTGGTGGTGCGGCTGGCGGCCGACGCGCAGGTGAAGACGGATCTGCGCGAGCGCGGGGGCATCGGTCGGGCTCTGGCCTCGGTGTCCGGCGCGGTGGCGGTCACTTCGCTGGGGGACGGCGCCGAGTGCATCGTCGTGGACAAGCTGCAGGACAACGCGACGACCGCGCGGGGCGTCGGGATGACGCTCATCCCGAGCGTGTTCGGCAGCCCGCATCTGGTCGCGGTCCACGCCGCCGGCTGGCGACCGGTGATGCAGTATCCGGTCGCCGAACCGAGCGTGGCGATGCGTGCGGTGCCGATGGACGTCATCGAGCGGCGGCTTCAGGCGCTGTCGCATCCGGTGCGGCTCCGGCTCGTGCGGACCATGGCCAGGAGCCCGCACACTACGGGCGAACTGGCCGACGCCTGGCGGTTGACGCCTCCGGAGGTCTCGCGGCACCTCGCGGTGTTGCGGAAGGCGGGGCTGTTGGTGACCGAGCGGCGCGGGCGGTATGTGTACTACGCGCTGGACGCTTCAGTGCTGACCGCGCTTGGCGGCGATCTGCTGTCGGCGGTGCTGCGCTGACGGTTCCCGGCCTCAGTTCCACAGGATTCCGATGCCCGCCCCGAAGGGCTTCGTGTACTTCTTCACGTGGTTGGACCACTGTTTCCGGGTCGTCAGGTCGTACCAGCGGGTCGCGCCGGTGGTGCCCGCGTTGATCCAGTCTGGGCCGTAGTCGCCGCTTCGTGCTCCGAACAGGTTGCGCAGCGAGGGGTCGTTTTCGGTCAGAGTCTTGACATAGTCGTCGAGGATGCTGCCCTTGAGCGCGTTGGTGAGGGCGGTGGGGTTCTTGGACTTGGCGATGGACGCGAGGTTGTCCCGGGTGTAGCCGATCTTGCCCGTGTTCCAGTCGTTGAGGGCCTTGTCGACGTAGTTCTTCAGCTTGGTCGCGATCGGGTCGGGGTTGGCGAGCGGCTTTCCGTCCGGGCCGACCAGGCGCGCTGTCGTCGAACAGCTTGGAGCCGGACCCGGGGCGGCGATGCGGAACGCGCTCGGCACGGCGTTCGACGTCGAGCAGGGGTCTTCCTGTTTGTCGTCAGCCTGCTGGTTCTCCTCGTCCTGCACGAGCTGGTCGACGGAGACCTGGGCCGTGGCGTAGACGTAGTACTCGCCGTTGAAGTGCACGTAGTAAGGGACTTCGGCGCCGTTCTCGGCTCTGGACTGCGCCTCGGCCGCCGCCTTCTTCTCGGCGTCCACGGACGTGAACACGCCGCCGGCGCCGGGGTCCGAGCAGCCCATCGTGGCGGAGTTGTTCAGCGGGAGCTGGCCGCTGGAGTCGCAGGACCCTGCCGGCTCGCCCTCGATGCTGATGTCCGCGTGCAGCTCCGCCGCGATCTGGCCGCCGGTGATCTTCGCGTTCGCCGTGGTCGGGTCGATGGTGTTGCTGACGGTGACGCTGACCTGGCAGCCCCCTGCGTTGCAGCTGATCTGGCCGTTGCCCTGGAGCTTGAACTGGAGGTCGCTGTTGACGGCGGTGCTGAGCTGCTTGGTGTCGTTCAGGATTTCGCCGGCGGTGGCGTCGGGCTCGTTGGCCGGATCGCTGGGGAAGTCGGTGTCGGGAGCTTGCCTTCCGGTCCAGGTGAAGGCTGCCGCCGCCGCTGTCGGGGAGCCGTCGCTCGCCGGGGGCGGGGACGACGAGCCGTCGCCGAGCGACACGAGGTGATACGGGGCGTCTCTGGACACTGACAAGGTGCCGAGCGAGGTGTTCGCTGTCAGGACACGAACACCGTCGACCACGGTTCCGGGATCGGAATCGGACGGCAGATCGTGGCTCGCGGCCAGGGCCGCGGCCAATCGCTCGGCCAGCTGCCCGGGCGGGACGAAGGGGGAGAGGCGGTCGCCGAGCAGGGTGTCGACGTCCTTGCCGGTCAGCCACTTGCCGCTGATCGCCGCCAGCTGGGCCTTGTTCGTCACGCCGGGCAGGCCCGACGCCGGCGGCTTGATGTAGAGCTTGCCGGCGACGCTGAGCAGGCTGATGGCGGCGCCGCTGTCGGTGATGGTGCCGACGGACTCGCCGTGGCTGGTGACGCGGATGTCGATCGGGTCGCCGTCGACGGTGCTGCGGTAGTGGACTTCGGGTGCGACCGCCAGGGTGTTCAGGGCGGCCATGAACGGGGCCTGCGATATGGCCGGGTGCAGCTTGGGGACGGCGGCGGCGGAGCCGGTCTCGCCGTGATGCGTGGACAGGCCCGGCAGGATGGTCACGGCGGCGACGACTGCGGCGGCCAGTGCGCCGATGCCGGATGCGAGCAGCAGTCTTCGCTTCCGCTGCTGGTTACGTACCGGAGCCGAAGCCCAACCTGGAACGGGAGCTGGAGCCGGTCCCGCAGCCCACGTGCCCAACTGCACTGTCGGCGTGCCCTGATTCGGCTGCTGCTGCCAGGTCGGTTGGTTCGACTCGGCGCCTTCTTGTTGCCAGTAGTGCTGCTCGTCCACGGCGTCCCTCCCTTGGCCCTGGGGCCAACTGTAGGAACGCGCTAAGAGGACCGGTCCTCCAAGAAGGCCGAGACAGCCGGATCGGTCTCGGTCGCCCGGTACAGCAGATGGAACCCCACCTCCAGGCCCGGTCCGGCGAGCGGCCGGTAGACGACGTCCGGCACGGCAGCCCTTCGTACCCCCGCCGGGACGACGGCGACGCCGACGCCCGCGGCGACGAGCGCGAGTACTGTCAGGGTGCTGTCTGCGCGGTGGCGGGACGTGGACGGCGGCAGGGCCAGGCCGGCGCGGCGCAGCGCGTCCGGGACCTGATCGTCCGGCTCCGCGCCGACCGCGTACTCGATCAGGTCCTCGCCGGCGATCTGCTTGACCGTCAGCCTTTCGTGGTCGGCCAGGGCATGTCCAGTGGGCAGTGCGACCACGAACCCCACTGAGCTGACCGGGAGTGATGCCAGCCGCGGTTCGTCGGGCGGCGCTGGTAGGGCGCTATAGCCGACGTCCAGCTCGTTGGCGAGGATCGCCGCGCGCTGCCGGAGCGGCGTGGCCTCGCGCAGCTCGATCCGCACCAGCGGCCGGGCCTCGTGGAACGCGCGGATCCGGTCGGCCAGCATGCCGCCGAGCACCGCGGCGCCCGCCACGCCGATGCGGACCGTGCCTGAGCGGCCCTCCAGCGTCAGGCGTGTCGTCGCTTGCGCTCTTTCGGCTTGCGCCAGCACCTGTCGGGCCTCGACCAGGAACACCTCGCCGGCTGCCGTGAGCTTGGTCCGTCGTGCGCCGCGGTCGAAGAGCGGGCCGCCCAGCTCGTTCTCCAGGTCGCGGATCTGCATGCTCAGCGTGGGTTGCACGACGTGCAGCCGACGCGCGGCGCGGCTGAAGCCGCCTTCCTCGGCGACGGCGATGAAGTACTTCAGGTGCCGCAGTTCCACTCGGAGTCTCCTATCAGCAGAACTGATCGGTCGATCACAAACAAGTGTTTGAGCTTATCGCTCGTCGGGGCCATCGTGGGTGGTGAAGACACAGATGAAGACACAGATGTCGAGACGACAAGGTGGTAGTGATGCGCATCGTCACGCTCGAAGAACACTGGACCGATCCGGCGATCGCCGCGGCCGGGGCGCCGACCGTGGCCGAACTCGTTCCGGCGAACGCGGAGCTGTTCGCTCCTGGGAATCCCTATACGGAACGGCTTCAGCTGTTGCGGGACATCGGCGATGCGCGGATCGCCGATATGGACCGCAACGGGATCACCACGCAGGTGCTGTCCTGCTTGAACATGTTCCTGCCGGCGGATGTGGCGCCTGCTTTGACCCGGACGGCCAACGATACTGCGGCGCGTGCGGTGCGGGAGCATCCGAGCCGGTTCGCGGCGTTCGCGACGTTGCCGACGGCGGTGCCTGAGGCGGCGGGCGACGAGCTGCGGCGGTGCGTCGGGGAGTTGGGTTTTGTGGGGACGATGATTTTGGGGCGTACGGATGGCGAGTTCTTGGATGAGGCGAGGTTCGATCCGATACTGCGTGCGGCCGACGCGCTGAACGTGCCGATCTACCTGCATCCTGCTCCGCCGCCGTTGGCTGTCGGTGAGTCGGATTACGGTCGTGGGTTGTCGCCGGTGGTGTCGTCGTTCTTCCGTTTGGCCGGTTGGGGGTGGCACCAGGAGACGGCGGTGCATTTTCTGCACCTGGTGCTGGCCGGGGTTCTGGACCGGTATCCGGGGTTGCAGTTCGTTCTTGGGCACTGGGGCGAGTTCATCCCGTTCTACCTCGATCGGCTGGACGAGGCGATGCCGCGGCATCTGACGAAGCTGGACCGGACGTTCCGGGAGTACTTCCGCGACAACGTGTTCATCACGCCGAGCGGGATGTTCAATCAGGCGCAGCTGCGGTACTGCGTCGAGACGGTCGGGGTGGATCGGATCATCGACTCGGTCGACTTCCCGATGCTGGGGAACGAGGGTGCGGTGGCTTTTCTGGCCGATTCGTACCTGTCGGAGGAGGACCGGGCGAAGATCGCGCATGGCAATGCCGACAAGCTGCTCGGGTTGGCTTCGTAGGGGTTCGGTTCGTCCGCGTGTTTGCAGGCGACGACTGTACGGATACGATCAGTCGCTCGTTTGTCGGCGTTTGGATGATCTGAATATTCGGGGGCTTCGCGTGGGTACGGACAAGCTTGGGGGCAAGGGCGAGGACAAGGGCGAGGCCGGTGGGGGTGCCGCTGGCAGTGCCGGTGCCGCCGGTGCGGGTGCGGGAGCGGGTGCTGGCAGGGCGCTGCCGTTGCCTTCGGAGCCTTCGCCGGAGGCTGAGACGGTCGCTGTCGCGTTCGGGCCGGCGGATGTCGCTGCTGCGGCCGGGGCCCGAGACGTTGATCGGCGGCGTCGGATGGTGATCGTCGGCGGTGCGGCCGTGCTGGTCGTGGCTGTGGCCGTCGTCGGTGGGGTGCTCGCAGTCGGTGGCGGCGGGTCGCACGCGCCATCGTCTTCTGCGCGTCAGGGTTCGCAGACCGGGAACGGCACGCCGTCCGGGGCTGACCTGGCCGGTGGTGCGGCGGGGCAGTCGACGTCGGAGCAGGGCGGCGGGGGTGCGGCGACCGGGAGTGCCACGGCTCCGAGCTCGCTTGGCTCGGCCGGTTCGGTGGGTCCGACCGGTGGTCAGAGCAGTGCGGGCGGTGGGCCGACGAGCGCGGGGCAGCCGGGTGGTCCGTCCAGTGCGAGCAAGGCGGGCCGGCCGTCGGGCTCGGCGCCTTCCGGCGGTGGCGGTCCCAGCGCTGTGGGGACCGGCGGGCCCAGCGCTCCGCCTTCGCAGCAGGCTGCGAAGGCTCCGGCATACGTCGGGCGGTTGGCGTCGAGTGCGGCGTCGTCGTCGCCGGATCCGATGCGGGTGACGTTGCAGACGTCGGGGTCATCGGCCAGCGGGGACACGTTGGTGGTGTCGGTCATGCTCACCAATACGCACTCGGGGGGTGTGGGAGCGTCCGACAGCGCGGGCAACGGCTACTCGGTGGTCGCGGATCAGAGTGATGGGGCGGGTGATCGTACCCTGATTCTCGCCGCGGTCGGGGCGAAGGCACTCGGTGCTGGCGGGTCGGTGACCCTCACGTTTCCGAGCACAGCGGAGCATCATGTCGCGGTCGATGTTTTCTCCGGCGTGACCGGCATCGGCGGGCACTCTTCGGCGTCTGCGGCGTCTGGCCCGTTCGCATCGGGTTCGGCTTCCGGCGGCGGAATCGTCTTCGGGGTCGCGGGGGTGCAGGGCGGCGAGAACGCGACGTGGTCTTCCGGATTCACCGCGTTGCCGACGCTTGTTGTGTCTCCGGCGGACCAGCTGGCGACGGCCTACGAGAGCGTGGGCTCGGGGAGCTTCCAGGCATCAGGGTCCTGCGATCACCAGTGGATGGCCGCGGTCGCGACGCTGACCGGCTGAGGCTCGGCCTCCGACCTAAGATCTCCCTACCGGACGAGACGCGGGGATAGAAGCGTGGACGTGCACTGGTGGGCCCTGGACCCCATTCGGGTGGAGGTGACGGGCCGCAGCGGCCGGTCCACGCGGTTGGTGGTGGAGCTGGCGTGGAATCCGGACTCGGGGGTGGACGCGTCGCTGGCGGCGGAGGTGCTGGCCGGCACGGTGAGGCCGGCACAGTTGTGGGCGCCGATCGGGTCGGTGGTTCTCGTGGCGCCGGGAGCCCGTGCGCACCCCGGTGTGGGGCCGGCCGTGGACACGGTCCGGGAGTTGTGGCCCGCGGCGACGGTCACGGTGGTGGAGGAGGCGGTGGCCGCCCTCGTCGGGGCGGGGCTGGACCCGGAGCCGGCCGTGGCCGTCGTGGTGCACTTGGACTCGCGGCGCACCTCGGTCGCCGTCGTCGCCGGACGCGAGGTGGTCACCGGCGGCCTCGCGGCGGGCGGCGCGTGGGGTCTGGCCGAGGCGGTGATCGCACACCTGCGTGCGGAGCACCGGTTCGACGTCAGCCTGGAGGAGGCGTGGAGCGCCGCTGTCGGCGGCGGCTCGTTCGTCCCCGAGCTGACGGTGACAGGTCCCCGGCCTGTCTACGGCAGGGCGATCGCAGAGGACGGCAACGTCATCCTCCCTCAGCAGTCAGGCAAGGTCATGGTGTCGCAGACGGACCTGCGAACGGTCCTGGCGCCCGCCTACCAGCCGGTGGCGGACCTGGTGGCGCAGGTGCTGAGCGATGCGCCGCCAGAGGTCGCCCGGCAGGCGGCTGACAGTGGACTGTTGCTGACCGGCCACCACCCGCCGGGAACAGAGGAGCAGCTGGCGAGTCTCGCCGGGCTGCCGGTACGCCGGGTTGTCGAGCCGGAGGGAGGGTTCGAACACCTCGCGGTCCTCCTCGCGGGGGTGGCCCGCCTGCTCAGTGACGACCTACGCGCCGCCCGTTAGGCTGACCCGGTGACGGCATCGAGCCAGCAGTATCCCGAACTGACGGTGGAGTCCGTCATTGACCAGCTCGTCGGCACCGTACACGGCCAGGCTCGTATCCTTGTCCGGCCCGCGGAACTCGAAGCCGGTATGACCCTGCGGCTGCGCCGCTTCCTGCCGCGCGTAAGTCTGCTGCGCTACCGCGACCTTGCGCAGGACGGATCGGAGCTGGGACCGGAGCGCGACGCGGTGACCCTTCCGAACGATGATCCCCGCCACGTCGAGTGCGTGGTCGACTTGCTGCCCGGAGCCGCGACTCGCGTGTACCGGCTGGAATGGGAGCTCAACCCGGATGACCACCCGGCGATCGGGGTGAGAGGCCAGGAGGCGCTGCTGTTCCGCGCCCACCTGGTGGATCGCGGTGAGGATGGCGTAGAGGAGATCCGGGAGCAGGGGCTCATCCGCATCCATTGGGAAGACCATTCCTCCGCGTTCGACCGCTGGTGCAGAAGCACGAGTACTCCAGAGCCACTTCGGGAAGCGTTGCAGGAGCTGTTGCTGGCGGAAATCCAAACCCCCCGCACATGCGAGTTGTGCCACGCGCGCGACGACCTCGACCTGCTCTTGGCACAGGACCGGGTGTGGGAATGTTCCGCCGAGCCGGAACTGGAGGAAATCCGTCGCCTGTTCGTGTTCCGCGAACTGGCAGGGCTCGCCGAGACCAGCTTCGCCGGGACGATCCGGACCAGGCACAACCACGAAGACCTCAGTGCGCAACTCGCTGCGGCCCGCGAGCGCCAGAAGGCACGGCTGATCGCCTACGCGCCGTCCGGGACCGATCAACTTCCCGCGGACTAGCCGGCCCGTCGAGCAGGGCGGCCCGTTCCGGTTCACCGCGGCCGGGTTGCCAGCGCGCCCGCGATCGGTAATCGCCACCGTGAGCGTCTGCGGAACCCGCGGCGCCCGATCTGCCTGGCCCCAGCCCTCCCGCCCGCCGTTGTTAGGGCGGTGTTAGGCCTCTTAGAGGCCTCGGTGCGAGCCTGGTTACCAGGCAGTAAACAGTGCCAACGGCGTCGGGCCGCCGCCACTCCCATCCACCCTGAAAGGGAGATCCGCCATGCCATCATCCACGCGGGCAGCCCGAGGCGTCCTCGGTGTCCGGTACGACGGAGGCGCCGCCGTGCGGTCCTTCGGCCGCTCGATCGTCGGCGCGTTTCGGGGCGCGGACACCGGGTGGGGGAACTGAGCGGTCGGCTGGGACGTGCCGTGCTGCGGGCGGCGCTTCGGCCGGTGAGTCAGAGGGCTGCCAAGTCAGGAGTGCTGACTCGGCCAGTCCGGTGAGGGCCGTATCCATTGCTATGAGCGCTGAGGTCGCGGTGGAATCGGCCTGCGGCTCGATCCTTCGAAACGGGGCGCCGGGCTTGTTGCCGAGGGCCCGGCGGATCGCCCCGACGTTTGCCGCAACAGCGCGGCGCAGCGGGTCCCACTCCGGTACGGCGTCGGCCTTGGTGCCGGCGAACACCCCGGCGAGGGTCCCGACCGGCTCGACGCAGCCGTGCAGCAGGTCGACGGCGTCGGCTCGGTCGGACGCGCCGGACAGCATCCGCTGCGCCCGCAACGGCTTCGCGATCTGCTCCAACTGCGTGACGGCGTGCTGGAAGTGCGCCTGGCGCCGCCGGACCTCGCCCGCGTCGCCCATCGGCGCGCCGAGGAAGGCGCTCAGCGCCGCGAGCGCGTCGGCCAGCCGGCGCTTGAGTACGCTCCCGGTGCGCACCGGCAGCAGGAACCAGGACGCTGCGATACCGATCGCCGCGCCGACGACGATCGCCTCCAGGCGCGTCTCCAATAGTGACGGCGCGCTTTGCCCGAAGTACCCGTACAGCAGCGACAACGCCGCCGTCACGCTACCGGCCCAGAATGCGTAACTGATCTCACGCAGCCAGCTAGCCAGCCCCAGCACCGTGAAGATGATCACCACCGACCAGCGATCCCCGGGCGGAAACGCCCCGGCGATCGCGGTGGCGACCACCGTCCCGACAGCCGCCCCCGCCGCACGCAGCACGCCCTTGTGCAGCACGTCCCCACGTCCCCGCGAGCCGCTGCAGACGATGAACGCGGTGAGCACCGCCCACGGCCAGTGATCGTGGAAAACGGTGTGGCCGAAAAGGAAAGCGGCGCCGAGAGCGACGGCCATCTGGCAGGCCATGCGCGTGCTGGCCGGAATGCGACCGGCGCTGGACGGAGTGGTGAGAGGCGCCGGTACCGATGGTCGAGAGCGCTGCTCGCGAAACCCCATCGCCGCGCCGCCAAGCTGAAACACCGCAACCCAGAAGGCTGCGACCACCGCGATCAGCGCGCACCACAAGTCATAACTCGCAGCGTGCGCCGGAACCCCCTCGGCATGCGTGACCAGCAGCGTGATGAACGGAACCACCACCACGGTCCCAGCCTTCGTCGCCCGCGGCCCGAAGCGCCGGATCCAGATCACGCCGGCCATCGCTGCAGTGAACGCCGCATCCCCGAAGAACGGGTACCGCAGTAGCAGAGAGCTGACTTCGGAAGCGCCCGCCGCGGCCACCGCGACCACCGCCGTACCGATCAACCGGTCCCGATGAGCGACGCCGAGCTGAACGCGCCCCAACGTCATCGTCATCGCCACGGCCGCGATCACGATGTCCACCTGCAGATGCGCGCGATGTTCGATCCAGATCGCCGAGCCGAACGCGCACAGCACCGCCGCCATCGCGACGACTGCGGCGCGCAGAGCCGCAGGCCGCCACACCGACCGGCTCCGGCGCGGCCCGATGGCTATCAGATTAGTACTCAATGTTTACGACCTTGCGCGAGAAATCGGCATGTCAGAGCGCAACAGACATGGACTAAACAACTGGATAGTAAGTGATAGCGTACCGATGTGACAAACGCCGAGACCCCACCGGACCACCTGGAAACGGACCACCTCGAAACCGCCACAGCCATCCGCCAAGGTGCCATCCGCCTGGCCCGCCGCCTGCGCTCCAGCCGCGCACCCGGAGCCCTGAGCACCAACAAGATCAGCGTCCTCAGCCACCTGAAACGGCACGGACCGGCCACCCCCGGCGAGATCGCGGCCGTCGACCGCCAGCAGCCGCAGTCCCTCACCCGTGTCTTCGCCGACCTGGAGCGCGACGGCCTCATCGTCCGCTCCGCCGACGCCGGGGACCGCCGGCAGTCGATCATCACGCTCACCGACGCCGGCAGCCGCGAGCTGGAGCGCGACGTCGCCGAACGCGACGCCTGGCTGGCCGGCGCCCTCGCCGGCCTGACCGAGACCGAGCGCCAGGTGCTGCGCCTGGCCGCGGCGCTGATGGAACACATCGCGGACGGCTGAACGGCGAACACGCCGGGTTAGGGCAGGATGTCTCGGGTGAGCGACATTGAGCGACCTGCCACTGCCCCCGAGCCGGACATCCGCGTGGCGACGGTCGACGACGTGCCCCGGATCGTCACCCTGATCGAATCGGCCTACCGCGGCGACTCCAGCCGCACGGGATGGACGACCGAGGCCGACCTCCTCGACGGCCAGCGCACCGACGAGGCCGACGTCACCGCCGCGCTGACCGACCGGTCCAGCCGCATGATGGTCGCCGAGTCCGGCGAGGACCTTCTCGCGTGCTGCCTGGTGCAGCACCGGGAGACCCACGCCTACTTCGGCATGTTCGCTGTCAGCCCGAAGTCGCAGGGCGGCGGCCTGGGCAAGCGCGTGCTCGCGGTGGCCGAACAGCTGGCGCGCGACGAGTTCGGCATGAGCACGATGCACATGACCGTCATCCGGCAGCGCGCCGACCTGATCGACTGGTACGTCCGCCGCGGATACCGGCGCACCGGCGAGATGAAGCCGTTCCCTTACGGCGACGAGCGGTTCGGCAAGCCGCGTCGAGACGATCTCGAATTCGAAGTGCTCATCAAGGATCTGGCGGCCTGAGCGGTCGGGATTTCAGCGCGCCTCGATCGTCTGGGCCAACACCCGGTACGTCCGCGCCAACTCCGACGACGGCCCGACCCCGGTCGCGCTCCCGGCCCTGCTCCCGGTCCTCCTTCCAGCCCGGCTCCCGGCCAGCCGGTTCGGCACGTCGGCCAGAGCCCGAGTCCGTCGCGCGATCGAGGCGTGCCCCGCGAGCCGGTCGCGCGCCGCGACGGGGTCGGTGCCCGATATCAGGGGCCTGGTCATCGGCTGCGCGACGAGCGCGAGCTGCCGCATCCGTTCTTCCATGAGCCGGACCCGCACCGGCAGGTCCGGCTCGGCATCGTCGTCGAGGGCTGACGCACTGGCGCGCAGCACGTCGGCGACGGAGTCCAGGAACGCGCGCTCGGCGGCGTCCAGGGTGTCGCGGGTGCTCGTCGGCAGCACGAAGACGCCGACGGCGATGCCGACCGCGGCTCCCAGCGCGGTCTCCTTCAACCGCAGCACCAGCAGCGAGGGCACGGTCTCGTGCAGTACGCCGTAAAGCTGCGCCACCATGATCGTGACGAAGAAGATCATGCCGGCGTAGGAGAGGTTGACCACGTAGAACCCGCACGACATGCTCGCCACGATCACCGCGACCGCGGTCACGGTGTGCCCGGAGGTCAGCGCGGCCAAGCCGATGCCCACGCCGAGGCCCAGCGCCGTGCCGAGCACCCGCGCCAGCGCCTTGTGCGAGGTCTCCGACCTGGTGGCGGTGCCGCCGAAGACGACGAACGCGGCGATGACGGCCCAGTAGTAGCGCTCCGGCGACAGGATCCGGCCGAGGACGATCGCGAGCGCCCCGGCCAGTGCCACCTGGACCGCCTGGCGCGTGGTGAGTGAAGCGCGGCTGAGCGGATTCCAGCGGCCGCGCGCCGGAAGGGCTCCGGCGACGGCGGCGGATCCGGGCAGCCGGCCCTGGATGAGCGCGACGGCCGGTGCGAAGTGGGGAGCCCGCGCGTGGGCGGCCTTCCTCGGCGCCTCTGATCGCTCGGGAGTTCCGGCGATCGCCAGGTCCGCGATGGCCACGGCGGCCAGCGCGAAGCGTGCCAGCGGCGCTCGTGGGCCGAGGTCGGCTCCGGACGCGACGGTGGTTTCGAGGGCTGCGACGTCCCGGGCGTGGGCTTCGGCGTTGCCTGTGAGCTTGGCGCGGATGCTCACGCCGCTGCCGTCGCCGTTGCCGTTACTGCTCGCCGGGAGCGCCGAGGTCACCGCGTCGAGCAGTTCGAAGGCCTGGTGGACGGCTGCGACCTCGACCGCGATCGGGTCGCCCTGCGGCGGCAGCAGCCGCTGCGCGCTCTGGCGGGCGGCATGGTAGTCGCGGCGCGCGATCAGTCCGGCGGTCTGGACCGGCACCTGTATCTGCTGTCTTCCCTGCGAGATGAGCGCTTCGGTGGCGTGCGCCAGCTCGTCGAGCGCCAGTTGGGCGTCGAGCAGGCGGCGCCGCAGGGCGAACGCCTCGCCGGCGTCGACGGCGGGATTCGGCTCGGAGAGCCAGGCATCGATCACCAGGGCCGTCTCCGCCAAGCGCAGGCCGCGTGAATGCAGGCGCCGGGCAGCCCGGGCGGTGCGGCGCGGATCGTCGCCGGCCTCCAGCAGATCCGCGCACGCCCTGGCCACGGCGCGCGCCCGGGCGCCGAACGCGTTGCGCAGCCGTGTCAGGGTTCTGCCGGGGTGCTGGCCCAGCACGGTCAGCGACAACAGCAGGGAGACTCCCGTGCCGACCAGCAGATCGGCGAAGAACGTCGGCAGCGTGGAGACCTTCGCGCCGAGGAACGCGGCGAAGAAGTAGCCCATGAACAGCATGAAGCCGTAGAAGAAGAACGCGGGCCCGAAACGCCGCACCCAGACCGCGGCGAACATCACGACGACGAAGACGCACAGCATCAGGTCCTTGTGGTCGGCGACCAGCGCGCCGGGGAGCAATCCCACTCCGAACGCGACCGGGAAGAACACCGCGGTGCGGATCTTAGGCCACCGCGCGGTGCCGGTCAGGGCCATCGAGCCCATGATCGCGACCATTCCGCCGAGGAGCATCGCGACCAGCACGGCGCGCGTCGCGTCGTGGATCACTTTGGCGTACCCGAACTCGACGGCGAGCGCCGCCGCCATCGCCACCGCCCCGGACACCGCCATCCGGGCCCGCACCAGGCCCGGGTCCGAGGCCACGATCCGGTCCCACAGTTCGAGCGGGGCACTGGCCCGCTTCGCGTCGCCAGCAGCCGACATACCCACCCGCAGCCTCCAGTTCCCGCGCCGCGGCGGGCCTTGTCGCGCGTCCGCCGCCGGCGCTCTCGCGGGCTCGGACGCCCTATCCTGCGGGAAAGGCCCTGGCCCGGAGATTACATGTATCATACCGATAATTGGAGGCGGTCGTGGAGGCAGCGCGGACGAGCGGATCCGTGGCGGAGCCCGGCGGGGGTTCGGGTGCGGGTTCTGGTTCGAGTTCGGGGCGGCGGCGGACCGACGCGCTGTCCGGGGTCGAGCGGCAGACGGCCGTCCTGATCCGCCACGTCGAGCTGCTCTACCGGCGGACCGACATCCACGACAACCTCGACCGCGCCGAATACCTGCTGCTGCGCGCGCTGGACGAGGCCGGGCCGCTGAACATCAACGCGCTGGCCGTGCAGTTGGGCCTGGATCCGTCCACGGCGGGACGTCAGGTGTCGGTGTTGCAGGCGGCCGGGCTGGTCGAGCGCCGCCCCGATCCGGCCGACCGGCGGCGCTCGGTCGTGACGCCGACGCCTGAGGGCGCGGAGCTGATGCGTCACGTTCAGGCCAGGCGGACCGAGAACATCGCGGATCTACTGGCGGCCTGGACGGACGAGGACGTGCAGGCGCTCGGGACGATTCTCGCGAAGTACAACTGCGCGGTCTCGGCCAAGTACCTGACCGGGCCCGCCCTGATCGAGGAGCCCTCGGGGGCGGGTCGGTGAGGTCCTGAGTATTTGCTACTCGTCGTGCCACTGCGGCGGCAGCAGATGCTCGACGGTCGGCGCCGGTGAGGACAGTTCGTTGGCCCGCTGTTCGAACTCCGAGTCGGCGCCGGTGAGCCGGATCGAGCGCTGGTCCTGGTGCTCCTGCCACGAGGCGACCTCGAAGACCTCGACGAACGCGTCCTCCCGGTCGCCGTCGCGGAAGACGCCCCAGCGGGTCGCGCCGGTGCGCCGCCGGGACAGCCCGACCCAGTCCATCGCCTCTCTGAACGCGGCCTGGTCGCTCGGCGCGACCTGGTACCGCTTGACCACCAGGATCGGCCCGCTGTCCAGGCCGGGTTCGAAGGTGAGGTGCGGGTCCGGCCAGTTGGCGTTCGTGGTGCGGTCCAGCTTCCCGGTCAGCGGGTGCAGCGGCAGCCAGCGCACGCTCACCGCCGCCAGCACGAGCAGCGCCGCGGCGATCACCAGCACCGTCGGGAGGCCGAGCGGTGCGGCCAGCGCGCCCCAGCCCAGGGACCCGATCGCCTGGCCGCCCATGAACACCAGCAGGTACACGGCCAGCGCCCGGGCCCGTACCCACGCCGGCAACGACAGTTGCAGGGCCGAGTTCAACGTCGACAGCGAGGCCAGCCAGGCCACGCCGGTCGGCACCATGACGATGATCACGGCCGCCTCGTTGGTGGTCTCGCCCAGGACCAGCGTGCCGACGGCGAATACGAGGGCTGACGCCGCCAGCAGGCGGTTCGACGTCAGGAAGCTGCTCAACCACGGCAGCGTGAACGCGCCGATCACAGCCCCGACGCCCAGCGCCGCCAGCAGCACGCCGTAGCCGCCGGCCCCGAGCCCGAGCCGGGAGCTGGCGACCACCGGCAGCAGCGCCCACAACGCGCTGCCGGGAATGACGAACAGCGTCGCGCGCAGCAGGATCCGCCGGGGCGAGGGCGCGTTGCGCATGTAGCGGTTGCCGGCGCGCAGGGCGGCGAGCGCCCGCTCGGGGTGTTCGCCGCCGGGCTGCGGTCCGCGGTGCCAGACCGCCACGGCCAGCACGACGAACAGGAACGACACGGCGTTGATCGCGAAGACGAGCGCGGCTCCGGAGGCGGCGACCAGGAAACCGGCGACCGCCGGCCCGACCGCCCGGGCCAGGTTGACGGTGAGGCTGCCGAGCGTCGCGGCGGCCGGGATCTGCTCGCGCGGCACCAGCTCCGGCTGGATCGCCTGCCACGCCGGCCCGACGAAGGCCTGGCCGCAGCCGAGCAGGAAGGTCAGGGCCAGCAGCACCGCGGGCGTCGTCAGCCCGGCGGCCGTCAGCCAGGCCAGCGCCCCGGCCACCAGCGCCATGACGAGCTGCAGGTAGATCAGCAGCCGGCGGCGGTCCAGGACGTCGGCCATCACGCCGGCGGGCAGCGAGAACAGCATCACCGGCAGCAGGCTGGCGGTCTGCACGGCCGCGACCAGGGCGGTGGAGGAGCTGTGCTCGACCAGCAGCCACTGGGCGCCGACCGTCTGCATCCACGAGCCGACGTTGCTGCCCAGCTGGGCCAGCCACAGGATGCGGAAGATGCGGTCGCGCATCGGGGCCCAGGGACCGGTCGAGGGCGTCGCGGCGGCCGGGCGCCCGGCACTGTCGGCAGATTGCGTCACACCGGAGTTGTACCTCGGATCCGGGTGCCGGTGCCCGACCGCCGGCAGTGCGCGTGTCGCCGGCTGCGATCTGTTGACGATGAAGGCGAGAGACCGCCTCCGGCCGCGACCGACGAACACGCCGCGATCGGCGAGCCGTCCGCGACCGACGAGCCGTCCGCGACCGACAAGCAAGCCGCCTCCGCCGAGAAACCCAACCCCGGCAACGGAAACATATAGTCGAACCCTCATCGGCCTCCGATTCCTTCACCCACTGCGGTAGTGTCAGGCACCGTAGATGCTCCGTGTATCCTTCCGGCCACAGCCGGCTGAGTATCACGCCTGACATGGGCTCGTTCCCGGCGCAGACCTGATTGAGAAGACGGATGAATGCTGATATAGCCCTGTGGTGTACGGTCGGCGCCCTCGTCGTCGTGATAGCGCTGGCGGTGTACTGGGTCGCCATCGCCCGGCGCCTGCGCGCACGCGTCGCAGGCCTCGAAGAGGCTTGTGCCGCCCGGGACGCCGCGGTGGGGCAGCTGGTCTCATTCGGCCTGCCGGCGGTGGCCGATGTGCTCAGCGACGCCCCCGTCGCCCGGACCTCGTTCGCCGTCGCGCCGTCCCTCAACGGCACCGCCTTCGCCGGCAACGCCGGTGTGCTGGCGCAGCGGTACACCATCGGCCTGCGTGAGCTGCAGGTCAAGGTGGCCGGGGCCGTGCGGCAGCGCGTGGAGGAAGAGGCGCAGCAGACCACTGAGTCGGCGGTGCGCTCCTTCGCCGAGACCGTGGTCAGCCTCGGGGCCAGCCTGAGCAAGGTGGTCGCCGAGGCCATGCGGCAGCACCGGGGCGACGAGACGTTCGAGACCCTCACCCTGATCGACCACACCGTCCAGCAGATGATCCGGCAGGCACAGTCCTACGTCGTGGTCTGCGGCGGGCTGCCGGGGCGGCGCTGGCCGGCGCAGTCGATGACCGACGTGGTGCGCGGGGCGATGGGCCGGATCCAGGACTACCAGCGGATCCGGCCGCGGGAGCTGAGCCGGCAGGTGGTCGGGCAGGCCGTCGAGCCCGCCGTGCATGCCGTCGCCACGCTGCTGGACAACGCCGCGCGTTATTCACCGCCCGGGTCGTTCGTGGACGTCACGTTCCAGGAGGGCCACCACGGCGTGACCGTCATCGTCGACGACGCCGGCGTGGGCATGAACAGCGAGCAGTTGGACTCCGCGCGGCGCATCCTGTCCGGGCAGGAACCCGTGGACCTGCACCGGTTCGGGCCGCATCCGAAGATCGGCTTCCCGACGGTCGCGGCGCTGAGCAAGCGCTACGGGTTCCAGGCGTCCATCGACGGATCGAGCAGTCCCTTCGGAGGTACGCGTGCCGCGCTGTTCATCCCCGAGGCGCTGCTCGCCGCCGACGCTCAGTCCACAGGCACAGACGGCGTGACGCCCGAACCCGCGCAGGCGCAGGCGCAGGGACAGGCGAAGGCGCAGGGGCAGGCAAAGGCGCAGGCGTCTGTGCCAGCGCAGACGCAGTCACCGGAGGTCGAGCTGACCGAGACCGGCCTGCCGCGCCGCAAACGGCACAGCGCCACCACCGACACCCAGCCCCTCCCCCCGGTGTTGAGCACCACCCAGCCGCGGCCCAGTGTCGCCGCGGCCTGGCAGAACGGTGCCCACGGTGCCGACCGCGCGGCCACGCCCTCCGACCCCGCAGAAGGGACTCGATAGCCTGTGAGCACCTCCGCCCCGCCGGCTGACGGGAACAACAAGCTCACCTGGATGCTCTCCAGCCTGGACATCGAAGGGGTGCGCTACTCCGTCCTGATCTCCGGGGACGGGCTGCGCATGGCGCATTCGGACTCGATCACCCGGGACGAGGCCGACGCCTTCGCCGCCGCCGTCAGCGGGGTCCAGTCCCTGGGCAAAGCCCTGGCCGCGATGTGCGGGGACGGGGACAACCGGCTGCGCCAGAACCTCATCGAGTACGACCAGGCGCTGGTCCTGGTCACCGCCGCCGGGCAGAACGCGATGCTCGGGGTGTGCGCGACGCCCACGGCCGACGCCGGGCTGATCGTGCACCGGATGAACGACCTCGCCTCGCGGCTGGGCAACGAGCTCACCAGCGAGACGCGCCGGCCGTGAGCCGGCCGCGGCGCGACCCGGATCTGGTGCGCGCGTACGTCATGACCGGCGGTGCCGTGCGCCCCAGCCGGGAGATGGGGCTGGTGACGCTGCTGGTCGCCCAGGACGTCCCGGCCCAGGGGCTGGCGCCGGAGCAACGCAGGGTGCTGGGGGTGTGCAGCCGGCACGGCGCGCTGTCGGTCGCCGAGATCGCCGCGCACCTGGACCTGCCGCCGTCGGTGGTGACGATCCTGGCCGCCGGGCTCATGGACTCCGGGCATCTGGCCGTCCCCACTCCCGCCGCTGACCTTCCCGACGTCGACGTGCTGAAAGAGGTGCTTCGTGGGCTCCGCCAACTTGTCTGAGGTCGCCTACCTGCCCGGCACCGTCACCCGGTCGGTGAAGCTCCTGGTCGCCGGGCCCTTCGGGGTCGGCAAGACCACCTTCGTGGGCAGCGTCTCGGAGATCAGGCCCCTGCGGACCGAGGAGATGATCACCGAGGCCAGCGTCGGGGTCGACGATCTGGCCGGGCTGCCGGCCAAGACCTCCACGACCGTGGCGATGGACTTCGGCCGCCGGACGTTCGGGGGAGTGGCGTTGTACCTATTCGGCACGCCGGGTCAGCACCGGTTCCTGCCGATGTGGGACGAGCTGGCCCGCGGCGCGCTCGGCGCGCTGGTGCTCGTCGACACCCGGCGGCTGGACCACGCCGACGAGATCCTGAGCGCCGTGGAGAAGCGGGACATCCCCTACACGGTGGCCGTGAACCAGTTCGACGGGGCCCGCCGTTACCCCGACGAGGAGATCCGCGAGGCGCTGGACCTGGCCCCGCACACCCCCTTGACCTCCTGCGACGCCCGCGACCAGGTCTCCTCGGCCAAGGCGCTGATCGTGCTCGTCGAACACCTCACCACCAGCCGACCCAGCCGACCCAGCCGACCGGAGATGTTTGCGTGACCACCCAGACCGCGGCGGACGCCACCACGGCGCGCGTCCCGATGTACACGCCGGAATTCGCCGCCGACCCGCACGGCGCCTACGCCGAGATGCGCCGCCTGCACGGCTCGCTGGTGCCGGTGCTGCTGCACCCGGACGTGCCGGCCACGCTGGTGATCGGCTACCACGCCGCGCTGAAGATCCTGCACGACCAGGACCGTTTTCCCGCCGACCCGCGCCGGTGGGAGGAGGGGATCGACAACGCCTGCCCGGTCAAGCCGATGATGGAGTGGCGGCCCAACGCGCTGCGCAGCTCGGGCGTCGAGCACGCCCGGTATCGCAGCGCGAACGTCTACAGCCTCAACGGCGTGGACCTGCACGGCCTGCGCAAGGTCGTGCAGGACGTGGCGATCAGCCTGATCAACGACATGTGCCAGGCCGGCGAGGCGGACCTGATCACCCAGTTCGCGTTCCCGCTGGCCTTCCAGGTTCTCAACACTCTGCTGGGCTGCCCGCCGGAGATCGGGCAGCGGGTCGCCACCGGGATGGCGCAGATCTTCGAGGGCAACGACGCCGAGGCCGGCAACGCGATGCTGGCCGGGGCGCTGGCCGAGCTGGTCGTGATGAAGAAGGAACGCCCGGCCAACGACGTGACGACTCGGCTTCTGCAGCACGAGTCAGCGCTGGACATCCCGGAGATGGTGCATCAGCTCGCCACGCTCTACGGCGCGGGAATCGAGCCACAGCAGAACCTCATCGCCAACGCGCTGCTGCTGATCCTCACCGACGACCGGTTCTCCGGCGACGTCCTGGACGGCAACCTGACGGTGCGCGACGCTCTGGACGAGGTGCTGTATCAGGACCCTCCGATGGCCAACTACGCCATCTCCTACCCGCCGTATCCGGTGCAGATCGACGGCGTCTGGCTGCCGGCGCACCAGCCGGTGCTGATCAGCATGTCCGCGTGCAACAACGATCCGGCGATCGCCTCCGACCAGCGGGCCGGGAACCGCGCGCACCTCGCGTGGAGCGTCGGCCCGCACGCCTGCCCGGCGCAGTCCGCCGCGTACCTGATCGCCCAGGCGGCGGTCGATCAGATCCTCGACGCGCTGCCGGAGATGGAACTGGCGGTCCCGCAGGAGTTGCTGGTCTGGCGGCCCGGACCGTTCGCCCGGGCGCTGGCGGCGCTGCCGGTCACGATCCCCGGTTCGCCGCCGATCCCGATGCGCTGACCGAACCGCCGATCCCGTCCCGTTGACCCCACCCCCACCCCCATCCCGCCGCGCCGACCGAACTGTGCTCGTTCATCCTCGTTCGTTCCCGTCCGCCATGGAGGCCCCAGCATGGACCAGCCTGTGCTCACACTCGACCCGACCGGCGCGAACCGCCACACCGAGGACGCCTATCTGCGCGACCACGGTCCGGCCACGCGCGTGGACCTGCTGGGCCAGGAGGTGTGGGCGGTCGCCGATCCGGGAGTGCTCAAGGCGCTCCTGATCGACCCCCGGGTGTCCAAGGACGCCGCTCAGCACTGGCCGAAGTTCCCCGACGAGATCCTCGGCAAGTGGCCGCTGGCGCTGTGGGTCGGCGTGAGCAATATGTTCACCGCCTACGGTGCCGACCACCGCAGGCTGCGCCGCCTGGTCAGCCCGGCCTTCGCCGGCCGCCGGGTCGCCGCGCTGGCCCCGCGCATCGAGGAGATGACCGACGCCCTGCTCGACGCGCTGGCCGAAATCCCGGCCGGGCAGAGCGTGGACCTGCGCGAGAACCTGGCCGTACCGCTGCCGATCCAGGTCATCAGCTCCCTGATGGGCCTGCCGCCGGCCGCGCAGCAGGCGTTCCGCGGCCTGGTGGACGCCGTGTTCGACACCACGCTGTCGCCGGAGGAGGCCCAGGACAACGCGGTGAAGCTGTACGGCGTCCTGGCCGGCCTCGTCGCCGAGAAGCGTGAGAACCCCGGCGACGACATGACCTCCGTGCTCATCGCCGCCCGCGACGACCAGGACGAGGAAGGCGACGGCTCGGCGCTGACCGAGCAGGAGCTGCTCGACACGCTGCTCCTGGTGGTCTCGGCCGGATACGAGACCACGGTCAACCTGATCGACCAGGCCATCACCCTGCTGCTGACGCACCCCGAGGAGCGCGCGAAGGTCGACGAGGGCAAGGCCCCGTGGCGCGACGTCGTGGAGGAGACGCTGCGGTTCGAGGCACCCGTCGCGCACCTGCCGCTGCGGTACGCGGTGGAGGACATCGAGCTGGCCGGCGGGCTGGTGATCCGGCAGGGCGAGGCGATCCTGGCTTCGTACGCCGCGATCGGCCGCCACCCGGATCTGCACGGCGAGACCGCGGGCGCGTTCGACGTCACGCGCGCCGGGCAGGACCACTTCGCGTTCGGCCACGGGGTGCACTTCTGCCTCGGCGCGCCGCTGGCGCGGATGGAGGCGGAGACGGTGCTGGACAAGTTGTTCGCGCGGTTCCCGGACATCGCTTTCGCGCCGGGGGCGGAGCTCGCGCCGCTGGGGTCGCTGATCTCGAACGGGCACCAGGCGCTGCCGGTAGTGCTTCAGCCTGCGGTAGCGAATCTTTAGGAACCTGTCAGGAACGTCGATCTTTGCTGCTTCCGGCCGCTGACATCTCTACAGTCGGTCGGATGAGCGGCACCATCTTGATCGTCGAGGACGACCCCAAACAGGCGGAGCTCATCCGCGTGTCGCTGGTGAGCGAGGGGTATCGCGCGACGGTCGTGCACGACGCGCCGGCTGCCTTCCGCAGCCTTGAGGAGTGGCCCCCGGACCTGGTGGTCCTGGACCTGATGTTGCCGGGGGCCGACGGGCTCAGCATCTGCCGCTGGTTGCGGGGGCGTGGGGATACGCCGGTGCTGATGCTGACCGCGCGCTCGACGGAAGACGACGTGCTGGCCGGGCTCGACGTCGGGGCCGACGACTACATGACCAAGCCGTACAGCCCTCGGGAGTTGGTGGCACGGATACGGACGGTCCTGCGCAGGGCTCGGGGGAGTGTCGGCGCAGATGCTCCCGCCCCGAACTCCACCGCTCTCCACGTCGGTGCCCTCACCGTCGACCCCGCCCACCACACAGTCCTCTGCGACAACCACCCCGTCGCCTGCACCCCCGACGAGTTCGCCGTCCTGGCCGCGATGGCCGCAGCCCCCGGCCGCGTCTTCACCCGGGCCCAACTCCTGCGCCACACCCGCGGCTTCAACCGCGCCTCCACCGAGCGCGCCGTGGACGTCCATGTCATGAACCTGCGCCGCAAGATCGAGCCGGACCCGGCCAAGCCGACTCGCCTGCTCACCGTCTACGGCGTCGGTTACAAACTGGTCGGGACCCCCTGATGCGGCGGCCGGTCCCGCTCTACCGCAGCCTGCTCGTCCGCCTGCTGGCCGCCTCCTGCCTGATCGCCGGCAGCGCCATCGCGGCTACCGCGTGGTTGGCCGCCTCCACCGTGACCTCGGCCCTGGCCCGCCAGCAGGGGCAGACGCTGCAAGCCGACAGCGACATCGTCACGCAGCTGAGCACCTACGCTGTCGGCCACACCGACTGGAGCGGCGTCGCGCCGTTCCTGCGTCAGCTGTCCGCGCAGTACCAACTGCGGGTCGCGCTGGTCGGCAGCGACGGCAAGGTGATCAGCGACTCCGCGGCACCGCAACCGGCCCCGCTGCCGCCGTCCGCCACCGCCACGGTCGACCCCCTGAGCTTCGACACCTCCACCAATCCGGGGGCGCAGCACCCCGGCATCGACCCGCGTGTGGTCGGCCCCTACCGACTCACCTCGGCGGAATCCACCGGGCTGAAGGCACTCGCCGACAAGGAAGTGTTCTGCCTGGTGAAGGACGGCACACAAGCTCAGACGGTCGAGTCGCCTTCCGGCCGATACACGGTCCAGGACCTCTCCGCGACGACCAAGGACGCGGCCACCTGCACTCCCGAATACGACAAGTACGTCGCCGAACCCCAGCCGACCGAGGCCAAGCCGTTGGCTGCTCTGGTGTCGGCCACTGCGGCGTGCGTGGCACGCGAGGGCTTGGCCGTCCCGTATGAAATGGCCGTCACCCCGACCTTCCAGCTTCGGGAGCTCCTGCCGCGCGGCGAGGCGGCCGCCCCGAGCGAACAATGCCTGCGCGCCGCACGGCTCGACCAGCTCCGTCCCTACGTGGCCGCCCCGGCCCAGCTCTACCTCGGTATCGGCACCAGCGCGCGCGGGCGGTTCGACCTGTCCGGGCAGAACCGCAGCAAGATCATCTGGACGGCGGCGAGCGTTCTGGCGCTCACCCTGGCCGTGACCGCGCTCGTCGGGCTGCGGCTCGTCAGGCCCCTGAGAGCGCTGATCCACACCGCGCGGCGCGACCCGGGCGAGTTCGCGCGCGCCCCGGTCACGACCCGCGACGAGACCGGCTACCTGGCGATGGCGTTCAACCAGCAGACCGAGCGCCGGCAGCAGATGGACTCCCAGCGCAAGGCGATGGTCGCCGACATCGCGCACGAACTGCGCTCGCCGCTGACCAACATCCGCGGCTGGCTGGAGGTCGCGCGCGACGGTGTGGTCGAGGCCACGCCAGAGCTGATCACGTCGCTGCACGACGAGGCCGTGCTGCTTCAGCGCATCATCGACGATCTCCAGGACCTGGCCAGCGCGGACGCGGGGACGCTGCGGGTGCGTCCGCAGCCGATCCCGGCGGTCGAGCTGCTGCAGCAGATCGCCGTCGCGCACCGGGCTCAGGCCGCCGATCTCGGGATCACGGTGACCGTGGACGCGGCGCCGGGTCTGGAGGTCTACGCCGATCCGGAGCGGATCCGACAGGTGCTGGGGAACTTGGTGTCCAACGCGGTGCGGCACACCTCACGCGATGGGCGGATCACGTTGACGGCGATCGCCGCCGGCGACGACGCCGTCGAGCTGCGAGTGCAGGACACCGGCACGGGGATCGCGGAGGCCGAGTTGCCGTACATCTTCGATCGCTTCTGGCGCTCGGAGAAGTCGCGGAACCGCAGTACCGGAGGGAGCGGGCTCGGTCTGGCCATCGCGCGGCATCTGGTGCAGGCGCATGGCGGCAGTGTTCGGGCCGACAGCACTGTCGGCGTCGGGACGACCATGACGGTGCGGTTGCCGGTGCGACAAGAATAATTCTGTCGACGATCCTGACGAGTTCCGAACAAGTGCTCGTCAGGCTTGGAACATGTCTCGCAGAAGTCTCATCCAATCGGTATGGATAGCGGTTCTTTTCGCTTCGGTCAGCGTATTGCCCACGGCGTGTTCCTCAATACATTCGTCGAGCACCGCGGAAGCCCAGGGCGACCCCATAGCGGCCACCTCGACACAGGCTCCCGTCCCGGCCGTCTCCTCGGCGCCGCGGGCGAATTCCGATGTCGTGCAGCCGGCGGCGGTGACGGTCCTGACCAGCCTGCCCGGCCTCGGTCCGAGGACGTCGGCCGCGATCCCGACCTCGGCCGGCCAAGTCGTCCTCGCCATCGGAGCGAGCACGACGTCCTCGGACACGACGGTGCAGCTGTTCACCAGGGTTCCCGGCGGATGGCAGCCCGCCGCGCTGGCGTGGCAGGGCCACAACGCGGTCGACGGCTGGACCGCCGAGCATTATGCCGGCGATTCGAAGTCTCCAGTCGGGATCTTCGGCCTCACCGACGCCGGCGGCCTTCTGCCCGATCCCGGTACCAAGCTGCGCTATACGCAGTCTTCGGGATTCACCATCAATGGGACCGGATTCCGGAACGAGCCTTTGGCGGGGTCGTTCGACTATGTCATTGCCATCAATTACAACCGCACTCCCGGAACATCACCCATGGACCCGACGATGCCGATGGGGGCTTCGCGAGGCGGTGGCATCTGGCTGCACGTCGACCACGGCGGACCGACGCACGCCTGTGTGAGCGTGCCGCGCGACGACATGAAGCAGCTGCTGCTGACGCTGGATCCGGCGCTGAAGCCGGTCGTCGTGATGGGGGACCGGGGGTCGCTGGCGCGCTGAATCAGGGTGCTGTCAGCGGGCACTGTCCCAGGCGGCCTGGATCATGCCGAAGATCTCGTCCACGGTGGCCTCCGGATCGTCCGATTCGCGGGCCACGGAGAAGGCATCGACGGCGAACCGGGCGATGGCCTGGCAGGCGGTCGCGGTGTGTGGCTGACCGGAGCCGGCGTCGGCGTCCGCTGCGATGGCCGTGGCCAAGGCCTGCGCGTGCCGCAGCCGCATCGACGCCTCGTACTGCCGCAGCGCCGGCGTCTCGTCGATCATGCGCCACATGGGGGCGGCGTCGTCGGTGGTGCAATGCCGGATCAGGGCCTGGACCTGGTCGCGCAGCGCGGGGATCAGCGGCTCGTCGGGCTTGCGGTCGGTGACGGCTCGCACGAGGCCGCGCTCGAAGTCCTCGTCCTGGTCGAAGACCAGCGCCTCCTTCGCGGCGAAGTGGGAGAACAACGTGGTCACGGCCACGTCGGCCTCGGCGGCCACCTCCCGGATGCCCACCGCGTCGTAGCCGCGCTCCAGGAAGAGCCGGAGGGCGGTGTCAGCGATCTTCTGGCGGGTCGCGGCCTTCTTGCGCTCGCGGCGCCCCGGCGGCTCAGGCGGCGCAGGCGGCTTGGTCATGGCTGAACACTATCAGGTGCAAAACAGTAGCTGTTTCAAAACACTAACCGTTAGTGCTACGGTCATGCGTCATGAAGAAAGTGAGCTTCGCCGAGTTCGGCGGTCCCGAAGTCCTGCACCTCATCGACGCCGAAGAACCTCACGCCGGCCCAGGTCAGGTGCGCATCGCGGTGCGCGCGGCAGGCGTGAACCCGGTCGACTGGCGGGTCCGGGAAGGCCAGAAGCTGTCGGCCCATCCGCTGAAGCTGCCTTCCGGCGTCGGGCTGGACGCCGCCGGGATCGTCGACGAGATCGGCCCGGGCGTCGAGGGGGTCGCGGTAGGCGACCCGGTGTTCGGCGAAGGCTCTGAGACCTACGCCGAGTTCGCGGTGCTCGGCGCGTGGGCCCGCATACCCGAAGGGCTGTCGTTCGAGGAGGCGGCCGGGTACCCCTCGGTGGTCGAGACGGCGCTGCGCATCATCGACCAGGTCGGTGTGCGGCCCGGGGAGACGCTGCTGGTGAGCGGCGCGGCCGGGGGCGTCGGGTCGGCGGTGTCGCAGGTCGCCCGAGACCGGGGCATCGCGGTGATCGGCACGGCGGGGGAGGCGAACCAGGACTACCTGCGCAGCCTCGGCGTCGTCGCCACGACCTACGGTCCCGGCTGGGTCGAGCGGGTCCGCGGGCTCGGACGCGTGGACGCGGCCCTGGACCTGGCCGGCTCCGGCGTCATCGGCGAACTCGTCGAGCTGACCGGGGATCCGCAGAAGGTCGTCTCGATCGCCGACCTCGACGCGCCGCAGTTCGGCGTGCGGTTCTCCGGCACGGCCGGCAGCGTGCCGGACGCGCTGGTCGAGGCGGTCGCGATGATCGAGCGCGGCACGCTGCACATCCCCGTCGAGAGGTCGTACACCCTGGCCGACGCCGCGCAGGCGCACATCGACAGCCAGGCCGGTCACACGCGTGGCCGACGGGTGATCGTGGTCTAGGCGGTGATCGTCGTCTGACCGGAGCGGTGTTTGATCCAGTGCGCCCCGGGCACACGCAGCCGGATGTCCTGGAGCAGGGCATCGGTCTCGTACCAAGGGAGGCGAACATGCCCCGCGGACAATGGAGCGCAAAGCGCGAACGCCAATACGAGCACATCAAGAAGAGCGCCGAGGAACGCGGTGAATCTGAATCGCGGTCCGAGGAGATCGCCGCTCGGACGGTGAACAAGGAACGAGCACGCCACGGCGAGTCGAAGACCGCCAGCCCGCTGTCCAAGCAGGACATCTCCTCCGGACGGCGCGGCGGGCTCCGGTCGCACCAGGGCTCCGGCGGCCGGACCTACGACCAGCTGTATCAGGAGGCCCGGCACCGCGGTATCAAGGGCCGCTCCAAGATGACCAAGGCCGAGCTGCTGAAGGCGCTCGGCGATCGCTGACGGGCCCTGAGCGCCCCGCGAGTCCCGCGAGCCCTACACGGAGAACGTGTCCGGATCCGCGGCGCGCCAGTCCTCGTACCAGTCCTCCGGCGGCTCGTGGATCAACTGGCCCTCGTCGAGCCACGGATAGAGATCGGCGAGCGTGCCGATCGTGCTCTGATCCACACGCCGCCAAATATGCCGAGGCCGCAGCTGATCGGGCCCCGTGAGTCCCATGGAGGCCACGATCTGCTGCGCCTCGGCGACCGTCCCCTGCTGGAAGCGCCGGACCCGCTCGGCCTTGTCGGCGACGTCCAGCGCTCGGCTCCGCTTCGGGTCCTGCGTCGCCACGCTGACCGGGCACTGGTTGGTGTGGCACTTGCCGGTCCCCAGCTCCCAGATCAGGTCCCCGCCCTGGCGGTGGTACTTGGAGATGCCGCCCTCGCCGGTGTCGTGCGCGAAGTGCCCGGCCGCGGCGGCGATGTTCAGCGCGCGCAGGGCGTTGCCGCTGAGGGCGCCGAAGCTCATGCCCGAGACGTTCAGCAGCGCCATCGGGTACGGATGCCGGCACTGCGCAAGGGCCGGCCGTCGTAGTTGCGCTCGATGAAGTACTGCTGGAGCTCGGGTCGCACGAACTCCAGCGCGAAGCGCAGATGGCCGATGACCGGGTAGTTCCGCAGGATCGAGTGGCGCCGCTGAACCAGGTCGTACACACCGAGGACGAACTCGTACCCCGGTAGTAGCGGTTCATGTACCCCGGCCGTGGCGGATCATGTGCAGGTTTTGTCCGATTTCGAACCATAACTCGGCCGGGTTTAGCCCTTGACTTACCGGGCAATCGTCGGCAATGGCCGGAATGAACCTTGCGCGCAAGCTCATCGGAGCGCATCTGGTCGACGGCGAGATGTCGCCCGGCTCCGAGATCGCGGTGCGCGTGGACCAGACGCTGACGCAGGACGCCACCGGGACGCTGGTGATGCTGGAGCTGGAGGCGCTCGGGCTAAAACGGGTCCGGACCGAGGTCTCGGTGCAGTATGTCGATCACAACCTGCTCCAGGCCGACGAGCGGAACATGGCCGACCACCTGTTCCTGCGCTCGGCGGCGCAGCGCTTCGGGCTGTGGTTCTCCCCGCCCGGCGGCGGGGTGTCGCATCCGGTGCACATGCAGCGCTTCGGCATCCCGGGCAAGTCGCTGATCGGCTCGGACTCCCACACCTGCGCCGCCGGCTCGCTGGGCATGCTGGCGATCGGTGTCGGCGGGCTGGAGGTCGCGCTGGCGATGGCGGGGGAGCCGCTGTACCTGACCATGCCGCGGGTGTGGGGCGTGCGGCTGACCGGCGCGCTGCCGGACTGGGTCAGCGCCAAGGACGTGGTGCTGGAGATGCTGCGGCGGCACGGCGTGAAAGGCGGCGTGCACCGGATCATCGAGTACCACGGGCCCGGCGTGGCCACGCTGTCCGCGATGGACCGGCACGTCATCGCCAACATGGGCGCCGAACTCGGGGCGACCGCGACCGTGTTCCCCTCCGACGACCGGGTCCGGGAGTTCCTGCGCGCCGAGGGGCGCGAGGACGACTTCGTCGAGCTCGCCGCCGACCCCGACGCCGAGTACGACCTCACCGACGAGATCGACCTGGCCGGCCTGGAACCGCTGATCGCCAAGCCCAGCTCGCCCGGCTCCGTGGTGCCCGTCCGCGAGGTCGCCGGCACCCCGGTGCACCAGGTGGTCGTCGGCTCCTCGGCCAACCCCGGGCTGCGGGACTTCGCCGTCGTCGCCGCGATCCTGCGCGACCGCCGCGCGCACCCGCAGGTCTCGCTCGACGTCAACCCGACCTCGCGCGAGATCCTCGCCGACCTGACCAAGACCGGCGCCACCCTGAACCTGATCCGCTCCGGCGCGCGCCTGCACCAGACCGGCTGCCTGGGCTGCATCGGCATGGGTCAGGCCCCTGCGAAGGGCCGTAACAGCCTGCGGACCTTCCCGCGCAACTTCCCCGGCCGCTCCGGGACGCCCGACGACCAGGTGTGGCTGTGCTCGCCGGAGACGGCCGCGGCAGCGGCGCTGACCGGCAGCATCACCGATCCGCGGGACCTCGGGTTCGACTACCCGGTCGTGGAGCTGCCCGAGCGCGCGTCGGTCGACGTCGTCGTGCTGGAGCACCCGCTGCCGCCGGGACTGGCGAAGGACGTCGAGCTGGTCAAGGCCGAGAGCATCGGCAGCCTGCCGGAGCTCGATCCGCTGCCGGACCGGCTCCGGATCCCGGTAGTGCTGAAGGCCGGGGACAACGTGTCGACCGACGAGATCCTGCCGGCCGGCGCCAAGGCCCTGCCGTATCGCAGCGACATCGCCAAGCTCGCCGACTTTTCCTTCACACGGCTCGACGAGACCTACCCGCAGCGGGCTCGCGACGCCGGCGACCACGCGGTGATCGGCGGCGAGAACTACGGCCAGGGCTCCTCGCGCGAGCACGCCGCGCTGGCTCCGCGCTCGCTGGGGCTGCGTGTGGTGATCGCCAAGTCCTTCGCCCGGATCCACGCCTCGAATCTGGTGAACTTCGGCGTGCTGCCGCTGGAGTTCACCGACCCGGCCGACTACGACGCCGTCCGACCCGGCGACGAGCTCCAGTTTGACGAGCTGAGCCAGAGCCTGGCCGCGACGGACGGCGAACTGGCCGTCACCAACCTGTCGCAGAACACGACGTTCCGGGTCCGGCATCACCTCTCGCCGCGGCAGATCGCGACGATCCTGGCCGGAGGGCGCATCGCCGAGCATCTGCGCGATCGGTGATCACCGGAACCGGAACCGGTCACCGATCGCTGAACGCCGATCGCCACACACCGGTCGCGGCACGCCGGACCCGATATGCGCGCCGCCGGCCTACCAGCCGACGACGCGCCGATCGTCCTCGGCTTCTCGGAACCGGATCCGGGTGTTGAGGACCCACTCCTCCAGTTGAGCTTCCAGCAGCTGCCGCGTCTCGGCATAGGAATCCAGAGCGGCCGCGCACGCCCGGTCCGCACTCTCAAGTCTGCGCCGCGTCTCCAGAACCGCCTGCTGATCCCCGACGAGCTGCACGACGGTCAGCCGATCGAGGAGCCGCTCACGCACGTGCGTGCAGAGGCTCACCGTCGACTGCGCCTCGTACTCGGCCAGCAGCAACTGCCCTATCCAGGCATCGCTCACCGCCTGTTCGGCGCTCCGCACGACCGCGCGCTGATCAAGGCCGCGATCGTCCCGGTTGATGTCCATGTACTGTCACCTCCCTGTGGCGTCTTCGAGCACTGACGGTAAGTGTGCACCGCCGTGAAGGCGCCAAGACTTCCGGCTTGACCGTTCTGCTGAGATCGAAACGGGGGCAGTTGAGGTTTTTCGGTGGTGCGGCTGCGAAGTGTTGGGATCCGACCTTACGACCATGGCGCCACCCTCCGCACCTTGATCGGGTTTGTCGTGAGATTGTCGGTCCGCACCGAGGTCCACGCCTGTGGAACGTACTTCGGGCGGGCCGCGTTCATCGGCCCGCCCGAATCTCCGTGCTCTGACTTACTCGGCGGGTTCGGGGGTGTTCCGCGTGCCGGTTCGCGTGCCGCTGTGCTCCAGAGCGCGGGTCACGTGCCGTCGGCTGTAGCCGAAGTAGACGACGAGCCCGACCAGCATCCACAGCCCGAACCGGATCCACGTCTCGACGGGCAGGTTGAGCATCAGCCACAGGCAGGACAGGATCGCCGCGATCGGCACGTACGGCACGCCCGGCGTACGGAAGGCGCGCGGCAGGTCGGGGCGGGTGCGGCGCAGGATGATGACACCGAGCGAGACCAGGATGAAGGCTGCCAGCGTGCCGATGTTCACCAGCTCGGCCAGCGCCTTGAGCGGGATGACGGCGGCGAAGCAGGCCACGACCAGGCCCAGCAGGATCGTGGAGCGGTAGGGCGTCTTGAACTTGGGGTGCACCCGGGAGAAGGAGCGCGGGAGCAGGCCGTCGCGGCTCATCGCGAAGAACACCCGGGACTGGCCCATGAGCAGCAGCAGCGTGACCGAGGTGAGCCCGGCGACCGCGCCGGCGCTGATGAAGCCGCTGAGCCAGTGCGCGCCGGTGGCGTTGAAGGCGTCGGCCAGCGGGGCCTTCTCCGAGAGCAGGGTGTACTTCTGCATGCCGGTCACGACCAGCGTCACGGCCACGTACAGCACGGTGCACACCGCCAACGAGGCCAGGATGCCGCGCGGCAGGTCGCGCTGCGGCTTCTTCACTTCCTCGGCGGCAGTGGCCACGACGTCGAAGCCGATGAACGCGAAGAACACAACGGCGGCCGCGGTGAAGATCCCCATCACGCCGTAGGCGCCGGGCGCGAAACCCAGGTGCTGGATCAGCGGCTGCGCGGCGCCGGTGGCGGTGTTGGCCGCCTTGTTCGACGTCGGCGGGATGAAGGGGTGGTAGTTCGAGCCCTTGATGAAGAACAGCCCGGCGACGATGACCAGCAGCACCACCGCCACCTTCACCGAGACGATCACGGCGGTGAACCGGGCCGACTGCTTGATCCCGACCACCAGCAGCGCGGTCATCACCAGCACCAGCGCCGCCGCCGGCAGGTTGAGCCCCCAGCGACTGTCGGTGCCGCCGCCGATGGAGGTGGGAACATGAACGCCGATGTCGGCCAGCAGCGTCTGGATGTACCCGGACCAGCCGACCGCGACCACCGCCGCACCGAGCGCCAGCTCCAGGATCAGGTCCCAGCCGATGAGCCACGCCGGGAACTCGCCGAGCGCGGCGTAGGAGAACGTGTAGGCCGACCCCGCGACCGGCACCGTCGAGGCGAACTCGGCGTAACACAGGGCGGCCAGCGCACAGACCACGCCGGCGGCGACGAAGGACAACGCGACCGCCGGACCGGCGTACTGCTTGGCGGCTGTTCCGGTCAGGACGAAGATCCCGGTCCCGATGATGACGCCGATGCCGTAGACGGTCAGGTCGAGCGCTGACAGCTCACGTTTCAGGCTGTGCTCGGAGTCGGTCGCGTCTCTGATGGTGTTCTCGATGTTTTTAGTACGGAACAGGCCCTTCGTCGCGTTCTGAGTGCTCATTCGCCCCGGCTACCCCGAAATAGGGAGGGCTATCGTAGATCTTTTGTCTTAGGATCCCGCCATGACGACCTCTGCCTCTGCCCCGGACGGCCGCGCCGGCATCGACGTAGCCCTGGTCGAACGTCTGATCGCGGCCCAGTTCCCGCAGTGGGCGGGGCTGCCGGTGACGCCGGTCGAGCTCGACGGCTGGGACAACCGGACCTATCGCCTCGGCGCCGACATGACCGTGCGGCTGCCGACTGCGGCCGGCTATGTCGCCGCGATCGCCAAGGAGAACGAGTGGCTGCCGCGGCTCGCCCCGCAGTTGCCGTTGCCGATACCGCGCGTCCTGGCCACGGGACAGCCGGGGGAGGGCTATCCGCATCCTTGGTCGGTTAGGGGCTGGCTGCCGGGCACCACGCTGAGCATGCCGGAGGTGGCCGATCCGGTGCGGTTCGCCACCGATCTGGCCGCGTTTCTGCACGCGCTTCAGGCCTGCGACACCAGCGGCGGCCCGATGGCCGGCGAGCACAGCTTCTACCGTGGCACGCCTCCGTCCTACTACGACGCCGAAACCCGTGCCTGCCTGGAAGACCTCGACGGACGTATCGACACACGCCGCGCCGCCGCCGTCTGGGAGGCCGCGCTGAAGGCCGATTGGGACGGCGAACCGGTCTGGTTCCACGGCGACATCGCCACCGGCAACCTGCTCACCGACGCCGGCCGGCTCAGCGCCGTGATCGACTTCGGCACCAGCGGCGTCGGCGACCCGGCGTGCGACCTGGTCATCGCCTGGGTGACCCTGACCGGCGAGGCTCGCGAGGCCTTCCGCGGCGCGATGGCGCAGGACGCGGGTATGTGGGCCCGGGCTCGCGGCTGGGCACTGTGGAAGGCGCTGTTTCTACTCAGCGGCAGGGGGCAGCTTGATTCGGCGCTGGTTCCGGTTGTCGAGCGGGTGATCGCGGACATCCTCGACGATCACGACCAGCACGGTTAGTGCGACCGGCGCGGCCAGCAGGACCGGCGCGCCCAACGCGATCGGGACGGCGAGCGCGACTGGCACAGCACGACCGGCGCGATCGGCAAGACCGGCGCGCCTAACGCGACTGGCATGGCGAGCGCGATCGGCACGCCCAACGCGGTCGGCACAGCACGACCGGCACGACCAGCAAGACCGGCGCGCCTAACGCGACCGGGACGGCGAGCGCGACTGGCACGGTCAACGCGGCCGGCACAGCACGCCCAACGCGGCGGCACAGCGACCGGCGCGACCGGCACGGCCAGCCACACCGGCGCGGCGAGCGCGATCGGCGCAGGCGAGCACGACCGGCACGGCCAGCCAGACCGGCACGGCGGGCGTGATCGGCGCGATCGGCACAGGTTGGCGCGATCGGCACGGCCAGCCAGACCAGCGCAGCCCGCGCGCCGATCACGATCGCCGCCGCTGAAGCGTTTCAGCGAATTCCGGTAGCCTCAAAGCCTCACAGCGATCGCTCACCGGAGGCCCAGTTGACCGCCCTGCCCCGCTCAGCCCCCTCCGCGCAAGCCACCGACGCCCGAGGCGTCATCGCCTTCCTCGACGCGATCGAGGGCGTCTCCGGCATCGAACCGCACAGCATCATGCTGCTGCGTCATGGCCACGTCATCGCAGAAGGCTGGTGGGCCCCCTACCACCCGGACGGCGTCCAGCAGCTCTACTCGCTGAGCAAGAGCTTCACCGGTACCGCCGCCGGATTTGCGTGGGCAGAAGGGCTTCTGGACCTCGACGCCCCGGTCATCTCCTATTTCCCGGAGCTGGACGCCGACATCACCGACCCCCGCAGCCGCTCGATCCTGGTCCGCCACGTCGCCTCCATGTCCGCCGGCCACAGCTCCGAGCAGTGGGACCGCGCACTGGCCACGGACCGGGAGGAACCGGTGCGCGGCTTCCTGCTCGACCCTCCGGACGGCACCCCCGGCGTCACCTTCGCCTACAGCCAGTCCACCACCTACGCCCTCGGCGCGATCATCCAGCGCCAGTCAGGGCAGTCGCTCATCGAGTACCTGCGGCCCCGGCTCTTCGAGCCCCTCGGCATCGGCGAGGCGTTCTGGGGCCGGCACCCGGCGGCCGGACGCGACCTCGCCTTCTCCGGTCTGCACGTCACCACCGACGCCGTCGCACGCCTCGGCCAGCTCTACCTCCAAGGCGGAGTCTGGGACGGACGACAACTGCTGGCCCCGGAGTGGGTCGCCGAAGCCACGCGAGTGCAGGTGGACAACAGCGGCGACAACGGTTCGGGCTCCGACTCCGACTCGGACTGGTCCCAGGGCTACGGCTTCCAGTTCTGGATGTCCCGGCACGGATACCGCGGCGACGGCGCGTTCGGCCAACTCTGCGTCGTCCTCCCCGAACACGACGTCGTCCTGGCCATGACCACCGAAGCCGTCCCCATGCACCTCATCCTCGACGCAGCCTGGACCCACCTGCTCCCCGCCTTCGACCGCGAAGGCTCGGCGGAGGCCGACGCGGCCCTGAAGCACCGGCTGACCGGCCTCCAGTTCCCCTTCCCTGACGGAGAAGAGGTCCCGGACAGCGAGTTCACCGTGGCCCACACAGCCGTCGAGCGGCTCCGGAAGGTCAGCCTCACGGCGCAGAAGCTGACCCTCCAGGAGGAGGACGGCACCCTCACGACCCTGCCCTTGCTCACCGGCTCCTGGCCGCCGCCGACCGGACATCTGTCAGCGCGCGCCGTCCAGACCGACGCAGACACAGTCCGCGTAGACCTCCAGTTCGTCCAGTCACCACACAAGCTGGTCATCACCGGCGATCTGCGCAGCGGCACGTTCGACGCGGACTGGCGCGTGGACCCACTGGGGCACGTGTCGAGACTGTCGCTGTTCGACCTCGCCAACCCCGAACCGCGTGAAGCGCCGTGACCACAACCGTCGTTCAGCTCGCGGTGCAGACCGGAGTCGGAGCGGGGTTGGTCCCGTTGTAGCTCGCCTGGAAGCCGAACGACGTGGTGGCTCCCGGCGCGACGACCGCGTCAGAGCTCACTGCGGCGAACGTCTCCTTCTGACCGCTGTGCGACTCGGTCGCGTTCCAAGCGTTGCTGACCTGCTGGCTGCTCGGCCACGTCCAGCCGACCTGCCAGCTATGCGTCGCCGCGGTTCCGGTGTTCGTGATAGTGACGGTCGCGGTGAAGCCGTTGTTCCACTGATTCGACACCGCATAGGCGGCGGTGCAGCCGGCGTTGGTGCCAGTGCCCTGAGTCGTCGCGGTCACCGAGTTCGAAGCCTGCGATACGTTCCCGGCCGCGTCGAACGCCTTGACGGTGTACGTGTAAGCGGTCGAGGGGCTCAGGCCGGTGTCGGTGTACGTCGTGCCGGTCCCAGCCGTCGTGCCGACGAGCGTGCCACCACGGTAGACGTCGTAGCCGGTGACCCCGACGTTGTCCGTAGAGGCCGTCCAAGACAGCGTCGCCGAGGTGGATGTCGTCACCGTCGCCGCCAGGTTGATCGGAGCCGTCGGCGGCGTGGTGTCGCCTCCGCCCCCGCCCCCGCCGGCGAAGCCGGGCGCCTTGATCGTGGCCAGGTAGGCGTCCTTGGCGGTGTTCACCGTGGTCCAGTCGTCGTTCAGGATGCCGCCGGTGTCGCCGGAGTCGGGGTTCCAGGACCAGAACGTCCACTGGTAGGCGTCAGCGCCGTAGGCGGCGGTGGGACGCAGGTAGGTGACCAGGGCCTTGAGCCACGTCTGGTCGGTGGTCGCGGCCAGCGTGGTGCCGAACTCGCCGACCCACACCGGCGCGGTGTTCGACTCGAACAGGTAGCCCCAGTTCTTGTCCCAGATGCCCGGCATGTTGGACGGGAACGACGGGTCGGTGAACCACGGCTGGCTGGCGACGCTGGTCGCGTAGTCGTGCGCCGAGTAGACGAGCTGGTTCGCGACGTTCAGCTGCACCGGATAGGTGCCGGCGCCCTGCAGGTTGCCGCCCCACCAGTAGGAGCTGCCGTTGTAGGTCTGCACGCCCTCGACGAAGATCAGCAGGTGCGGGTTCACCGCCAGCACAGCGTTGCCGGCGCGCTCGGCGGCCAGGCGCCAGTCGACCGTGACGTCGCCGCAGCCCCAGCACGCGGGGTCGTGCGGCTCGTTGTGCAGGTCGATGCCGACCACCGTCGGGTTGCCCTGGTAGCGCGTGGCGATCGCTGTCAGGTCACTGATCCACGTCGACTCCGGCACCGATGCGGTGTACCACAGCGCCGACTGCCCGCCGGCGTCCGGCCGGTGCCGGTCCAGGATCACCTTCAGCCCGATGGAGCCCGCGTAGGCCACGATCTTGTCCATGACCTGAAGCGAATTCAGGCCCTGCAGATCGGTGTTCATCTGGTAGAAGTTGATGCTGTTCGGCATGGTGCCCGGCTTGAAGATGTCATCGCTGTACGGCAGCCGGATCGTGTTGTATCCCAACGACTTCATCTGGTCCATCATCGACTTGTAGTCGCGCGACCAGAGTCCGTGGACGACGTCGTTGCTGGTCTCGAAGCCGAACCAGTTGACGCCGGCGATGCGGACCGGCTGGTTGGCGGAGTCCAGGATGTCGCGACCGCTGGTGTGCCAGTAACCGGTGCCGGCTGCCGGTGCCGCCAGTTTGGTATTGGCCGCGGTCGCCGGCTGCGCGACCGCCCCGGCGAGGATCAAGACCAAGGCTGCGGCCATGTGCCGTATCGACAATCTTCGAAGTCTGATCGGCCGCATGGCGACTCCTGTCTGCGTGGTCCGTGGCCTGTGGAGTTCACTACAGGGCACGTATATCGGCGCGGCAACCGAGACCTGCGACACCGGCCGCGGCGCGGGGACGAATCCCCTTGTCATGGCGATGGTTCCCGAGCGGTGCGAGGGCTTCGGCATCTGGAAGTTTCACCGCCGACGAGTGTTGACGCGCCCGGTCGCTCGCCCTAAGCTCCCCAAGCATCTCATATATGAGATCTGACGGACCCCGCGGAAGCGTACGAAACGGAGCCGACATCCATGACCGCCGCACCGGACCACGCGACACCGCCGCCCCTGGCCCACCTGCGGGACCGCCTGGCCACGGTGGTGGCGATCCCGGCTACTCCCTTCACCCCCGCCGGCGACGTCGACTGGGACGGCCACGCCGCGCTGCTCCGCCGCCTGGTCGAGCACGGCGTGCAGGCCGTGACGCCCAACGGCAACACCGGCGAGTTCTACACGCTCAGCGAATCGGAGAAGAAGCAGGCCGTGGAGTCCACGGTCCGGGCCGTGGAAGGCCAAGCCGAGGTCGTCGCGGGGGTCGGCCTCGACATCGCGTGCGCGGTGGACGCCGCCGAGCACGCGGCGCGCGCCGGTGCCAGTGCCCTGATGATCCACCAGCCGGTGCACCCCTACCGCTCGGCCGAGGGCTGGATCGAGTACCACCGCGTCATCGCCGACACCGTGCCCGACCTCGGCGTCATCCTCTACATCCGCGACGAGCGCGTGGCCGGGGAGCACATCGCCGCGCTGGCCGAGCACAGTCCGAACGTGATCGCCGTCAAGTACGCGGTCCCGGATCCGGTCCGCTTCGCCTCGGTGGCGCGAGACGCTGGGCTCGACACTTTCGCGTGGATCGCCGGCCTGGCCGAACTGTCCGCTCCCGGGTACTGGGCCGTCGGTGCGACCGGCTTCACCTCCGGCCTGGTGAACGTCGCGCCCCGGCTGTCGGCGGCGATGCTGGACGCGCTGCGCGGCGGCGACTTCGCCAAGTCGATGCTGTTGTGGGAGACGGTCCGCGAGTTCGAGGAGCTGCGCGCGGCCGACGCCAGCGCCGACAACGTCAGCGTGGTGAAGGAGGCGTTGGCGCAGCTCGGCTTCGTCGGCCGCGACGTGCGCCCGCCGTCCCGGGTGCTGCCGCAGCCGCTTCGAGACCGGATCGCCGTCGTGCTGGAGCAGTGGCGGAGCGGGGGTTGGCTGTGACCGGTGAGGCGGAGAATCAGGACACGTCGACGACGAATCAGGGCAGGTCGACCCGGCTGCGCAGCGCGGCCTGGTTCGGCGAGGGTGCGACCGGCGGTTATCTGCGCGCCTTCAGCCATCGCTCGCGGATGCGGCAGCTCGGCTACCTGCCCGAGGAACACCTCGGCAAGCCGGTCATCGCGATCCTGAATACGTGGTCTGACATCAATCCCTGCCACATGCACCTGCGCGAGCGTGCCGAACAGGTCAAGCGCGGAGTGTGGCAGGCCGGCGGATTCCCTTTGGAATTCCCGGTTTCCACGCTCTCCGAGACGTTTCAGAAGCCCACGCCGATGCTTTACCGCAATCTGCTCGCGATGGAGACCGAGGAGCTGCTGCGCTCCTATCCGGTGGACGGCGCGGTGCTGATGGGAGGCTGCGACAAGACCACGCCGGCGCTGCTCATGGGTGCCGCGAGCGCCGGGCTTCCGGCGCTGTTCGTGCCGGCCGGGCCGATGCTGCGCGGCCACCATCGGGGCAAGACGCTCGGCAGCGGGACCGACCTGTTCGCCTACTTCGACGAATACCGCGCCGGACGCGTCGGGGAGTGCGAGATGGCCGAGGTCGAGTGCGGCCTGGCCCGCTCGCCGGGGCACTGCATGACGATGGGCACGGCCTCGACGATGACCGCGTGCGCCGAAGCCCTCGGCATGGCCTTGCCCGGGGCGTCGTCGATCCCTGCCGTCGACTCCGCGCATCATCGGATGGCCGCGGCCTCCGGGATGCGCGCGGTCGCGATCGCCCTGGAGGGCGTCACTCCGCAGCAGGTGATGACGCGCGAGGCATTCGAGGACGCGGCGGCCACGGTGCTCACGCTCAGCGGCTCGACCAATGCCCTGATTCACCTGATCGCGATGGCCGGACGGCTCGGCGTCGAGCTGCGCCTGGACGATTTCGACACGATCGGGGAACGCGTCCCGGTCCTGGCCGACATCCGGCCGGTCGGCAGGTTCCTGATGGAAGACTTCTACTATGCCGGCGGTCTCAGGGCCTTGTTGCGCCAGCTCGCCGAGGTTCCCGGAGTGCTGCACCCGGACCGGCCGACGATCGCCGGCGTCCCCTTCGGCCAGTATTACGCCGACAGTCAGACCTACGACCCCGAGGTGATCCGTACGCCGGCGAATCCGGTGGCCGAGCACGGCGGCGTCGCGGTCCTGCGCGGCAACCTGGCTCCCGACGGCGCGGTGATCAAGCACCTGGCCGCCGAGCCACGGCTGCTCACGCACAGCGGGCCGGCGGTCGTCTTCGACTCCTACGCCGACTTGCAGGCCCGCATCGACGATCCGGCGCTGGGGATCACCGAGGACACGGTGCTCGTGCTGCGCGGCGCCGGTCCGCTCGGCGGGCCCGGGATGCCGGAGTACGGGATGCTTCCCATCCCTGCGTACCTGCTCAAGCAAGGCGTCACGGACATGGTCCGGATCTCCGACGCGCGGATGAGCGGCACCAGCTACGGCACCTGCGTGCTGCACGTCGCCCCGGAGTCGCATGCCGGCGGGCCGTTGGCGCTGGTGCGCAGCGGCGACACGATCACGCTGGACGTTCCGGGGCGCACGCTGCGCCTGGAGGTCGACGACGCCGAGTTGGCGCGGCGGCGCGAGGCATGGCAGCCACCGGCTCCGCGGTTCGAGCGCGGTTACGGCGCGCTGTACGCGGAGCACATCACGCAGGCCGATCAGGGCTGCGATTTCGACTTTCTCGCCCGGCCCGGGGTGAATCCGGCGCCGGACCCGCACTGAGCACAGCCGTATTGAGAAACATCCGTACCGCACCTGCACCACCCGCACAGCGCATCCGCAATACGTAAGACGACGTAAGACGCTTGCCAGTTCACGGCCACCGCCGGGCCCGAATCCGTCCGCCGGTCCCGCATCAGGCCCCTGTCGCACCACTGCGGCGTCGGCTTCTCACACTCACTCAGCGAAGGACACCCCTATGTCCGTGCGCACAAAATCGTCCATGTCCCGCCGCACCCTGCTCGGCTCGCTCGCCGCCGGTGCCGCCGCCGCGCCGCTGGTGTCCGCGTGCGGCGCGCCGGGATCGTCGAGCTCTCCCAAGGCCGCGCCGCCGAGCACGCTGGCGACCGTGCCGTCCAAGCCGGTGGCGTTGAACGTTCTGGACGTGGCCGGGAACCTGCAGCTGACGCAGCCGATCCTGAACGCGTTCAAGGCGCAGCACCCTGAGATCGTCTCCGGGATCACCACCAGCACCGGCACCGCGCCGGAGCTCGCGCCGAAGGTGCAGGCGCAGCAGCAGGGCGGGAACGTGCAGATCGACCTGGTGCTGACCGGGACCGACGGGCTGGCCGCCGGGATCGAGAAGCAGCTGTGGTACGAGCTCAAGCCGTACTACGACACGTTCTTTCCGGGGCTGATGGCGAACTATCAGCCCGCTGCGGCGTCGATGGCGGCGCTCGCGCAGGACCAGGGGATCGAACTGGTGGTCACCCCGTCCGGGCCGCTGCTGGAGTACGACCCGGCGAAGGTGGCGACGCCGCCGACGACGCCGGACGCGTTGCTGGCGTGGGCGCAGGCGAACCCTGGCAAGTTCCAGTACGCGCAGCCTCGCAACTCCGGTCCGGGGCGGACGTTCCTGATGGGGCTGCCTTACCTGCTGGGGGATTCGGACCCGAGCGATCCGACCAACGGCTGGGCCAAGACCTGGGACTACCTGGCGCAGTTGGGCAAGTACGTGCAGAGCTACCCGACGAAGACCTCTGCGACGATGACCGGGATCGCGCAGGGGACCGTCTGGATGATCGCCTCGACGGCCGGCTGGTACATCAACCCGCGGGCTACGGGGACGGTTCCGGCCGGGGTGAAGGTGGCGAAGTTCGACAATCTGACGTGGGTCAGCGATGCGCAGTACGGCGTGATTCCTAAGGGGATTCCGGCCGATCATCTGACGGCGGTGCTGCGGTTGCTGGCGTTCGCGCTGACTCCGGATCAGCAGGCTGCGACGTACGACAAGGGGTACTTCTATCCCGGGCCCGCGGTGAAGGGGGTGACGCTCGCGCAGGCGCCGGCGGCTTCGCAGCAGGTGGTGCAGAAGTACGGGGATCCGGACTTCGACGCGTGGACGTCCTCCGGGCCGATTCGGAACTCGCTGCCGGCTCAGGCGCAGGTCACGGCGTTCGACTTGTGGGATAAGAAGATCGGCGCGGCGAAGTGACGATGACTGGTGTGACGTCCTCCCTGCCGTCTTCGTCCCCGCCTGCCGGGCAGCGGCCCGACTCCCAGCTCGGCCGGCTGAGCCTGCGGGGCGTCAGCCGGGCCTACGGCGCGCACACCGCGCTGCACCCGCTGGACCTGGACATCGCCGGCGGGGAGTTCATCGCGCTGCTCGGGCCGTCCGGCTGCGGCAAGACCACGGCGCTGAACTGCCTGGCCGGGCTGCTGCCGCTGACCTCCGGAGAGATCGAGCTGGACGGCCGGCGCGTGGACACGCTGCCTCCGGAGAAGCGCGGCTTCGGGATGGTGTTCCAGAACTACGCGCTGTTCCCGCACCTGACGGTCCGCGCGAACGTCGCCTTCGGCCTGAAGATGCGCGGGGTCGGCAAAGCCGAGATCGAACGCCGCGTCGCCGAAGTGCTGCGACTGGTCCGCCTGACCGAGCACGCCGCGAAGCACCCGGCGCAGCTGTCCGGCGGGCAGCAGCAGCGGGTCGCGATCGCGCGGGCAATCGTGACCGAGCCGGCGCTGGTGCTGATGGACGAGCCGCTGTCGAACCTGGACGCCGCGCTGCGGCTGGCGATGCGCGGCGAGATCCGCCGCATCCACCAGGACTTCGGGCTGACGACGGTGTACGTCACGCACGACCAGGAGGAGGCGCTGTCGATGGCCGACCGGCTGGTGGTGCTGCACGACGGTCGCGTGAGCCAGATCGGCACCCCCGCCGAGCTCTACGAACACCCGGCGGACCCGCACGTCGCGGCCTTCATGGGCTACCGCAACCTGCTGCCGATGACGGTGACCTCGGCCGACGCCACGACGGCGCTGGCCGAGGGCGACGGCTTGCGCATAGTCGGCACCCCGGCCGCTGAACCGCCGGCCGCCGGCGACCAGGCGCTGGTCGCGATCCGGCCGGAGGACCTGCACATCGCCGCCGAGGGGGAGACCGGCATCGGCGAGGCGACGGCGGAGATTGTCGAGTACCACGGCCGCGTGCTGCACGTGGAGGCGGCGACGGCCGAGGGCAGGCGCCTGCATCTGAAGGCTCACGAGCCGGTCCGCCCCGGCGACCGGCTGCGCGTCGCGGTGGCGGCCGAGCGGGCGCTCGTGTTTCGGGGCGCGGCGGCGGAGGCCGCGTTGGCACCGGAGGTAGATACAGGCGCTACAACCGTTGCGGTGCAAGGGGACTCGGGAGCTGATGCCTCATGACCGCCGCCATTGGGCCCGCCGCCGTGCCTCGGGGCCCGGCTCGCTGGCCAGCCCTGTGTTACCGCCTGGTCGCGGCACCTGATGCCGCATGACCGCCGCCGCTGTGCCCGCCGCCGCGCCTCCAGGTCCGGCGCGTCGCTCCGCGCTGCGGCACCGCCTGGTCGCGGGGGCTGATGCCGCATGACTGCCGTCGTTGTGCCCGCCGCCGCGCCTCGGGGCCCGGTCCGCTGGCCAGCCCTGCGTCACCGCCTAGTCGCGGGAGCTGAGGCCTCATGACCGCCACCACCGCGCCCGCCGCCGCGCCTCCTGGCCCGGCCCGCCGCCCCGCGCTGCGGCACCGCCTGGCCGAGCGCGGCGTCGACCGCACGCTGCTGCTCGTCCTGCCCGGCGCCCTCGCGCTGCTCGCGCTGTTCTGCTATCCGTTCCTGTACGGCCTTCAGCTCTCGTTCCAGCCCACGCAGGGCGGCGTGTTGGGCGCCTACCACAAGTTCTTCAGCGATCCGTTCTCGCGGAAGTCGATCTGGGCGACGTTCTCGCTGGCCGTTCCGGCCTCCGTCATCAACGTCGGCGCTTCCGTTCCCATCTCCTACCGGATGCGGCGTGACTTTCGGGGGAAGCGCGTCATGCTCGCGGTGCTGGTTGTGCCGATCACGCTCGGGACGGTGCTGACCGCCGAGGGCATCCTGGAGTTCTTCGGGCCCGCCGGGTGGTTCAATCGCACGCTGCACCTGCTGGGGCTGGCGGCGTCGCCGATGCGCCTGACCATGAACTACACCGGCGTGCTGTTGTCGCTGATCATCAGTGGGTTCCCGTTCGCCTACCTGCTGACCCACTCCTACCTCTCCGGTATCCATCCGAGCCTGGAGAAGGCCGCGGCCACGCTCGGCGCCGGGTGGTGGCAGCGCTTCCGCTACGTCACGCTGCCGCTGCTGCTGCCCGGTCTGCTGACCACCTTCAGCCTGACGTTCGTCATGGCCTTCGCGGTGTTCCCGTCCGCGCTCATGGTCGGGGACCCCGACGGCCACACGCACGTCATCTCCATCGAGGCCTACGAAGCCGCGTTGGAACGCTTCGACTACGCGCAGGGCTGCGCCGACGCCATGATCATGACGCTCCTGATGCTGGCGGTGATCGGCGCGCTGGCCGCGGCCCGGTCCCGGATGTACCGGGGCGCGACGGGAGGCAAGGGATGAGCACTTCGAGCGCGACGATGTCCGACGCGTTGGACGCCTCCGCGCCGGCCCCGGATCGGCGCCGCCTGGCGCTGCGTCCCGGAACCTGGATCACCTGGGGCGTCCTGGCCTTCTTCCTGCTGAACCTGGCCGGCGTGATCACCACGGTCCTCCTGGACTCCTTCGGCACCCGCTGGTTCGACTCCTGGCTCCCCGGCGGTTGGACCGGCCACTGGTACTCCGACGCCTGGCGTGAGTTCAGCCTCGGCCGGGTCCTGGGCGTCACGCTGGAGGTGACGCTGCTGGTCGTCGCGATCTCGCTGGCGCTCGGCGTCCCCGCCGCCTACGCGCTGGCGCGCCGCGACTTCCCGGGCAAGCGCGCGCTCACGTTGCTGTTCGTGCTGCCGATCCTGGTGCCGCCGATCGCCTACGGCATCCCGCTGGCCACCATGCTCTACAAGGTCCACCTGGCCGGGACGCTGACCGGCGTGGTCCTGGCCAACCTGGTGCCCTCGATCCCGTTCGTGGTGTTCACCATGACACCGTTCATCGAGCAGATCGACCCGCGCATCGAGGCGGCGGCGCGGGTGTGCGGGGCCGGGACGCCGACCGTGCTCGGCCGCATCCTGGGCCCGCTGCTGGTACCCGGCATGCTGGCCGCCGGGATCCTGGTGCTGGTGCGGACGTTCGGCATGTTCGAGCTGACCTTCCTCACCTCCGGACCGAGCAGCCAGACGCTGGTCGTGACACTGTTCTCGGCCGTGAACTCCGCCGGCATCCGCTCCACGCAGTCCATCGACGCCATGGCCGTCGTCTACACCGGCTCCATGGCGGTCCTGCTGCTCATCGCGCTGCGCTTCGTGAACCCGACGCAGCTGGTCGCGAGGTCCGCGGACTAGAGACGAAAGAGGCCTGACATGAACCAGCACAGGTTCGCTGCGACGAGCAGCCCGAGCAGCCTCGGCGCCTCGTGCCCGCCGCGCGACGCCGACGAAGCAGCCGACCACGCAGCCGACCGAATCGTGCGCTCCATCCAACGCCCCCGCATCCCGCTCCGAATAAGTGTTACCGCTAAAGGCGTTCTCGACGGAGTCCCGCAGTGACCTCGTCGGTCCTGGTGACGGGCGCGGCCGGCCGGATCGGCGGCTACCTGCGGTCCGGCCTGCCGCCGCTGGGCTGGCGGGTGCGGTGCCTGGACCTGGCCGAACCGACTGAACCCGAGCCCGACGGCCTGCCGTGGGTGATCGGCGACATCCTCGACCCCGAGGCGGTGGAGGAGGCCATGGCCGGCGTCGAGACGGTCGTGCACCTGGCCGGCATCCCGACTGAGGCTCCGTTCGCCGACCTGCTACCGGCGAACATCGACGGGACGTATCGGGTTTTCGAAGCAGCGCGGCTGGCCGGTGTGCGACGCGTGATCTACGCCAGCAGCAACCACGCGGTGGGCTTCCACGAAAGCGGATCGCTGCTGACGGCCTCGGCGAGAGCGTGTCCTGATTCGCTCTACGGCGTCACGAAAGCCTTCGGCGAGGCGCTGGGCTCGTTCTACGCGGATCGCTACGGCATGGACGTGGCAGCCGTACGCATCGGGAGCTGCTTCGACCGGCCGCCGGGGGAGCGCGGCTTGGGCACGTGGCTGAGCCCGGGCGATTCGGTACGGCTCGTGGATGCGTTGCTGCGCGCGCCGTCGTTCGGATACGCGGTGCTCTACGGCATCTCCGCGAACACGCGTGCGTGGTGGGACCTGGGGCCGGCGCGCGCCCTCGGCTACCGGCCGGAGGACGACGCCGAGGTCTTCGCCGAACAGATCCTCGCCGAGAACCCGGCACTGACCCACGACGACCCAGACCGCCGATACGTCGGCGGCCGCATGGCCGTGACCAGCGCTCACCATCGGGATCTTGTCCCTGGGGCCGGCCGTCGTGCTGGCGGCCGCGTCGAATGACGATCCGTGACGACTACTTCTGGGGCACGCACGGCATCTCGATCGGCAGCGAGACCAACAGCGGCGTGCGGAACATCGAGTCACGGTGACCGGGATTTCCGGCAGCGGGAGCGTGCCGCCGTGCACGTTCCCTGGTTACCCGGCGCTGTGAGCTGACTGGATTCCGCTGGCGTCGGATGTCGGAGCGAACTCGCCGATCAGCTCCGCGTCCGACGCCTCCGGCCGCGCCGCGAGCCGGCCGGCCAGTTCCAGCCAGCGCTCGACGTGTCCGTCGAGGCGGCTCCGGACCAGGTTCTCCAGCGGCCGGTTCAGCGGGTGGTCCAGTGTGTCGTCGGTGCGTGGCCACTTGGTGGTTGCGGGCTCTGGCGCCTCGTCCTCCCGGACCGGCATGGCGCGCGCCGCCGCGTAGATGGGCTCCGCGTCGCCGGTGGCCATGGACTCGCGGATGTACGGCTCCATGTCGTCGAGGTTTCCGGAGCGGTCCAGGTCGAGCGCCCACACCGCCTCCGGGCCGGCGATGTCGGCGAGCAGGGCGTAGGCGGCGATCTCCTCCGGTGCGTCGAACTCGTCGATGATGACACGCAGCAGGCTGAGCAGCCACGCGGGATCGTCCGCCATGCTGCGGAGCGCGACGAGGACTTCCCGGATGTTGTAGCTCGCGCACTCGATCATCCACTCGCGCAGCTTGCGCCCGCGCGGTGCCGCGGCGAGCGCACGCGACAGAACCTCCGGGCCGACCTCGTCACGATCCATGATGGCGAACGTGATGTCGGTGAACTTCGACTTCTCCAGCAGCCGGTCCAGCACCGAGTCGGGCGTCGCCTCGTTGGCGGCCAGGGCCTCGCGCTGGGGGACCGTGCCCCGCGTGACGATGTGCTCCACCAGCGCGCGGCACAGCGGGACCTCGGCAGCCAGGGCATTGATGGTGCGCTTCATGTTCTTGGTGACCAACGCACGGGTCGCGATGTCGCGCGGTGCCAACGCGAGCAGTACGTTGCCCGCGTCGAGGTCGGCGACGATCTGGGAGCCGTGGTCGTCGGCGAATCTGCGGTCGCGGTCGGCGACCGGGCCGGCGAGCAGTTCCAGCAGCGTGCCGCCGTAGGCCTTCACCCAGGTGACGGCGTGCGCCCAGCGCCTCACGTCGTCGCCGAGATGGTCCACGGCGCTCTGCGCTATCAGAGCCCGGATATCGTCCGCGGCGCGGCGTTCCCCGGGCCGTACGTCCTCGTCGTCCTCGCAGACGGCCAGCGAAACGGCGGCGGCGGCCGGGCGCGTGTGCTCCAGTACCTCTAGCGGAGACACGGTCCCGGCGCGCAACGACGCCCAGGCCACGGCACGCATCCGAGCGTAGCCCGCGTGGCTCGGGCTCTGGGACTCCTCGACGAGCCTGCGGTATTCGTCGAGGGACACTGGATCCACGAAATGATAGTTCGGGGTGCGGCGGAACACGGTGTCGTGGCGGTAAAATGTTGATACGGCAGTGAAACGGCGGCGCCCGAGCACGCTGAAAGCGCGGCCGCGGCCGGCCCACAGCCCGCGATGCCGCTTCGCTTCGGCCCGCAGGCCGTACGCGTCCAGGGTGATGATGGCGCTCGCGGCGTCCTTCGCGGCGAGCTGGTCGGCGTACGGCAGCACAGCCAGCACCAGGTCCGGATCGTCGGCGCCGGCCAACTCGGCCAGCAGAACCTTGTCGGGCGCCGAGGCGGCGGCGACGGAGTCGAGCAGGGACTGCTTCACCGACGGCGGGATGACGGCTCGGCCATCAGGCCCCTTACGGTCGCGGAGGATCGCTGCGCGGGCCCGGCGCACCAGGTGGTAAGGAGGAATCGGCTCAAAAAGCGCCGCGTCGGCCGCCGGATCGAACCTCAACAGAACGCGGTCCACGACATCGGCCGCCTCCTCGACCCGGCTGAGAACCGCTTGCCGGGACAGCGCGATCAGCGCGGCGGACGGGCCCTCGTCGAGGATGTACTCGCGGATCGCCAGGCTGATCCGGCCCTGCGCGGCTTCGACCGCCGCGGCGAGGTCGGCCTCGGGCAGCGTGGCCGCGACCGCCCGGGCGTCGGCGGGCCGGGCGGATTCCAGGAGCCTGAGCAGCCTGGCCAAGGCTGCCGCATCGTCGAGCACCCGCATCACCGCCTCTCGCCTCGGGCCACGAGTCTGAAGCACCCAGGTTAGGTGATGGCGATCACGGAGACGGGCCGGGGCCGGTGACTGCGGTGGTGGCCGAGGCGCTGTCGGCCAGCCGGATGCCGGGCACGGCGAAGGCCGCGAGGGTGCCGGACCTGGCAGCAGCTTGCGCCTGGTCAGTCCGTCGGCGACAGGGTACTGATCCACGGGGTGGTTCCATCCGGCGTCGATTGCCAGAGGTCTGTATTGACCATGGTGAGTGCCTTTCAGCCGGCCGCCACGAGCGCGGGGGTCGATCGCTCTCGGGGCCGTGATCGGGTTCGACTTCGCTGCCAGGGTGGGCTCGGCGCCGTGGTGATCGGCAGAGACTGAATGGTTCAGCAAGTGGCAGGGGGAGAACCGGAAGCCAGGCATCGGCTGACGAACTGTTCCAACTCGGACGGGGCCGGGGACGCGACGACCGTCGCAGCGCCCGACCATACGGCCGCGCTCCCCGCCGACGCGGCCACGCCGGCGATCACCGGCGATCTCGACCTCGGCGGTACCGCATCGCCCCTTTCGCGATGAATTCTGCGATCCCGCCGAAACCGGTCAACCCAGACTCCTTGACAGTCCGACAGGTCTAGTCCAATCTGCGTCCTAGCCGCAGCTCCGGAGCAGCCGGCATCCGCCAACTCGCCATCTTGTGCTGCCTGGAGGACGTTTGATGCTCAGGAATCTCAGTTCTCGCCGGAGACAGCTCCTCACTTCCGCCGGCGCCGCAGTCGGCGCGCTCGCCCTCGCCGGAGCCGCGGCGGCTTTCGCCACGAGCGCCACCGCCGCGCCGTCCACGCAAGCCGCAGCCGCGGCGGCGTCCGGCAACCTGCTCACCAACCCCGGGTTCGAAACCGGGAACCTGACCGGTTGGACCTGCGACGCCGGAACGGCCGCCGTCGTCTCGTCCCCGGTCCACTCCGGAAGCCACGCGCTTGCCGGCACGCCCTCAAACTCCGCCACCGCGCAGTGCACGCAGACCGTCTCGGTCCAGCCGAACACGGCGTACACGTTCTCGGGGTACGTCGAAGGCTCCTACGTCTACATCGGTGTGACCAGCGGCACCTCCACCTGGACGCCGTCGGCGACCAGCTGGCAGCAGCTGTCGGTGTCGTTCACCACCAGCGCGTCGCAGACCTCTGTCCAGGTCTACATCCACGGCTGGTACGCCGAACCCGCCTACACCGCCGACGACCTCGCCCTGACCGGCCCCGCCGGCCCGCCGCCGACGACCCCCTCCACGTCGCCGACCACCGTCCCGACGTCGAGCACGCCGCCGACCACCCCGTCCAGCACGCCGCCCACGAGTACACCGCCCACGAGCACACCTCCCACCAGTACCCCGCCGACCAGCAGCAGCTCCTCCTCGCCCGGCGGCAGTACCTGCCCCGTGAAATCGCGTCCGGCCGGCAAGGTGATCCAGGGCTACTGGGAGAACTGGGACGGTGCGCTCAACGGCGTGCACCCGGGCCTGGGCTGGATCCCGATCAATGACCCGCGCATCCAGCAGCACGGCTACAACGTCATCAACGCCGCGTTCCCGGTCATCCTGTCCGACGGCACCGTCGAGTGGCAGGACGGCATGGACACCAACGTCAAGGTCGGTTCGCCCGCCGACTACTGCGCGGAGAAGGCGGCCGGCGCGACCATCCTGATGTCGATCGGCGGCGCCACCGCCAGCGTCGACCTCAGCTCCAGCGCGGCGGCCGACAAGTTCGTCTCGACCATCGTGCCGATACTGAAGCAGTACAACTTCGACGGTATCGACATCGACATCGAGACCGGCCTGGTGGACAGCGGGAACATCAACAGCCTGTCGACCTCGCAGCAGAACCTCGAACGCATCATCGACGGCGTGCTGGCCCAGATGCCCTCGAACTTCGGCCTGACGATGGCCCCGGAGACCGCCTACGTGACCGGCGGCAGCGTCACCTACGGCTCGATCTGGGGCTCCTACCTGCCGATCATCAAGAAGTACATGGACAACGGCCGGCTGTGGTGGCTGAACATGCAGTACTACAACGGCAGCATGTACGGCTGCTCCGGCGACTCCTACCAGGCGGCCACGGTCCAGGGCTTCCAGGTCCAGACCCAGTGCCTGAACAACGGACTCACCATCCAGGGCACGACGATCAGGGTCCCGTACGACCACCAGGTCCCGGGCCTGCCCGCGCAGCCCGGTGCCGGCGGCGGGTACATGACGCCGTCGCTGGTGTCGCAGGCGTGGAACAGCGTCGGCGGGCAGATCAAGGGGCTGATGACCTGGTCGATCAACTGGGACGGCTCGTTGGGCTGGACGTTCGGCGACAACGTGAAGGGGTTGGAAGGACGCTGAGACACTGACACGGCGCACGAACGTCGCGGGGTTCCACGCAGCTCAGGAGTGGAACCCCGCGACGCGCTTCCGATGTTTTCAGTGCTCCTGCGCGGTGAAGAACGCCAGAACCTGGGGCGTGGCCAGCTCCGCGGACGTGTTGTGGTCGACATGGCCGACGTCCACCAGCTTGACCTTGTCGCCGTGCTCAGCCAGCTGCGCCTGGCACTGCTGGGCGTTGGCGAACGCGACGCCGTCGTCCCCGTCGGCGGCGTAGATTTGCGCCGGGACGTTCGGGTGCCAGTCGCAGGACACGTCGTTCTGCTTCATCGCGTGCAGCAGCGCGCCGGTCGGGTGCTGGAGACGTGCGATGTACTGCGGCGTAAGCAGCGCGGTCGGGCTGTTCGGCAGCGCCGAGAGGATGTCCTCCTCGCTGTGGTCGCCGTCGTAGAGCCCTTCCACGATCGAGGCGTACGGTTGCTGGAAGACCTCCGCCGGGTTGTCGTAGAGGTGGTAGAGCCGGTTCATCGAGACGGTCCAGAACGAGATGTAGAGGACTTCACTCTCCGGGTTGAGCGAGTTGCTCAGCAAGGCGGGGATCTCGGCGGTGCGCACATTGTAGGGGCCGCTCATCGGCGCGACCGCCCCGAGCCGCCAGTACCGGCCGGCCTGGCCGTCCTGGATCGCGTGCGCGAAACCCATCGCCGCCGCGCCGCCCTGCGAGAAGCCGGTGACCATGACGCGTGGGTCGAGCCGTACGTCGTGCCGGTCGGCCAGGCTGCGGCTCGCGGTGAGCATGTCCTCCGAAGCCGTGACCTCCGAGGCCAGGTTCATATACGGGTGCTCGCCCGGCCCGGTGCCCAGCCCCAGGTAGTCCGGCGCGAGAGCCGCGTACCCGGCGGAGCCGAACAGCTCGACGGCCTCGCGGTCGCCGCCGCCGGCGGTGACCGACGCGACGGCGTCACGCGTCGGGTTGGTGCCGTGGGCGTAGGAGATCACGTTCAGGTGGCTCCCGGCCCCGGTCGGCAGCACGACCAGACCGCTCGCGGTGGTCGGCCGGCCCTGCGGGTCGATCGTGCTGTAGGTGATCCGGTAGTCGGTCACCGCGTAGTGGACCCGCTTGGTGTCCCCGAAGAACGGTACGACCGCCGCCTGCACCTGCGCCGGGGTCAGTGCCGCGACCTCCGTGACCGACAGCAGCCGGCCGCGGTCGTGGTGGTACCGGCCGAACGCCGCGGCACCGGGGCCGGACTCCGCGGCGCCGGCCACGCCGGCCGACGCGACGGTCAGCAGCAGCGCACCCGCCGCCCCCGCCGCGACGGCCGACGCGGTGTGCTTGCGAAAGAGGTTGTGTGAACGCATCATGACTCTCTTCCCCCGAGATCAGGGCTTGCTCCGGATTGACGTCTCAAGTCGATGACTCAAGTCTCCGGGTCGCGATGCGCTCGCACGATGGCCCTACGTGGTGTCTATGGGGTGTATCTAGTGACACCCCTCAGGTGCGGACAGGTGCTCCTGCCTGGTGAAGACCATGCGGCAGGTGTCCCCGCTCGCGAACGTCACCGGCCGCACGAAGCGCAGGTGATGCCGGTCGGGATCGATGGCGTCGGCCCAGTTCAGGTCGAAGCGGCACAGGATCGGCTGCAGCTCGGGGTGTCCGGCTGCGGCGAGCGCTTCGTGGAACAGACAGCGCTTGATGTCCAGGACGTACGTGTGCTGGTCGTCGACCGGACGCTCGAAGGTGAACGACGGACCGAAGTACGTCTGCTCGCGCTCCTTGCTCGCCTCGACGAGCGCGGCAAACGGATCCGGGACGTTGTCGAGCATCGCGGCCGTGCCCTTGATGACCTGCTGACGCAGGGTTCTGTTGAGACAGTCGTCGACGATCGCGGCGGCCTCGGCCGCTCCACACATCGGCGACAGGACTTCGAACGCTGCGATCGCCAGTGCGGTGAAGCGCACGTTCGCGGCATCCATCGGGTTCGCGACCAGGTGGTCCAGATCGGCGATGCGGGCTGTGAGCCGGTCGCGGACCCGGTCCTCGACCGGGCCGAGAAGCTGGCCGTGAAGCCGGTCGGGAAGTCGGTCGTGAAGCCGGGCGAGACGGTCGAAGAACGCGCGCTCGATCAGCGGGGTCCATTCGGACGGGTCGTAGGTGGGCTGTGCCTGGTCAGGCTGCTCGGCCCGGGCAGGGGAATGCGGGGTGGTGGCGTCGTGCATGAGCGGTGGCCCTTCTGGTCCAGGGTTCGACCAGCGCGCTCCACCACCGACCGGCGCTGCTTGATGACACTTCGATCCAACAACGGCGGCAGCGCCATCGTCAACGCGAAGGCTGCTCCAGCAGCCGTCGTTCCAACAACCGCCGCTCGGCGTCGGTCGGCGCCAGCTCCAGCGCCGTCCGCAAGCTCGCCTGCGCCTCCTCCTCGCGTCCCAGGCGGCGCAGCAGGTCGGCGCGCGTCGCGTGCAGCAGGTGGTAGCCGTCGAGGTGGCCGGATTCGGCCAGCGCGTCCACCTCGGGCAGCGCCGCCTCAGGACCCTGAGCCATCGCCACGGCGACCGCTCGGTTCAGCTCGACCAGAGGACTGGGCAGCACCTGCCGAAGCTGGTCGTAGAGCCCGACGATCTGCGGCCAGTCGGTCTCGGCGACCGACGGTGCGGTGGCGTGGCAGGCTGCGACGGCCGCCTGGATCTGGTACGGCCCGGCGCGGCGGCGGCGCAGGGCACGCTCCAGGATCGCGGTGCCTTCCTCGATCCCCTCGTGGTCCCACCGGGACCGGTCCTGGTGCTCCAGCGTGACCAGCTCGCCGTCGGCGTCCAGCCGTGCGGAGCGGCGCGCGTCCTGCAGCAGCATCAGCGCGAGCAGGCCCTGGGCCTCGGGCTCGTCCGGCATCAACGAGGCCAGGACGCGGGCCAGCCGGATCGCCTCCGCGCTCAGCCGAGCCTTGTGTTCCTGGTCGCTGTAGCTCTCGTTGAACAGCAGATACAGGACGTGCAGCACGGCCGGGAGCCGGTCCGGCAGCAGATGCGCCGGCGGCACCCGGAACGGGATGACGGCGTGCGCCACCTTCTGCTTGGCCCGGAAGATCCGCTGGCCCATCGTGCGCTCGCTGACCAGGAAGGCGCGCGCGATGTCGGCGGTGCTCAGCCCGGCCAGCGAACGCAGCGTCAGCGCGACCTGCGCGTCCAGGTTCAGCGCCGGGTGGCAGCAGGTGAACATGAGCTCCAGGCGCTCGTCCGGGATCTCGCTGTCGCGGGTGTACGGCTGCTGCACTTCGGCCTCCTGCGCGGCCCACTGCCGCAGCTTCGCCGCCTCGGTCGAGGCGCGCCGCAAGGTGTCGATCGCGCGGTTGCGGGCGGCGGTGGTGAGCCAGGCCAGCGGCTGGCGCGGCACTCCTTCCTCCGGCCACCTGCGCAGGGCCTGCGTGAACGCCTCCTGCGCGCACTCCTCGGCCAGGTTCCAGTCGCCGCCGGTGAACCGGATCATGGTCGCCACGATCCGGCTCCACCCGTCGGCGTAGATCTCGGCGACGACCTCGCTCGCCGGCTTGTCGGTCATCGCCGTGCCCGCCTGTCCCTCGTGGTCGGTGTCGGTGTCGGTGTCGGTATCCGTTCCTTTGTCAGTCCGTAGCCACCATGATCATTCGCCGTCCGACCAGAACGGGCGCAGCTCGATCACGCCGTGCCAGGCCATCGGGTGCCGGGAGGCGACCTCGACGGCCTCGTCCAGGTCGGCGCACTCCAGCACGTCGAAGCCGGCGATCAGGTCCTTGGTCTCGACGTACGGGCCGTCGGTGAGCAGCACCTCGCCGTTGCGGACCCGCACGGTCGTGCTGTCGCTGTCGGGGCGGATCCGCTCGCCGATCAGGCGGGTCCCGTTGCTGTCGTTGTCCTTCACCCAGCCCTCGATGTCGGGCGTTCCGGGAATGTCCTCGTCCGGCATGCCGGGGTCCACGCACACCAGCATCAAGTACCTCATGTGACTGCTCCGTTCACAGCTGTTCGGGCGGCTCTCGCCCCGTCTCATGGGAATGACGAACGGGTTCGCGGTATTACTACAGGCTCGCGCAAAAAATCTTCGGGCGCACGGTCGGCACGGTCGCACGCAGTCTGGTCAGACGATCAGGCTTCTGTGACACTCTGGCGCATGCAGATCGCCGTCATCGGAGCCGGGATCGCCGGCCTGGCCGCCACCAAGGTGCTCACGGCTGTGGGGCACGACGTCACGACCTTCGACACCGAGCCGGAGTTCGGCGGCGTCTGGAGTCCCACGCGTCACTATCCGGGCCTGACCACGCAGAACACGCGAATGACCTACGAGTTCTCCGACCATCCAGCGCCGGACTCGTGGCCGGACTATCCCAGCGCCGAGCAGTGGCACTCCTATCTGCGCAGCTACGTGGACCGCTTCGACTTGGGCGCGAAGCTGCGCCTGGGCACCGGTGTCGCTCTGGCCAAGCCCACCGCCGACGGCTGGGACCTGAGCCTGGACTCCGGGGAGCACGTCGAGGCCGCGCACCTGGTCGTCGCCAACGGCGTGTTCTCCCGTCCGGCGATCCCCGACTGGCCGGGGCGGGAGGCGCACGCCGAGGCCGGCGGCGTGGTCAAGGCCCCGTCCCAGCGGCTCACGCTCGACGACGGCCGGGGCGGGCACGTGGTGGTGATCGGCTACGGCAAGTCGGCGTGCGACACGGCGACGGCGCTGTCGACGGTCGCGGCGTCGGTCACCGTGGTGCCGCGCCGGCTGCTCTGGAAGGGCCCGAAAGTCCTGCTCGGCAAACACTTCGAGGACGTGGCGATCACCCGCCTCGGCGAGGTGCTGTTCGCCAAACCGCAGCGCTTCGCACCGCTGTTCCGGGTCCTGAGCCGCGCGACCGTCAAGCAACAGGGTCTGGCCGCACTCGGCCTGATCCCGCCCGGCCGCTTCGACGACATCGCGTCCAGCAGCGCCAGCCTGGCCACCGAAGGGTTCTTCGACGCGGTGCGCGCCGGCAAGATCGCCGTTCGCCGCGACCGCTCCGTCGCCGAGCTGCGCGGCGGCGACGGCCCGCAGGCGGTCCTGGACGACGGGACCGTGCTCCCCGCCGACCTGATCGTCGCCGCCACCGGCTTCGAGCAGAGCGTGCCGTTCCTCGATCCGTCGCTCAGCGTGCGGAACGAGGCCGGCGACTTCGAACTGTTCCGCAACGTCCTGCCGCACCGCGTCCCGCATCTGACCTTCGTCGGCTACAACACCTCGCTGGTCAGCTCCCTGAGCGCGGAAGTCGGCGCAATCTGGACCGCCGCTCACCTGGCCGGCGCCCTGACCCTTCCGACCCCGGCCGTCCGCGAGGCCCAGGCACGCGCCGACCTGGCCGAACGTGCCGCGCGCACCCGTGGCAAGCACGCGAGCGGCACGGTGATCCTCCCGCACTCCATCGGCAACATCGACCTGATGCTGAAGGATATGCACGCGGTCCTGCCGCGGCGGACGCGGATGGCGCAGTGGACGCGGCGGTCGTATTCGATGGACTTCCGGGAGCCGCTTGCCGCCGCTGTGAAGGCGCTGAGCTCGGGTTCCTAGATGGAGGCAGCGCTAGAGACGGTTGAGACGGCGCGTCAGACTGCCGCAGTCTGCCGTCCCCGCGTCGGCCGGGGCAGCAGCCGCCACAGGCGCCCGCACGCGATGGTCCCGGCCAGCCAGACCACGTACACCGCCGGCGTCCACGCGCCGCCGGAGTGCGAGACGCCACTCTGATCGACGGTGAACGTCAGCGGGCTTTGCAAGTAGCTGACGCCGCTCCACGTGAAGATGCCCGTCCCGTGCGCCGCGGCGAGGCCGTTGCCGTAGGCGTTGGCGGCTTCGCTGAGGACGTAGTTCAGTAGCAGCGGCACCAGGGCGACGAAGTACGCGGCGGCTACCCAGGAGTGGTGCGGTCGGTCGCCGTACTCGGCGCCGAGGTACTCGCGGGCCAGGGCGCCGCTGCTGCCGATGCGGCGTAGGGCTTCGCCGGTGCCCTGGTCGGCCGCGGCTTCCAGGAGATTGGCGCGGACTTCGCGGCGCTTGGCTATGCGCGAAGCGCGCGGGAGGTCGTAGAGGCGCTGGTCGAGGGTCCAGACCAGGCGTTCGATGCGGATCCGGTCGAGCGGCGTCAGCTTGTGCGGCATCTCAGGTGCCTTTCTCGGGCGAGTCGGGAAGCGGACGAGCCAGGACGGCCTCGACCCCGGCCACGTGCCGCGCCCAGGCGGCGCTCGCGGCGTGCAGGGAGTCGAGGCCGGCCGGAGTGAGCCGGTAGTACTTGCGGGCCGGGCCGCTGGGGGAGGGCACCAGCCGGGTGGCCAGGCGTCCTTCCCGCTCCAGGCGCGTGAGCGCCGGGTAAACCGTGCCTTCGAGCACGTCGGCGAAGCCCGCCGCCTGCAGGCGCTGCGCCACCTCGTAGCCGTAGGACTCCTTCTCGGCCAGCAGGTGGAGCAGCACCATCGACAGCACGCCCTTGAGGAGCTGAGGGTCATGGCTGGTGGTCACAGCTACTAGACTGCGCCAACTACTAGGCATAGTCAAGTAGTGGGGCCGGATGATGTTCTGACGCCTCGACAGCGAAGCGTCAGAACACGAAGCGCCGGTCGATCAGTTGATGTCGAACTCGTTCCCCTCGGGGTCCTTCATCCCGACCGCGTAGTGGTCCAGGCCGTCCTGCTGCATGACGACGGTGATCCTGGCGCCCAAAGCCACCAGGCGCTCGGCCTCGGCGTCGACCAGCTGCTTCCGCTTCTCGATCGGGTTCGACCGCCCGCCGCTGGCATGGATGTCGAGGTGCAGCCGGTTCTTCACCGTCTTCGGCTCGGTGACCACCTGGAACCAGATCGCGGGCCCGCCGCCCTGCGGATCGCTGATCCGGTTCGCGCCGCCGACCAGTTCCTCCTCCGGCACCCCGAGTTCGCGGTAGAAGTCGTTCCAGGTAGCGAACCCGGCCGGCGGCGGGGCGAGTTCGTAGCCGAGCGCCGCGGCCCAGAAGCGGGCCAGGCGGTCGGTGTCGGTACAGTCGATCACCAGCTGGTATCGGACAGCCATCGCAAGTCCTTTCCTCGGCCACGGGGCTTCCCTGCGCCACGCGGCATCCCGCACCATGGTGTCCTCCACCTCCGACACCCCTGGACCCCCTGGACCTCCTGGACCTCCTGGACCCCTCGACCCTGGCCCCCGGCCCCCTGGACCCCCTGGCCCGGGTACCCACCAGGGTTCACCCCTGGGGTGATCGGCCCGTACTCCCGGAATGGTTGTCGGCGGATGCCGACCGGCATGCCGCTGGGGCGAGGGAGCGGACAAGACGATGGTGGATTTCAAGCTGGAGGTCGTGGTACTCCCGGTTTCCGACGTGGACCGGGCCAAGGATTTCTACACCAAGATCGGCTTCCGTGAGGACGTCGACTACTCCGGGCCCGGCGGCTTCCGGGTCGTGCACCTGACGCCGCCCGGGTCGGCGGCCTCGTTCATCATCGGCAGCGGGGTCACCGAGGCGGCGCCGGGGTCCGAGCGCGGGGTGCACCTGGTCGTGGCCGACGTGGTCGCGGCGCGCGCCGAGCTGGTCGCGCACGGCGTCGAGGTCAGCGAGGTGTTCCACGACGCCGGCGGCGTCTTCCACCACGCCGGCACCGTCGACCGGGTCGCGGGCCCGCACCCGGAGCGGCAGTCGTACGGGTCCTTCGCCTCCTTCACGGACCCGGACGGCAACGTCTTCGTCCTGCAGGAGGTCACCACGCGCCGCCCCGGCCGGGGCGACTACGTCGTTTACAGCTCGCCCGCCGACCGCGAGGCCTGAGGCCAGTGGATTCCATCGGCATGGCGATGGTGGGTCGGCAGGCCGAGCAGGCCGAGCTCGCGGCGTTCGTCAAGGCCACCGCGGGCCAGGCGCTGGTGCTTCGCGGCGAGACCGGCGTCGGCAAGAGCGCGCTGCTGGGCCTGGCCGCCGACCTGGCCGAGCAGGAGGGGCACCTGGTCGTCCGGGCGGCCGGCGTCGAGGCGGAGTCCGAGCTGCCCTACGCCGGGCTGCACCAGTTCCTGCATCCGCTGCTCACCGACGTGGCCGGGCTCGACGACGGCAACCAGGCGGTGTTCGACGCCGTCTTCGGCCGCACCGAGGGCGAGCCGCCGTCGGTCATGACCCTCGGCATCGCCGTTCTCAGCCTCCTGTCCCTGGCCGCCGCGCGCCAGCCGCTGCTGCTGGTCCTGGACGACGGCCAGTGGCTCGACGACTCCAGCGCCGACATCTGCGGCTTCGTCGGCCGGCGCCTGGCCGGCAGCCCGGTGAAGCTGCTGGTCGGCGTGCGGACCGACGTCGCCTCGCGCTTCGACACCGCGGCGTTGCCCGAGCTGCCGATCACCGCGTTGAGCGACCAGGACGCCGAGCACCTGCTGACCCAGCGGTTCCCGGTGCTGGGCAAGCGGGTCCGGCTCATGGTGCTGGAGCAGGCCCGCGGCAACCCCCTGGCGCTGCTGGAGCTGCCCGCGCACCTCGGCGGGCGGCCCGGCGATCCGGCGCTGGACGTCCTCATCGGTGAGCACGGCATGCCGCTGCCCCGACGGCTGCAACGGCTGTACGGCGCGCGCATCGCAGGGCTCAGCGACGCTGTGCGCGCGGAGCTGCTGATGGGAGCCCTGGACGGCGCCGGGACGCGGCTCGGCCGCGCGGCCGGCGCGGCGGGTGGCATCGGCGGGCTCGGTGCGGCGCCGGGCGCGCGCTACCGCATGCGCGATGCCGAGGAGGCCGTAGCCGCCGGGCTTCTGGAGATCGACCTGGTCGGCGGTGAGTACGCGTTCCGTCATCCGCTGGTGCGCTCGGCGGTCGTGCAGATGGCGACTCCGAACCAGCGTCGCGCAGCGCACAAAGCCCTAGCGCACGTCCACCGCGAGCAGTTGGAGCGCCGCGCGACGCACCTGGCGGCGGCGACCGTCGACCCGGACGAGGAGGTCGCCGACATCCTGGAGGCGGCCGCGGAGTCGGCGACCCGGCGCGGCGGCGCTTTGGCCGCCGTGGCCTGGCTGACCCGCGCCGCCGAGCTCAGCGTGGAACACACCGGCCGTTCCCGGCGGCTGGCCGACGCGGCGTTCGTCGCCGGGCACGCCGCGCGCCTCGGACAGGCGCACGGGCTCGTTCAGTCCGGCCTGGCGCCGGGTTCGACCGACTCCCCGGCCTCGGTGCTGGCCTCGGCGTATCAGGCGCTGTATCAGGATGGCGACGTTCTTTCCACGCACCGGCAGGTGGCGTCGGCGATCGAGCGGCAGCGTGATGCGGGGTCGCGCGAGAACGACGAGGTCTTGACCCGGCTGGTGAACCTGTTGCTGGCGATCAGCCAGTACGCCGGTGACCGCGCGGCCTGGGAACGGACGCATGCGCTGCTGGACGATCTGGGCAGCCAGGTGAGCGAGCACTCGCGCCTGTTCAGCGACGCCTGGAGTGACGTGGTCCGGCACGGCGCCGGGAGCGCGGAGGTGGTGGAACAGGCTGCTGCGAAGCTCGTGGGGCAGGAGCCGTGGGAGGTCTCGCGGCTGGCTGTGGCCGCGTATCACCTGGACATCCTGAGCCAGTTCCGTCCGCATCTGCGTGCGTGGCGCTGGTCGCCGCTGCTGTCGGTCGATACCGAGACTCCGGCTGCCGCGGGCAGCGGCGCGATCGCCACTGCGGCCCGGGCCAGGCCGGCGTCGAGGAGTTGCTGGGCGATGAGGCCGCCGACCGAGTGCCCGATCACCACCGGTCGGCTGTCCAGGGCGCGGACCGCCTTCTCGTAGTGCGCGGTGAGTTCGTCGATTCCGAAGCCGCCGAGCGGTCCGGGGCGGCTGCGGGCCTGCGCCACGGCGTCGGCCTCGCCGGGCCGGTTCGGCACGTGGACGTCGTAGCCGTGCGCGGCGAACCGTTTCGTCCAGCCCTCCCAGGACGACATGTGAAGCCACACACCGTGGATGAGGACTACGGGGATTCGATTCACGGCCAGGCCTTCCGGTTGCGCACGACGTTCGGCCGTCGGCTGGTGTCGCGGCGGCTCCTCCAGCGTCCGTCATGGGGGGCTCGGCGGGAAACAGTCGGATGACTGAATGCGACGGCCGGCGTCATGTGACTGATGTGCGGGGCCGGTGGTGCCGAAGAGAGTGGAGATGCCAGAAGACATCCAGGAAGGACCAGACATGATCAACAGGAGAACGTTCACCAAGGCGGTCGGGCTCGGCGTGGGGGCCACGGCGGTGTCCGCCGGTGGCGCCTCCGCCGCCTTCGCGAGCGGCTCCGGCTCCGGTGTCGGCGCCTCGGCCTCGGCCGGCCGCAAGGTCCCGGTGATCCCGACGATCGCCCCGGGTACGCACACCACGTTCTCGGACCTGAAGCAGGTGCGGGCCGGGGTGCTGGACATCGGCTACGCCGAACTCGGCCCGAGGCACGGGCCGGTGGCGATCCTGCTGCACGGCTGGCCCTACGACATCCACAGCTTCGTCGACGTGGCCCCGCTGCTGGCCGACGCCGGCTACCGGGTGATCGTGCCCTACCTGCGCGGACACGGCTCGACGACGTTCGTCTCGCCGTCCACCATGCGCAACGCGCAGCAGTCGGCGATCGCGCTGGACATCATCGCCCTGATGGACGCGCTGCACATCCACAAGGCGGTGCTGGCCGGCTTCGACTGGGGTTCGCGGACCGCCGACATCCTCGCGGCGCTGTGGCCCGAGCGGGTCAAGGCCCTGGTCTCGACCAGCGGCTACCTGATCACCAACGTGGCGGCGCAGAAGAACCCGCTGCCGCCGAAGGCCGAGCAGGTCTGGTGGTACCAGTACTACTTCGCCACCGACCGCGGGCAGACCGCGATGCGGACCCCGGCCGACCGCGACGCGCTGTGCCGGCTGGTGTGGGACGACGTGTCGCCGACGTGGCACTTCGACGACGCGACCTTCGCGCGCACCGCTGCGGCGTTCACCAACCCGGACTACGCGGCGATCGTGATCCACAACTACCGCTGGCGCCTGGGGCTGGCGGACGGCGAGCGCCGCTACGACCGGTACGAGCAGCTGCTGGCCGCCAAGCCGAAGATCGCCGTGCCGACGATCACCGTCGACCCCGCGCTGGACCCGTTCCTGGCCTCGACCGACGGCAGCGCCTACCGCGCGTTCTTCACCGGTAAGTACGACCACCGCGTGTTCAGCGCCGTCGGGCACGACGCTCCGCAGGAGGCGCCGACTGCGTTCGCGCAGGCTGTTGTCGATGCGGATCACCTGTGAGCGACGTGCATGAGCCTGAGCACCAGGCCGCGCAGGACGTCCGGCAGGCCCGCTTCGGCGCGCTGCCCGACCGCGTCGCCTTTGAGGACATGGTCCAGGAGACGCCCGCGTTGCCGGCGAACCAGGCGGTGGATTCGTACGATCCCGACGGCGTTGGAGTCCGGTTCTCCTGTCTGGCCGCTGATCTGGGGCTCTGACGACGACGCTGTGACCATGGCGGCGGGTGTCGCGGCACCCGCCGCCTTCCCCATTCGACAGTAATATCCCTACTTTCAATATGTGTAACAAGCGGCCAAAGCCGATGCCTGCCATAGTGGGGACATGGCCAAGCGCACCTACACCTCGACCGTCCGGGCCGCGGCGGCACGGGAGACCCACGCCGCGATCCTGAAAGCCGCGGAGAGCCTGTTCGTGGAGCGGGGTTACGTGCGCACCACCGTCGCCGGCATCGCCGAGCGCGCCGGAGTCGCGCTGAACACCGTCTACACCAGCGTCGGCGGCAAGCCGGCGATCGTGGAGGCGCTGGCCGTCGAGGGCACCGAGGACGAAGAGGTCCAGGCCGCGCTCGCCGCCGTCCACGACACGACCGACCCGGCGGAGGTGCTGCGCCGCACGGCCGAGAGCACCGCCGCCATCACCCGCCGCCACGACGCGATCATGACGGTCCTGCTCGACAACGCGACCGCCGACCCGGCCGTGGCGGCGGCAGCCGACCAGGCGGTCAGGCGCTACCGCGAGCGCCTGAGGGTCATCGCCGAGCACCTGGTCTCACTGGGAGCTGTCGAGACCGACGTGGCCCGCACCGAACAAGTCCTCTGGTTCTACTTCGGACAGTCGGCGTGGAAGACCGTGCGCGGCTTCGGCTGGAGTTGGGCCGACAGCGCCGCGTGGCTGGCGGAGCAGGCTGCTGCGTCGCTGCTCGGGCCGAAGGCTCAGGAATCTCAGGACGCTCAGGCGTGATGGTTTCAGGCAGTAGCACGCCGGTCGCGCTGACGGAGCAGGAACGGCTGAGATTCGCGCGGAGCTGTTCCTCAGTGCCAGGACCGTCGAGTGACACCTTCGGAAGGCGTTCAGCAAGCTGCCATCCCGACCAGCATCATCTCCGGGACCCGGCCGGAGTAAGCGAAGTCGGACTCGGCCTCGGCCCCGGCGGCGCGCGCGACCTGCAGCCGGCTGTCCTGCGCGGCCTGCGTCGCCACGTGGTCCAGCAGCGCGGACTTGCCGATGCCGGCCTCGCCGCGCAGCACCAGGACCCGGCTCTGTCCGTCGCGCACTTCGCGCAGCCGGCACCATCCTACGAATGATCTTGGGCCGGCGGTATCCGGCCGACGCGGCGTTGAGCAGGCCGAATGAGAGTGCTGACACCGGTTACACCGCGCGGCCGCCTGGATACCCCGCGTTTCCGGAATGAAAACAGGGCACAAGTCACTACTAAGTCATATCGTGGCGATGCGCTTCGCATGGGCTAATCATGACGCCACGCACTTTCACGCCAGCTGCCCTGTGACCAAAGTGGTCTTCGACCGAGACGTTCGCAGAACTCGAAGACGAGGCCGCCGCATGGATGACCGTTACGAGGCGTACACGATGCTCGACCGGCATTTTTTCGATGCCGCTCGGGCCGTCGTGCCTGCCGCGCACGGCTTCGCCGCGGCGGAACGGGAACTGCCGGCGGGCTGGCGGCGGCGCGGGCAGGACGACTGGACGGTCGTCGAGCCGGTGCCGCTGGAGCTGCCGGGGCAGGGGTGGAAGATCCACGCCTCGGCCACGGTCACCGGTGCCGAGGAAGTGCTCGACAGAGTCTTCGAGTACTGCGTTCCCCGCGGCATACCGTTCAAGTTCCTGCGTTCGCCGGCGGCGCTGCTGGCGCGGGTGTCGAAGTACGCCCCGCGCGGCTACTCGGGCAAGTTCGTCACGATCTACCCGGCGGACGACACGGCCTGCGAGCGGATCCTCACCGAGCTCGGCGAGCTCCTCGACGGGCTGCCGAACCCGTACATTCTCAGCGATCTGCGATGCGGCGCCGGCCCCCTGCACGTCCGCTACGGCGCCTTCGCGAACCGGTACACCGTCTCGGAGAACGGGTCGGTGGTGCCGGCGATGGCCGCTCCCGACGGGACCCTGGTCCCGGACCGGCGCACGCCGGTGTTCCGGACGCCGCCGTGGGTGGAACTGCCGGAGTTCCTGGCGCCGCACCTGGCCGCGCGCAATGCCGTGAAGCTCACGGATATGCCGTACACCGTGGAGAAGGTTCTGCATTTCTCCAACGGCGGCGGGATCTACGTGGGCCGTGATTCGCGGACCGGCGACGAGGTCGTGCTGAAGGAGGGACGGCCGCACTCCGGGCTGGACGCTCGCGGGGCCGACGCCGTGCAGCGGGTCGAGCACGAGTACGCGATGCTGCGGCGGCTGGAGGGCATACCGGGCTTGCCGCGTGCGCGTGACCTGCTGTGGGTCGGCGAGCATCGGTTCCTGGTCATGGACTACGTCAAGGACGGCGTTCCGCTCAGCCGGGTGATGGGGGTCCGCTATCCGCTGACCGACCCCGGCGCCACGGACGAGGACCGTCAGCGGTACGCCGACTGGGCCCTGGACATTCACCGCCAGGTCAGCGAGGCCCTGGACGCCATCCACGAGCGCGGCGTCGTCTACGGCGACCTGCACATGTTCAACATCCTGGTCCGCGACGACGACACCATCGCGCTGCTCGACTTCGAAGTGTCCTGCGAAGCCGACGCGACGGCGCGGCCGGGGCTGGGCAACCCCGGGTTCAGCGCGCCGGCGACGGTCACCGGTGTCGACCGGGACCGGTACGCGCTGGCGTGCCTGCGGCTGGCGCTGTTCCTGCCGCTGGCGAACATGGTGTGGCTGCATCGTCCCAAGGCCCGGGAGTTCGCTGAAGTCATCGCAGAGAACTTCCCGGTGTCGGCTGACGACCTCGCTGAGGCGGTGGCGGTGATCACCGGCGTCGAGGACCGGGCCCGGCCGCTCGCGCCGAACGTGCCGGTGCGGATCGAGGCGGGGCCTTCGCAGTGGCCTGCGATGCGCGACGAGCTGGTGCGGGCCATCGAGGCCAGCGCTACGCCGGAGCGTGACGACCGCTTGTTCCCCGGCGACATCAGGCAGTTCTCTGTCGGCGGGCTCGGGCTGGCTTATGGCGCGGCCGGCGTGTTGTATGCGCTGGACGTGACTGGCGCCGGGCGGTTCCCGCAGTACGAGGACTGGCTTGTGCGGCACGCCAAGGATCCGGGCAGCGGTGCGCGGCCCGGGCTGTGGGAGGGCCTGCACGGCGCCGCCTTCGCGCTGGACCACCTCGGCTATCGCAGCGAGGCGTTGGACATCGTCGAGTCCTGTCTTCGCGACAAGTGGGAGGCCTATCCCTCCGATCTCGCCGGTGGTTTGTCGGGGATCGGGCTCAACCTGCTGCATCTTGCCGAACGCACCGGCGATGCCTCGCTTTCCGCGGCCGGCCTGCGGGCGGCGGAGATCGTCGCCGAGCGGCTCGCCGCCCCGGACACCGCGCCTGCTGTCTCCGGTCGCGAGGGCTTCCACGCCGGCCTCACCCGTGGGTACTCCGGGCAGGCGATGCTGCTGCTGCGGGCCTTCGACACCGTCGGCGACACACGTTTTCTGGACTCCGCGGCCGAGGCGCTGCATCGGGACCTGCGGCGCTGCGTGGTGCGCGACAAGGGCGCCATGCACGTCGACGAGGGCTGGCGGACGCTGCCGTATCTGGACGTGGGCAGTGTCGGGATCGGTCTGGCGCTGGACGCGTACCTGGCGGTGCGGCCCGACGAGGCCGACGCTGACCCGCAATTCCGCGAGGCCGTCGAGACCATTCCCATGGCCGCGCGTTCTCCGCTCTACGCGCTGCCGGGCCTGTTCTCCGGACGTGCCGGAACCATCCTCTACCTGGCCGGCCGTACCCCCGAGCGGCACCGCGACCCGGTGCTCGCCGCGCAGGTGCGGAGCCTGACCTGGCACACGCTGCCGTACGGCGGCGGCACCGCGTTCCCCGGCGGCATGCTGATGCGGCTGTCGATGGACCTGGCCACCGGGACCGCCGGCGTGCTGCTGGCGCTGGGCGCGGTGCTGCACGACGAGCCGGTTCACGCACCGCTGCTCGCCCCCCGAATCTCCCGTGCCGACCGGCGCGGGGAAGCCGAAACTGAAAGGTGACGGACATGACCGAAGAGATGACCCTCATGGACCTGCAGGGCATGGAGCAGGCCGAGACCGACAGCTGGGGCGCCAGCGGCCACGGCGGCGGCGGCGAGTCGGAGCTGAGCCTGACCGGCTGCAACGGCCACAGCGGCATCAGCCTGCTCTGCGACCTCTGATCGAGCACCCCGCTGGGGTGACCGGACCGGCTCGCACGCCGGCCCACCGATGAGCGCGGCGGCCCCGGACGACTGACATTCGCCCGGGGCCGCCGGCTTGGGGGCGGTCGGGAGACCGCCCGCCATGCCTGTCCATCTGTATCCATGACACCCGACCTCGGAGGCCGCGTCCAGATATGAGCGCTTACACAAGCGCCGTACGCCACGGTGGTGCCTGGTTGCCCGCGATCGGCTTGGCCGCGCTGGGCTCCACGGCGGTCACCCTCGCGGTGCCGGACGTGCTCGGTTCCGCCGTGGACGCCGCCGCGGCCGGGCACGGTGTGGGCGGGAAACTGCTGCTGGCCGGGGCGCTGATGGCTTTCGGCGTGCTCTGCGACATGACCGCCGGGTACGCCTCCGCCGCGTGCATCGCCGGGACAACGGCGTGGCTGCGAGTGCGGATGACGCGCCGTGTCCTGGACGCCGGCCCCGCGAACACCGGCGGCTTCTCGGCCGGCGACCTGCTCGGGCGGGTCTGCGGCAACGCCGCCGACGCCGGGCGCGCCGGTCCCGGCGCGGTCAGCGCGGTGACCGCGATCGCACCGCCGGTCGGCAGCCTGGTGCTGCTCGCCGTCATCGACCCCTGGCTCGCCGTGGCGTTCCTGGCCGGGACCGTCGGCGTGATCCTGGTCCTGCGGTCTTTCACCCGCGGCACCACGCGCGTGTTGCGGACGTACCTGGAGATCCAGGGCCGCATCGTCGGACGGCTGGTGGAATCGCTCGGCGGCATCCGCACGATCGCCGCCGCCGGCACCGCCGCCGCCGAGCGCGACCGGATCCTGGCCGAGCTTCCGGAGTTGCACGCGGCTGGGCGCGCCACGTGGCGGGTCCTGGCGCGCTCGACGTTCCAGGGCTCGGTGCTCGGCCCGGCGACGCTCGCCGCCGTCCTGGCGGTCGGCGGCCTGGAGCTGGTCAGGGGCCGCATGACCCCCGGCGAGCTGTTCGCCGCCAGCCGCTACGCCTCCATCGGCACCGGCCTCGGCGGCCTGACCGCGGTGTTCGCCGCCGTCGCCCGCTCCCAGTCCGGCGCGGCGCGCGCCGCCGAGTTGCTGGAGCTGCCAGAGGTCGGATACGGCGCCCGGGCCCTCCCCGAGGGCACCGGCGAGCTGACGTTCCTCGGCGTGTCCTGCGGCAGGCTGCGCGACGTGGACCTGACGGTTCCCGGCGGCGCGGCGGTCGCCGTGGTCGGCCCCTCGGGCTCGGGCAAGTCGGTCCTGGCCACCCTCGCCGCCCGCCTGCGCGACCCCGACGAGGGCGAGGTCCTGCTGGACGGCGTCCGCCTCCCCGAGATCGCCCACGACGAACTCCGCGCCGCCGTCGGCTGCGCCTTCGAACGCCCGACCCTGGTCGGCACCACGGTCGCCGACGCCATCGGCCCGAACCTGGAGCGCTCGCGCATCGAGTCCTCGGCGCGGGCGGCGCGAGCGGACGCCTTCGTGCGGCTGCTGCCGAAGGGATACGACACACCGCTCGCCGACGCACCGATGTCCGGGGGAGAAGCGCAGCGGATCGGACTCGCACGAGCCTGGCAAGCGCACCGCCTCCTGGTCCTCGACGACGCCACCTCCAGCCTCGACACCGCCACCGAAGCCCTGATCAGCGAGGCGCTACTCGGCGGCGCCCGCGGCCGCACGCGCCTGATCGTGACCCATCGAGCGGCCACGGCGGCCCGCGCCGACCTGGTGGTGTGGCTCGACGAAGGGCGCGTGCGCCGGGTCGGCCGCCACGACCGGCTGTGGCAGGACGCGGCGTACCGGGAGGTGTTCGCGGCATGAGGCGGCGGATGGGGATGGGCTCAGGGCGCCTCGGCGGGGCATATCTCTCTGGCGACACCAACGATTCCGCTCGGCTTGGGCTATCCCGAGAGTCTGGCGGCGCGGGCAACTCAGGTCGGTCTGGTGAGGCTGTCCCCGCAGGCCGTGGCCGCGAGCTGCGGTTCGCGTTCGGAACGGTGCGCCGGTCCTCCATCATCGCTTTGTCCTGCTGGTCCCTGCTTGAAGTCCCCTCCTCCGCACTGTCCGGCATCGCCGTCGCGCACGCCCTCGACGACGGCTTCCTCCGCCACCGCACCGGCGTCGGCCTGGCGTGGATCGGCGTGCTCCTGGCCGCTGCGACGCTGGCGGCGCTCGGCGCGCGCAGGGTCTTCGCGCTGCTCGGCAACTTCGTGGAGCCGCTTCGGGATGTGCTTGTCCGGCGCGTTGTGGATGCCGCCGTCACGCGCGGTGTGGCCGGCGAGCGCGATGGCGGCGCGACCGCGCGGCTGACCCGGCAGGTGGAGACCGTGCGTGACTCGTTCGCGGGCATCATTGTTGCAGTGCGCGGATTCGTCGTTGCGGCGCTGGGGACCGCAGTCGGCGCGTACGCGCTGGATCCGCTGATCGCTGCCATCGTGTTGCCGCCGTTTGTGGCCGGGTTCGTGCTGTTCCTCGGGGTGCTGCGGGTTGCCGCCGCGCGACAGCGCGCCAGCGTCCTGGGTGAGGAGAAGGTCGCCGCTGCGGCCGGTCCCGTGCTGGCGGCGGTGCGTGATGTGGCGGCCGGCGGAGCTGAGCAGTACGCGGCGGATCTGGTGCGGGGGCCGGTCGTCGCGCAGGCACGCGTCGAACGCAGGCTCGCGCGCACCGCCGCGTTGCGCCAGCTCTGCTTCGCCGTGGGCGGCTGGCTGCCCGCGCTGTTGCTGCTGGCGGCGAGTCCGGCGCTGCTGCGACGCGGGCTGAGCGCCGGCGCTCTGGTCGGGGGCTTGACGTTCGTGGTGACCGGGCTCCAGCCGGCGCTTCGCGGTGTCATCTCGGGGCTCGGTGACAGTGGTCTGCGATTCTCGATCACGATGGCGCGACTGTTGGACGCCGCCGTGCCGATCACCGTGCTGCGGGAAACCCCGGCCACGCGGGCCACGCTCGGCACCCCGGCGGCCCCGGCACCGACCCTCCACACCGACTTCGCCACCCGCGGCCTCACCCTCCGCGCCGTCACCTTCGCCTACGGCCCCGCCTCCGAACCGGTCCTGCGCGACCTCGACCTCACCGTCGCACCCGGCGAGCACCTGGCCGTCGTCGGTCCCAGCGGTATCGGCAAGTCGACCATGGCCGCCCTGATCTGCGGCCTGCGCCCCCCGGACGCCGGCGCGGTCCTGCTCGGCGGCGCCGATGCCGCATCCCTCGCACCGGATCACCTCGCGCGTCTTCGGGTTCTGATTCCGCAGGAGGCCTACGTCTTCGCCGGCACGCTCCGGCAGAACCTGTCCTACCTCGCGCCGCACGCCCCCGACGGACGGATCGCCGCCTCCGTCGACGCCGTAGGCGCCGCGCCCCTCGTCGCGCGCCTCGGCGGCCTGGACGCGACGGTCGCCCCGAACGAGTTGTCCGCCGGAGAGCGCCAGCTCCTCGCCCTCGCGCGGGCCCACCTGTCGTCGGCGCCGCTGGCCGTCCTCGACGAGGCGACCTGCCACCTCGACCCCATCGCCGAACGCCGCGCCGAGCAGGCCTTCGCCGAGCGGGGCGGCACGCTGATCGTCATCGCGCACCGGCTCAGCTCCGCCCTGCGCGCCGAGCGCGTCCTGGTCCTGGACGGCGTCCGCGCCGACGCGGGCAGCCACGACGAGCTCACCGCACGCTCCGCGCTCTACCGCGAGCTGCTGGCGCACTGGACGGCCGCACCGGGACCCGGACCGGGACCCGGACCCGGACCCGCGCCGATCTCAGATCCACCCCTCGTCCCGGGCGATCCGCACCGCCTCGATCCGACTGCGCGCGCCGGTTTTGGCGATGGCGCGAGACAGATAGTTGCGAACAGTGCCGTTACTTAGAAACAACTCCGCCGCGATCGCCTTCGTCGGCGCGCCGTCCACCGACTTCAGCAGCACCTCCCGCTCCCGGTCGGTGAGGGGGTTGTCGACGGCCGACAGCGCCGCCACCGCCAGCTCCAGGTCCAGCACCGGTTTGCCGTCGACGATCCGGCGCAGCCCGTCGACCAGCTGCGCGGGGGAGGCGTCGACGGTCAGGAAGCCGGTCTGCGGGGCCAGCCGGGTCAGCACCGCCAAGGTCGCGGCCCAGCGCTCCACCAGAATCAGGACCTTGATGTCCGGGCGGCGTTCGCACAGTTGGGCGCACACCGCGTCCATGGCCGGGTCGCCGGGCAGCTCGGCGTCCAGCAGGATGACGTCCAGCCGGCGCCGCCGCACGGCCGGCCACACGTCCTCCAGCCGCGTGGGCCGCACCACCACCCGGAAATCGCCCTCCCGGCCCAGCAGCGCGGCCAGCCCTTCTCGCCACAGCACGGCCCTTTGCGCCAGCGCGATGTCGATCAACGTCGCCCCCAGTCCACAGCATCGGCGGTCCTTCCCCGGCACGCCGGACCGCATCGCCGATCACGTTCCGCCCCCGCGCAGTGACGCTCAGCCTAGCCAACCGATACTGTCCCCGAAAATGCCGTGGAGCGAAATAATCGTCGGATTCTTGCTAGGTGCTCATCTGCGGCTACGACCGCGCCGACCTGGTGTCCCGTGAATACACGATCGTACGCGGCAGTGCGATCGGTGATTTCCTGGTGACTATTATTCGCAATTTATTTCGAAGTCGCGGACGGCGGTCGCGCCCCATATCAGGACCCTGAGCCTCCAGCCGCTGACGGCCGTCGGTTACCGGACGGAAACGTTCGACCACGCTAAGCGGCGAGCGCTTCTGCGCCGCGCCCCGACAACAGCCGCCGGATGTCCCGGACCGCCTCGCGCCCGGCGCGGTTGGCGCCGACAGTGCTGGCTGACGGACCGTACCCCACCAGATGCAGCCGCGGTTCCAGGACGACGCGCGTCCCGTCCATCGCGATGCCGCCGCCGGGGGCGCGCAGCCGCAGCGGCGCCAGGTGGTCCAACGCCGCACGCCAGCCGGTGCACCACAGGATCACGTCCGCCTCGATCGAGCCCGGCGCGCCGCCGGCCGGAGCGTCCCAGGCGACCCCGTCGGGCGTGATCCGGTCGAACATCGGCAGCCGGTCGAGCACCCCGGAGCGCTGCGCCTCGCGGATCGCATCGGTGACCGGCAGCCCGGTGACGCTGACCACGCTCTCCGGCACCAGCCCCGCGCGCACCCTGCGCTCCACCATCGCGACCACCTCACGACCGTACTCCCGCGTGAACGGCTCGTCGCGGAACGCCGGCTCCCGGCGCGTCACCCACGTCGTCGAGGCGCCGGCCGCGGCGAGCTCGCTGAGCAGCTGGATCGCGGTGATCCCGCCGCCGACCACGACCACGCGCTGACCGGCGAACTCCTGCGGCCCGGGGTAGGTCGCGGCGTGCAACTGACGTCCCCGGAAGGTCTCCCGGCCCGGGTAGTACGGCCAGAACGGCTTGTTCCACGTGCCAGTGGCGTTGATCACGGCGCGCGCGGCCCAGGTCGCGGAGTCGGTCTCGACCAGAAGCCGCTCATCGGGCCCGTAACGGACCGCCCGCACTGCCACCGGCCGGTGCACGGCGAGCTGGAAGTGCTCCTCGTACTGCGCGAAGTAGCGGGGGACCGCGACGGAAGCCCGCTCCTGCGGTGACGGCGGTTCGAAGGCCATCCCGGGCAGGTCGAAGATGCCGTTGACGGTTTCCATCCGCAGCGAGGGCCACCGGTGCTGCCACGCACCGCCGGGCGCCGGGTCGCCGTCCAGGAGCACGTAGCCGGCCTCGGGCTCGAAACCGGCTCTGCGCAGGAAGTAGGCACTCGACAAGCCAGCCTGTCCGGCACCGATCACCACGACGTCCGTCGCTCGCGCGTCCTCGTTCACGGTGGGTTGAACAATCAAGCCGCGGCATTCCTTCCGCGCGGATGACCTGGAAGGTCTCCACCACTGCGTACCCAAGAAGCGAATCAGGCCATGTATACACACCGTGACGAATCCAGTGAAATCCGTGGTCGTCCGGGTCGTGCGTCGATATCCGTATATAGACGCTGTAACCGCGCCGTAACGTGTTCCGGCCAAACGTTCACCAGCCGCCCCCTCCGCCGGTGGCAGAGATAATTAGCAAGGGTAAATATCTAAGGGTCACCGGTCGAAAGGAAGAAACATCATGTGTGGCATCACCGGCTGGATCTCCTACGAACGCGACCTGCGCGATAACGCGCCCACCCTGGACGCGATGACCGCCACCATGGAATGCCGCGGCCCTGACGACCGCGGGACCTGGATTGACGGTCCGGCCGCGCTCGGGCACCGCCGTCTGGCCATCATCGACCTGCCCGGCGGCCGGCAGCCGATGACCGCGGAGGTCGGCGGGCAGAGTGTGGTGATTGTTTATTCCGGCGAAACATACAACTTCACCGAGCTGCGCGCGGAGCTGACCTCGCGCGGGCACCGCTTCACGACCGACTCGGACACCGAGGTCGTGCTGCGCGGCTACATCGAGTGGGGCTCGGCCGTCGCCGAACGCCTCAACGGCATGTACGCCTTCGCGATCTGGGACGGACGGGACCGCAAACTGCGCCTGATCCGCGACCGCATGGGAATCAAGCCCCTGTATTACTCGCCGACCCCCGACGGTGTCCTGTTCGGCTCCGAGCCCAAGGCGATCCTCGCCAATCCGCTCGCCGAGCGGGCCGTCGGGCTGGAGGGCCTGCGCGAGCTGTTCGTGTTGGTCAAGACGCCGGGGCACGCGTTCTGGTCCGGCATGCGCGAGGTCGAGCCCGGCACCGTGGTCACCATCGGACCCGAGGGCATCCGCACCGACGTCTACTGGACGCTGACGACCCAGCCGCACGGCGACTCCCGCGAGGAGAGCATCGCGCATGTCAGGGAGCTGCTGGACGACATCGTGCGCCGGCAGCTCGTCGCCGACGTCCCGCGCTGCGTGCTGCTCTCCGGCGGCCTGGACTCCTCGACGCTCACCGCGCTGTCCGCGCGGCAGCTGGCCGTGACCGGCGAGAAGATCCGCAGCTTCGCCGTCGACTTCGTCGACCACGCCAAGAACTTCGTCCCGGACCCGATCCGCGCCGACCCGGACACGCCGTTCGTGCACGCGGTCGCAGAACACTCCAACACGGTCCACCAGGACATCGTGCTGGACGCCGAGTCGCTGACCGACCTGGACGCCCGCCGCACCGTGATCCGGGCCCGTGACATGCCGGCCGGCCTCGGCGACATGGACACCTCGCTGTATCTGCTGTTCAAGGAGATCCGCGACCATTCGACGGTCGCGTTGTCCGGGGAGTCCGCCGACGAGGTGTTCGGCGGGTACCAGGACTTCTTCAACGAGGAGGCCCGGTGCGGCGGGACCTTCCCGTGGCTGGTGAAGTACACCGAGAACTTCGGCGACGACATGGGGCTGCTGCGTCCCGAGCTGCGTCAGGCCATGGATCTGCAGAACTATGTGCAGGAGTGCTACGACGCGGCCGTCTCGACCATCGAGCGGCTGCCCGGCGAGAGCGACTTCGACTATCGGATGCGGCGGGTCTGCCACCTGTACCTGACGCGGTTCGTGCGCTTCCTGCTCGACCGCAAGGACCGGCTCAGCATGGCCGTCGGTCTGGAGGTGCGCGTGCCGTTCTGCGACCACCGCCTGGTGGAGTACGTCTACAACGCGCCGTGGGCGATCAAGTCGTTCGACGGCCGCGAGAAGTCGCTCCTGCGCGAGGCGGCCGCCGAGGTGCTGCCCCGCTCGGTGTACGACCGCGTCAAGAGCCCCTACCCGTCCACGCAGGACCCGCGCTATGCCATCGCGCTGCGCTCGCGCGTCGCCGATCTGCTGTCCCAGCCGTCCCACCCGGTTTTCGACTTCGTCGACCCGACCACGGTGCGCCAGCTTGTCGACGACTCCGGGTCGGCGATCCTGCAGTCCTCGCGCCGGGGGCTGGAGCGGACGCTCGACATGGCGCTCTGGTTGGAGATGTACCGGCCGACGGTCACCTGGTCCTGAGCACGGCAACCGGTTGCCCACGGTGGACCGTGCCTGACCGAGCGTTGACCGCGTACCCGACCCGCAGTACGGTCACGGACGACGGAGGCGAGTTAAGCAACTTTACTTTGGTGGGTTCATGAGAGTCCTGATGTTCCGCCGAACACGGCTGGCCCTGCTTGCCGCCGTCGTCGCGCTCGGTATGACAGTGTTCGGCGCCGCCGGGGCCACGTCCCCGGCGGCCGCCGCCTCGTTCCCCAACGTCGTGGTGCCGGTTCCGGTCTCCGAGTCGGCGAACGGCTCGACGTTCACGCTCGGCTCGGCCGCGACGCTGACCGCCGACGACGGAGGAGTCGGCGGCTACCTCGCCGGGATCCTGCGCGCCTCGACCGGATACGCGCTGCCGCTCACCGTCGGGGCGACGACGCCCGGCACGATCGCGCTGTCCCTTTCGGGTGCGCCCTCGACGGTCGGGGCCGAGGGGTATCAGCTCACGATCACCGCGTCCTCGGTGCGCGTCCGGGCGAACACCGCGGCCGGCCTGTTCCACGGCGCGCAGACCTTCCTGCAGCTCCTGCCGGCCAAGGTGATGAGCCCGACCGCCGTGACCTCGGTGGCGTGGAAGGCGACCGGCGGCACGATCGTCGACTACCCGCGCTACGAGCACCGCGGCGCGATGCTGGACGTGGCCCGGCACTTCTTCACCGTCGCGCAGGTCGAGCACTACATCGACGAGCTGGCGCTGTACAAGGTGAACTACCTGCATCTGCACCTGTCGGACGACCAGGGCTGGCGCATCGCGATCAACTCCTGGCCGAACCTGGCGGCCTACGGCGGCTCGACCGAGGTCGGTGGCGGCGCCGGCGGGTACTTCACGCAGGCCGACTACACCGCGATCGTGAACTACGCGGCCTCGCGCTACATGACCGTCGTCCCGGAGATCGACACGCCGGGACACACCAACGCCGCGCTCGCCTCCTACGCCCCGCTGAACTGCAACGGCGTCGCGCCGCCGCTCTACACCGGCACCGACGTCGGCTTCAGCTCGCTGTGCACCTCGCTGCCGCTGACCTACACCTTCCTGGACCAGGTCGTCGGCGAGCTCGCGGCCCTGACTCCGGGCCCGTACATCCACATCGGCGGCGACGAGGCCAGCTCCACGACGCAGAGCGACTACGTGTCCTTCATCAACCAGGTGCAGCAGATCGTCGCCAACCACGGCAAGGCGGTCATGGGCTGGCACAACATCGCCGCCGCGACCCTGGCGCCGTCCACGGTCGCGCAGTTCTGGGACACGAACAACTCCAACAGCGCGCTGGCCGCCGCGGCCGCCACCGGCACGAAGATCATCATGTCTCCGGCCAACCATGCCTACCTGGACATGAAGTACACCAGCAAGACGCCGCTGGGCCAGAACTGGGCCGGCTATGTCGACGTGAACAAGGCCTACGGCTGGGACCCCGGGAACTACCTGACGGGCATCAGTTCCTCGGCGATCGCCGGCGTGGAGGCGCCGCTGTGGTCGGAGACCCTCGTCACCTCGGCGAACATCGACTACATGGCATTCCCGCGGCTGCCGGCGCTGATGGAGCTCGGCTGGTCGCCGGAGTCGACCCACAGCCAGTCGGCCTTCGACGCGCGGCTCGGCGCGCAGGGGCCGCGCTGGCACGCCATGGGCATCGACTACTACAAGTCGACGCAGGTCAAGTGGCCGACCGGATCTTGAGGGGCGTGATGCTCTAGCATCTTCGGAATGCGGGGAGATAAAAGCAGTGCCCTGATGTCGGTGGAGATCGGCCCGTTCGATCCGTCGTCCGCCACCGACATCGAATTGGCCGAGAGCTACGCGGTGATGTCGGCGGTCATGACGGAGGACCATCCCGGGCAGGCTCTGCCGCCGTTGGAGGAGTACGTCGCGCTGATCCGCCGGCCCCGGACGGCGTTGGGGCCGATGAGCCGCTGGGTGGCGCGGGAGGCGGGCCACATCGTCGCCGCCGCCTCGGTGAGCCTGCCGGAGAACGAGAATCGCCACCTGACGATCGTGCGCGTCATCGTTCCACCGGAACGGCGCCGCCAGGGTATCGGCACCGCCCTGCTACGGGCGGTGCTCCCGGCGGCGGTCGCCGACGGCCGTACCGTCGTCGTGGGGACCGGCGTCAAGGCTGAGGCGTCCGGCGAGTTGTGGGCCCGGGAGCTCGGTTTCGTACGCACCGAGGCTTACGTCCGCCAGTTCTTGACGATCGCCGATGTGGACCCGGCGCTGTGGGAGCGTCCGGTCGCCGAGGGCTTCCGGTTGGAGCGCTGGACTGGCGCGGTGTCCGAGGCGTTGCTTGAGGAATACGCACGTGCTCGCACCGCTATGCTCGACGCCCCGCACGGTGAGTCGGCGGTGGAGTTCGAGGACTGGACGCCTGAGCGTGTCCGCGAGCACGAAGCGGACCATCGGGCCCGGGGCATCGAGAACCGCGTCGTGGTGGCCGTGCACGAAGACAGCGGACGCGTGGCGGCCATGACCGAGGTCGAACTGTGGGCCAGCCAGCCAGGTGAGGCTGCCCAACAGGACACCGTCGTCGCCGCCGACTTCCGGGGACGCGGCCTCGGCTTGGCCATCAAGGGTGCCATGCTGCGCTGGCTGACCGCCGACCGGCCCGCGATCGGACAGGTCTGGACGCACACGGTCCACGACAACACCCACATGATCCGCATCAACCACGCGCTCGGCTATGTCACCACGGCGGCGTTGGCGTACGTCGAAGTCGGCGCGGACGAACTCGTCAAGCGGTTGGAGGCCCGATAGTGCCCGTCGAGATCAGCCCGTTCGACTACGCGTCCGCCACCGACACCGATCTGGCCGAGAGCTACGACGTGACGATGGCCGTGGCGAACGACGACTATCCCGGCGAACCGAGGCCGACGCTCGACCAGTATGCCCAGATGGCTCGCAGACCCGCGGGCTTCTGGGGCCCGGTCCGGCGCTGGGTGGCGCGGGAGGACGGCCACATTGTCGCCACGGGGTCGGCGACGTATCCGGAGCATGAGAACCGGCACGGGACGATCACCGGAGTCGCCGTTCGGCCGGACCGGCGTCGGCAGGGCATAGGAACCGCGCTTCTGCGGGCGATGCTGCCGGACTTGCGCATCGACGGACGCACCGTCGTCATCGGCTACGGCCTCAAAGCCGACGCCGCCGGCGAGTTGTGGGCCAGGGAACTGGGCTTCGTGCGTACTCAGGCGAACGCACGTCAGGTTTTGACGATCGCCGACGTCGACCCGGCATTGTGGGAGCGTCCCGTCGCCGACGGGTTCCGCCTGGAGCACTGGACCGGCGCCGCGCCCGAGGCTCTGCTGGCGGAGTACGCGCGCGCTCGCACCGCCATTCAGGACGCGCCGCAGGGGGATTCGACGCTCGCGTTCCCGGAATGGACGCCGGAGCGGGTCCGCGCCGAAGAAGCGGACATGCTGGCCCGGCGCTCCGAGGTTCACGTGATCGCGGCCGTCCACGAAGCCGACGGCCGCGTCGCGGGCTTCACCGAGCTCGAACTGGTGGCGACCCGGACCGACGCCGCCTTCCAGCTCGACACCGCCGTCGTGGCCGAGTTCCGGGGTCACGGCCTTGGGCTGGCGGTCAAGGGCGCCATGCTGCGCTGGCTGACCGCGCAGCGTCCGGCGATCGGGACCGTGTTCTCCTCCAACGCCTCCGACAACACCCACATGATCCGCGTCAACCACGCCCTGGGCTTCGTGACCAAGGCGGTGATGGCCGACGTCGAACTGGACGCGGCCGAGCTCGTCAAGCGGCTGGACGCCCACTAGGGGAAACGCCACAGGCCTCGTCGCCCTCCCGGCTGTCGCAGTACTCTGACTCCGGTGTCCGGCGAGCGGGCCCGAGGCAGGGGGATGAGGAGTATGACGGTTCAGCCCGGGGGAGTCGGCGCCCAAGCACCGGCTCCGGACGTGTCCGTGTTCGTGCTCACGATTCCCGGCCTGCCCGGGGCCACGGCGAAGATCGTGTTCCAGGAGATCGTCGACATCGTCAGCGAGATCGAGGTCGCGCAGTCCGCGCCGACTGGCGCGCCCGCACCGGGAAGCGGTGTCACGCACACGAAGCAGCAGATGGGTCCGACGCTGCCGCCGACGGTGACGCTCAAGCGCGGCCTGGACGGGGACACCACGCTGTGGCAGTGGCATCAACTGGCCTTGGACGGGGCCCCGAACGCCCGGCAGGAGGTCGTCCTCGGGATGTACACCGCCGCCGACTACGCGGCCGGCAAGCCGCCGGTCTCCACCTGGAACCTGACGAACGCCTGGTGCGCGAAGATCGCCATCGTGGGTGCGGGTGCGGGTGCGGGAGCCGGGAACGGCGTGGTCGGGGAGACGGTGGACATCGTGTGCGAGACCCTGTCGCTCTCGAAGCCGTGACAGCCGGCGCTGAGCGCTGAACACTCCTGAGCGCGCGGCCGGTCAGGGTCGCGTGTTGTCCAGCAGCGTGATCAGCTCCTCGGTGGTTCCGGTCTCGGCGATCCTCGGGAAGATCTTCTGAACGCTGTACTCGTGCGACTCCGGCGTCCGGTCGGTCATCGCGTCGATCGGCAGGCTGACGTGGAAGCCTTCCTCGTGCGCGCTGCGGGCCGTGGACTCCACGCCGCCGCTGGTGGAGATACCGGTCACCACGACCTGTGTGACGCCGAGCCTCAGCAGGAGTTCGGCCAGGCCGGTGCCGGCGAAGGCGCTGCGCGCGTACTTGGTGACGACGTGGTCCTCGGGCCGGCGGTCGAGCTCGGGGACCAGCTCGGTCCAGTCCTCGGTGAACGTGCGCGGCGCGCCGGAGCCGGCCTCGGTGCGTCCGGGCGGCGAGCCCGCGACGTTGACCAGGACGACCGGCAGGCCGTGCTTCCGGAACGCGGCGGCCAGCGCGGCGCTGCGGGCGACGACGTCCGACATCGGGTGCGCCAGGTCCAGGCCGGTGAGGCCCTTCTGGAGGTCGATCACCACCAGCGCGGTGGTCGGGTCGAGGGTGGAGAACATGGTGTTTTCCTTTCGGGCACAGGTTTTGGCGCAGGTTCAGACACGAGCCCTGATATAGGCCCAGACGCGAGTCCGGCTGCCGGGAATCAGGACCCGGCGAGCCGCCTGAGCAGCTCGATACTCGCGGCGAGCTGCTCCAGCTCGGCCGGGCCGAGGGTGGCGGTGATCGCCGTGGTGAGCCAGTCCTCCTTGGCCAGCCGCCCGGTGCGGTACCGCTCGCGGGCCTCCTCGGTCAGGCCCAGGATCGTCTTGCGGCCGTCGGCCGGATCCGGCGAACCGGCCACGAGCCCGGCGTCCACCAGCGCGGCCACGATCGCCGCCATCGACTGCTGCCGGATGCCCTCGGCCCGCGCCAGGGCCGTCGCCGTGGCCGGTCCGTCGCGTTCCAACCGGCCGAGCGCCGAGGACTGCGATTTGGTCAGGTCGCCGCTTTCCGACTGCGCCCGCAGCCGCCGCAACAGCTGGCCCAGCGTCACCCGCAACTCGCGGGCGACCTCGGCGGCGCGCGCCGGATCGACTTCTTCCATGCCGGCGACGCTACCAGATACACAGCCAACTGCACAGTTGGCTGTGTATTCTGCAACGATGAGTCCTCAGCGCCGGGGAGCTGCGGTTTGCCGTGATCCCGCGGTCGCGGCTTCTGGGGCCGTCGGTGCCGAGGTCTCCAGTCTCAGCGCGCGGACTTCGCGCCACACCAGCGGCGTTCCCGCTGCGGCGACTGTCAGGCCCGCCGCCGCGAAGAGGACTGGCGCCACGCCGAACTTGTCCGCCAGCGGACCTGCCGCGGCATAGCCGACAGGGATCGGCAGCAGCTGGACCAGGGTGTTCACGGCGTTCATCCGCGCCAGCAACTCGTCCGGGACGGCCTGCTGGCGGTAGGTCGACCAGGCGAGGATGCTCATGTCGAGTCCGATGCCCGCCACCACGGTGCCCAGCACCACGACGAACGTCGGCGCCGCGACCGCCATCGCGAGCAGCGGCACCGCCATGCACGTCGAACCGGCGGCCATCACCGTCGCGACGCGTTCGGGGCGCCAGACGAGCGCGCCGAGCGAACCGGCCAGCAGCCCGACCGCGAATCCCGCCGAGATCTCGCCCCACGCGACCGAGCCGCCGTGCGAGTGCGACGCGTAGACCGGGCCGATCAGCTGGAATCCCACGAGCCAGCCGAGGACCCCGACAGCTCCTTGGATGACCAGGATCCGCAGCCACGGTCTGGCCCAGAACTCCCACAGGCCCTCGACCAGCCCGGCGGTGAACCGCTGCGACCGCGCGACGACGTCCTCGGCGGGCAGCCCGGTCATGATCAGCGCCGCGCCGAAGAACGTCGCCGCGTCCCAGGCGATCGCCCACCCCGCGCCGACCGTCGCGACGACGACGCCGGCGACGGCGGGCCCGGCGACCTTGAAGACGTTGAACGCCATGCGCAGCAACGCGTTGGCGTCGCGGCGCATGGGGCCGGGGACCAGGCGGGCGACGGTGCCCTGCGCGGCGGGGGAGATGAAGGCGCTGGCCGTGCCTCCGAGGAAGGACAGGGCGACCAGCTCGAAGAGCTTCGCGCTACCGGAGAGCACGACGGCGGCGACCACGCCCTGCACGCATCCGGCGGCGGCGTTGCCGTAGATCAGCACTCTGCCGCGCGGGATCCGGTCGGCCAGTGCGCCGCCGAGCAGCAGGAAGATCACCTGCGCGCCGACGTTCGCGATCAGCACCAGACTCAGGTCCGTGGCCGACCGGTCGAGGTGCAGGACGGCGAAGGCCAGCGCCACCGGCGACATCGCCGTGCCGGTGACGGACAGCACGCGGCCGGCCCAGAAGCGGCGGTAGGCGGGGATGGAGAGCGGAGCCAATCGGGTTCGTACTCGGAGAATCAGTTCGCTGTGATTCTTCTGCCCGTCGTCCGCCGCCATCGCGCGAGCCTACAGCGGTCGGCCGGGGCCGCGTCCCGATCTCCTGATGAACTTGACGTCAGACTCAAGTACGCTGTGCGCCATGACTGACACCACCGAGCTGCCCGTCCGTCCGAGTTCGTTCGAGGACCTGCAGGCGCTCATCGGCAAGGAGATCGGGCCGACCGACTGGTACGTGGTCTCGCAGGAGCGCATCGACGCCTTCGCCGCCGCGACCGGCGACGATCAGTGGATCCACGTCGACCCGGTCCGAGCCGCGGCCAGCCCACTGGGCACGACGATCGCGCACGGGCTGTTCTCGCTCGCGCTGGGACCTGCGTTCTCCTACCGGCTGCTGTCCTTCGAGGGCTTCGCGCACGGCCTGAACTACGGCTACGACAAGGTGCGCTTCCCGGCGCCGCTGCCGTCGGGGACGCGGGTGCGGATGCGGATGACGTTGCAGGCGGCCGACCGGGTTCCGGGCGGGATCCAGGTGCGGAGCCTGCAGGTGTTCGAGGCCGAGGGTGTGGAGAAGCCGGTCGCGGTCGCCGAGGCGCTGGCGCGGATCGTCGAGTAGCGATGGACGGGCAGCATCATCCGTCGGCGAGCCGCTGGATCGTCCTGCCCAGCCACGCTTCAAGCGCTTCCGGCCCCGCCTCCGCGAGCTCCGAGCGCAGTACCCGGCGGCGCGTCGAGACACCGAGTACGAACGCGTCGATCGCCGCGGCCCGGTTCCGTGCCTCGTCCTCGTCCAGGCCGCCGGCACGCAGGTAGTCGGACAGCGGCTCCAGCGAGTTCGCGTCCAGGAACGCCGCCAGCGCCTCGGCCGCCTCGGGACGTTCGCCCGACGCGCGTTGCAGCACCAGCAGCGGGTCCTCGCCGGGGGCCCCGAACCAGCGCCGCACGATGCTGGCGGCCAGGCGCGCGCCGAGCGCGGAGCGGTCGCCGTCGAACGAGTCCGTGACCGGGATCGTCACCTGCGTCGCGGCCAGGAACAGGCCGTCCTTGCCGCCGAAGTAGCGCGTGATCAGGTTCGGTGAGACGCCTGCCGCGTCAGCCACGCCCTTGACCGTGACCGCCGCGAATCCGTGCTGCGCGAACTGCCGGCGGGCCTGCTCCAGGATCCGCTGCCGGGTGGCGGCGGAGTTGCGGGAAGTCATGTGTACGAGCATACACATCGGTGTGTATGCTCGTACACATGAGCACCGACCTGCGCACCCGGATCCACGACACCCGACGCGTGACCACGCCTTGGAGCGACGACAAGACCCGCGGCGTCACCGCCGGTCGGCTTGACGAGCTGCTGGAACGCTGGGCCGACGGCTACGACTGGGCCGTGCACGAGCGCCGTATCGCGGAGTTCCCCTGGACCACCGTCCATGTCGGCGGCATCGACCTGCGAGTGATCCACCAGCGTGCTGCTGGGACTGAAGCACCAGTCGTGGTCCTCCTGCACGGTTGGCCCGACTCGGTCCTGCGCTTCGAGCGCATCCTGCCGCTGCTCACCGACATGCATGTGGTCATCCCCGCGCTGCCCGGCTTCCCCTTCGCCGCTCCGCTCACCGAGCCCGGCATGTCGGCCGCGCGCATGGCCGACGTCGTCGCGCAGGCTGTGTCCAGCCTCGGCTACTCCCGCTACACCCTTTCCGGCGGCGACATCGGCGGCGCCGTCGCGGAGATCATTGCGGCCGAACACCCGGACAGCGTGGCGTCTCTGCACCTCACCAACGTCGCCCCGCAGCGTGCGCTCACCGCCGATCCCGCCAAGCTCGCCCCTGACGCGACCGCCTATCTGGCCCGCGCGGCGCAGTGGTTCCGCGCCGAGGGCGGCTATATCGCCGAGCAGTCGACGCGCCCGAACACGCTCGCCGTCGCCCTTGGCGACTCACCTGCCGGTCTGGCCGCGTGGCTCCTTGAGAAGCTGGATTCCTGGTCGGATACCTCCGCATTCACCACCGATGAACTGCTCACCTGGATCAGCGTCTACTGGGAGACCGGCACGATCGGCACCTCCTTCGCCGCGTACACCGAACCGGCCACCCTGCCGCCGGGCCGGATCGAGACGCCGACCGTGTTCTCGGTGTTCGCGCACGACATCAAGCCCGAGCCGCGAAGCTATGCCGAGGTGTTCCTGAACGTGTGCGAGTACGTGGAACACGCCGCCGGCGGTCACTTCGCGGCCTGGGAGCAGCCCGAGGTGTACGTCAGGGACCTGCGTCGGGCGGTGGAGCTGGGCGCCTGATGCACCGACTCGCGTCGGGGAGGTGCTTTCGCGTCGTCCGTGCAGGGTTATTTCGGCTTCACGCCAGGTCTTGCCCAGCGGGGACATCCCTCGCGATACCGTCTGCCGGTGTCGATAACCGAGTCACCGCATCGCACGAAGATCTTCATCGCTGCCGTCGCGGTCCTGCTCGCGGTCGCCGTGGGCGCGGTGGTCGTGGCGTATCAGGGCCGGCCTACGGCGCGCGCCGGGGTGAAGGGGACTGTCGTTCTCGACCAGTCCAGCAGTCTGGACACCGGTTCGGGGTACCTGCTGTACAAGACCACGGTCGCGGGGCCTGATTTCGGGACGCTGGCCGAGCGCAAGGTGTCGGGGAACCCGGGCACTGTCACGGGTGTGCCGACGTTGTCCAGCGTTCAGTGCGATCGGTCTTACACCGCGGCCGGGGTGCTGCTGTGTCTGCGTGCTGATGACAACTTGGTGCGCGTCGCGTCGGTCGAGGTCTATGACAAGTCGCTGAAGCCGATCAAGAAGGTGCAGGCGGCCGGGATTCCGAACCGGGCGCGGCTGTCGGCCGACGGCCGGATGGCTGCGTGGACCACGTTCGTGGCCGGCGACGCTTACAACGGGCCCGCTTTCTCGACCCGGACGTCCATGCTGGATCTGAAGACCGGGGTACTGGCCGATTCGTTGGAGTCTTTCGCGGTCATGTTGCAGGGCAGGCCGTACAGCAACACCGACGAGAACGTGTGGGGTGTGACGTTCGCGTCGGATGACAACACGTTCTATGCCACGCTCGGTACCGGCGGGAAGACGTGGCTGGTGCGGGGGAACGCCGCGGCGCACACGCTGACGACGGTGATCGACAACGTCGAGTGTCCGTCGCTGTCTCCGGACGGGACGCGAGTCGTGTTCAAGAAGCGGGTTTCGAGCGACGCGTGGAAGATGTGGCACCTGGAGGTGCTGGATCTGGCGACTCTGAAGGAGACGCCGCTGGCGGAGCAGCGGAGCGTGGACGATCAGGCCGCTTGGCTGGACGACCACACGGTGATGTACGCGGTGCCGCAGAAGGCGGGGACCGGGTATGACGTGTGGTCGACGCCGGCGGACGGGGCGGGGGCACCGGTGTTGCTGGCGCCGGACGCTTTCTCGCCGTCGGTGACTTCGGGGTGATGGTTCCGAACCGCCGGGGTCACGGTGACCCCGGCAGTGAGTCGGCGTTCAGTTCGCGGCGGTGAACCGGCGGCGCTGGAAGGCCGGCTTCTCGATCTCGTCCAGCATCGCGACCGCGAAGTCCTCGGCGGAGATCTGGTCGCCGGCGGGGGAGTCCGTGCCGGTCTGGTAGGAGCCGGTGCGCTCGCCGGGCTGGATCACCGGGGCCGGGCTGAAGAACGTCCAGTCGGCCGTGTCGCCGAGGCTGCGGAAGTACTCCAGGGCCTCGGCCGCGATGAGGGCCTCGGCCTTGTAGATCTCGGGGAACTCGGGGTCGTCGACCAGGCGGTGGCCGTTCACCAGCAGCGAGCCGGCGCCGCCGACGACGAGCAGGCGCGCGCTGCCCAGAGTCTCGGCCAGGGTGCGCAGGTCGGCGAGGAACTCGCGCCGGTCGCCGCCGGTGCGGCTCGGCCCGATCGCCGAGACGACGACGTCGGCGTCGGCGGCGATGCGCTTGGCGGACTCGGCGTCACCGGCGCTGCCCTGCACCGCGCGCACGCCCTCGGGCAGCTCGCCGCCGGTGCGCGTGATGCCGGTGACCTCGTGGCCGCGTGCCAGCGCCTCGGCCACCACCCGGCTGCCGATCATGCCGGTGGCCCCGTAGACGGCGATCTTCATGGTCGTGTCTCCCTCACAGTGGCTCCAGCCGCGGGGTGCGCCTGGCTGCCTCAGACAGTAACCATTGGTAACTGATTACTTCAACGTGCTATAAGTACCTCATGGTTACCATTGCCGGACCAGCGCGACCACGCCTGGTCGACGACCTCCGGCCCCCGCAGGAGGCGACCGCGGACCGCGGCGACCTGTTCGACGCCGACTGCCCGACCCGCCTGATCCTGGACCGCATCGGCGACAAGTGGACGGTCCTGGTCGTCCTCCTCCTGTCCGACGGCCCGATGCGCTTCACCGAACTACGCGCCAACCTCGGCCGCGTAGCCCCGAAGGTCCTGACCCAATCCCTGCGCCGCATGGAGCGCGACGGCCTGGTCACGCGCGAGATCTTCGCCGAGGTTCCACCCCGCGTCGAATACACCCTCACCGACCTGGGCCACTCTCTAGCCGGCCCCATCGCCGTGATCGGCACCTGGGCCGAGGCGAACATGCCGCGCTTCACGGCCGCGCAGGCCGCTTACGACGCGGCGCACGGGGACTGATCGCGGCGCGGCGAGCGGTCGGCGCGCCTGGCCGGATGAACGCGCCGTGGCTCTCGGCGATGAGGGCGCCTTGCGGCGTGGCGCGCGCTGGTTGATCGTCGCGAGCGTGAGCCGGACCGGGCGAGCGTCTCGCGGTTGTGGGCTGCGCGATGGTTGTTCGCTGACTGCGCGATCGGTGCTTCAGCCGCCTTTAGCCGCCACCAGCACCTGCATCACCGGCGCCGGCACCTCCCGGTCCGGCCCGGAACCCGCTGCGGCGAGCTTGCATCCGTTGAGCTCCACCACGCTCCAGTCGCCTGCGCCGCCGTTGGTGAACAGGACTGCGTATTCCATCGCCGGGGTGGTGCAGTTCTTGGCGTTGGTGGCGGTGGGGGCGTTCGTCAGGCCGTTGTAGATGGTGGTGGCTGGGGTGCCGGCGATGGTGGTGGCGGTTTCGAAGTCGCCGGCGGGCTTTTGCTTGTCGGTGGTGTCCGTGAGCTTGTAGTAGCAGGCGCGGAAGGGCTTGCCGGCGTTCTGGCCGGAGAAGAACGGCTTGGTCGCGGCCGATCCGTTCATCTGCGCGCCGACGAAGGCCATCTCGGCGAACTGCTGCTCGCAGCCGCTCGCCTGCGCGCCCGGTGAGACCGTCTGGCGGATCTGCTCGGTGGACGTGACCGCGGTCTTCACGGCCGCCAAGGCGCTCGTCACGTTGCGATCCGGCGCGGAGCACACGCCCCAGAAGGGGATCTCGACGCGGTAGACCGTGCCGTCGGCGTCGATCAGGGCGAGCCACAGCGGGACGTAGCCCTCGGCGGCGCAGCTGTAGGCCCCGCCCTGCGAAGTCGCCTCCGGGGGCCTGACGTACGCGGCTCGCAAAGCACTGACAAACGCGTCCACCGAGCCTGTCGACCGCACCGTGTTGACGACCGAAAACTGCCCCTGGCCCGCGATGTCCTGGAAGTCCTGCACACACTCCAGCAGCGAGACCGGATGAGCCGACGCCGGAAGCCGGCCGATCTTCGGGGCGGTGGCGGCGCCGGTGTAGCCGGCCTTGAGCTGCGCCACGTAATCAGTGCAGTCGTTCTTCGTCGTCACCGGCGCGAAAGTGTTGGGCGTCACCGCCTGGCCGGGACCGCCTCCCGAGGCGACCGGCTTGCTGGCACACCCACTCGCCACGAGCGCCGACACGACGACACCAACGCCCGCTAGAACCATCCGCCTCATTGCCGCCCCTAAGAACTCCGAACCCCAAGAAACTCCGAACCCCAAGAACTGGTGCCACTTCGACGCGCCGCGGCGGCCCCCGGTTCCCCGCGATCTGCCCGAGTTCTCGAACCCCGGCGGCATCAAGCACGCGGCATCAAGCAGGCGGCATCAAGCAGGCGGCATCAAGCAGGCGGCATCAAGCAGGCGGCATCAAGCAGGCATAGGCAACAACATGATCGGCGTAGTCGTAGGCTGCGCCGACCCCCCAGCCGGCTCCACCGTCAGCCCGATCGTCCGCGCGTCACCCAACCCGTGCGCCAGCACCGAGTCAGAAGCCTGCGTCCCGGCGGGCAAAACCCCACCTGACCGCGTCCCTGACGGCCCCATCATCCACAGCTGATAAGCCTTCCCCGGCTCCAACCTCACCAGCCCGCTGATCGTGATCGCCGCCTCGTCCCGGGACCGGGACACCAGCACGATCCCGGTCCCGCCGGTGCTGACGTTCACACTGTCGGCGTGCGCATCCGGCGCCGACAACAGCGTCGAGATCGCCGCACTGCGCTGGTTCGCCTGGTCGATCTGGTTCTGCTGATCGCCGACCCGCACCCCCAACACCGCGACCGCCACCGCCAGCCCGCTCGCCACACCCCACCCCAGGGCCGTGAACCACCGCCGCCGCGGTCGGGCCGCGGCCTGCCGCGCCGCGGCCCGGTCGGCCGCCGGACCGGTCGCGACCAGCGGCGGGATCTGCCGCGTGACCGCGATCTGCGCGTCCACCGCCGCCTTCAGCCGCGCCGGCGGCGTCTCGGCGGCGGCCGAGGCCAGCAGCGCCGCGGTCTCCTGAAGCTCAGCCACCTCCTGCACGCAGGTGGGGCACTGGGCCAGATGACGTTCGAAAGCCTCACGCTCGGCCGGCTCCAGCGCGTGGCACACATACGCTCCGGTGAGCGAGTGGACTTCAGGGTCCATGGCGTTCATCCTCCCACCCCCAGGCAGTCGCGGAGCCGGGCCAGGCCGTCGCGCAGACGGGTCTTCACAGTGCCGAGCGGGCTGTTCAGCAGATGTGCCACCTGCGAGTACGTGTAGCCGCCGTAATACGCCAACGTCACCGACTGGCGTTGTAGTTCTGTAAGCCCTTCCATACATCGCCGGACGCGCTCCCGGTCCAGCCGCGCCTCCACCGCCTCCACCACCTGGTCGAACGGCGGCTCGACCATCAGCTCGGCGGCGCGCGCGTCGCGGCGCGCGGCGGCGTCGGCGGAGCGGACGCGGTCCACGGCGCGCGCGTGCGCCATGGTCAGCGCCCAGGCCCGGACCGAGCCGCGCTCCGGGTCGAAGCGGCTGGCGGTGCGCCAGATCTCGACCAGCACCTCCTGCGCCACCTCCTCGGCCTGCGCCGGATCGCGCAGTACGCGGCGCGCCACACCCAAGATCGGCGGGGCGAGCTGTTCGTAGACCGTGTCGAAGGCCTGCCGGTCGCCGAGGGCCACCCGGTGCAGCTGCGACTCCAGCGTCGCCTGCTCCTCGGGCGTGGACTTGGAGCCGGCAGCCTTGGAGCCAGCAGCCTTGGAGCCGGCACGTCCGAGCATGGGCTGTCGTCTCCAGCTGTCGAAGTCGTCGGGGGCACGGCGGCGCTCTGCCTGTCCCAATTCTGGCCTCACGACTGCTATTCGGCGCCCAAGCCGCCCCGGATTGGTCCGGACGTGTGGAAAATCCAATCCGCGGCGCCTCCCGCTCCGAACGGCTGGCATGAAGCGCTTCGGGAGGACGACCGGCACAGCGGCGGCGGGAAAGGCGGCACGGACAGCGGCCCGAGCGGCGCCCGGCGCGGCGATCGGCCTGATCACCGCTGGCCTCGCGGTCGGCGTCGGAGAGCTGGTCGCGGTCTGGTCCGGCCCGCAGACGGCGCCGGCGATCGCGGTCGGCTCGGCGGCGATCGACCTGACGCCGACGCCGCTGAAGGAGTTCGCGATCCGGAACTTCGGCACCGACGACAAACTGTTCCTCCTCACCGGCATCTACACCACGCTCGCCCTGATCGCGCTGGCCGCCGGCCTCCTCGCCCTGCGGCGTCTGGCCGTCGGCGTCGCGCTCGTCGCGGTGTTCGGGGCGGTCGGCGCGTGGGCCGCGTTGTCACGCCCGACCTCGCGGACCGGGGACGTGTGGCCGTCGCTGCTCGGTGCCGCGGCGGCGGTGGCGGCGATGGTGCTGCTGGTGCGTAGCCACCAGGCGGCGCACGCGGCCGGCGAAGATGAAGCTGTATCCCAAGACCGCCGCGGATTCCTCGCGATGGCCACCGGTGCCGCCGGCGCAGCAGTCCTGACCGGCCTGGTCGGTCGCGTCGTAGTGGACCGCCGCTACAACGTCGCCCTGAAGCGCGCCCGCGTGAAAATCCCGGCGCCGACCGTTCGCGCGGCCGCGATCCCGTCGGGCGCGCACCCGAACGTCGTCGGCCTCTCGGACTTCATCACGCCGAACTCCCAGTTCTACCGCGTCGACACCGACCTGGTACTACCGCAGGTCGACCCGGACGTCTGGTCCCTGCGGATCCACGGCATGGTCGACCATCCGCTGGAGCTGACCTTCGCCGACCTGCTGGCCCGGCCGCTGACCGAACACGACCAGACCCTGTCCTGCGTCTCCAACGAAGTCGGCGGCCCCTACGTCGGCACCGCGCGCTGGATCGGCGCCGCCCTGGCCGACCTGCTGCGCGAAGCCGGCGTCCAGCGCGGCGCGGACCAGCTGGTCGGCCGCTCGATCGACGGCATGACGATCGGCACGCCGGTCGAATCAGTGCTCGACGGCCGCACCGGCCTGCTGGCCGTGGCGATGAACGGCGAGCCGCTGCCGATCGCGCACGGATTCCCCTGCCGCATGCTCGTCCCCGGCTTCTTCGGCTACGTCTCGGCCACCAAATGGCTGGTCGATCTGGAGCTGACGACCTTCGCGGACTACGACCCCTACTGGGTCCAGCGCGGCTGGTCGAAGATCGCGCCGGTGAAGACCGCCTCGCGCATCGACGTGCCCAAGCCGTTCGCGCGGGTCCCGTCCGGCGCTGTGACCGCCGCCGGCGTCGCGTGGGCCACGCACCGCGGCGTCGACGCCGTCGAGGTCCGCTCCGACGGCGGCCCCTGGACGCTCGCGCGTCTGGCGCAGGCCGACACCCCGGACACGTGGCGGCAGTGGACGTGCGACCTGAACCTGGCGCCCGGGCTGCACAAGCTCGAAGTCCGTGCGACCGACGCCACCGGGGCCGTGCAGACCGACCAGCGTGCCGACACCTTCCCCAACGGCGCGACCGGCTGGCATTCAGTCGTGATCACAGCGATCTGACATTCGCCGCTCGGGAGTGCTGAAAAAACACGACCAATCCGGATCCGCTCCGGCTCCGAATGCCATTCGTCAACAGCATCAACAGCACCCATACATCCCTGAATCAAGGAGCTGAGTATGTTCTCCACCCGCAGCAAGACCGCCGCCGTTCTGTTGTGTTCGGCGGCCATCGCGGTGAGCGCGAGTGCGTGCGGCAGTAGTACGAGCAAGCCGGCCGCCGCAGCGACTTCGAGCTCTTCGATGGCCGCCAGCACGGGCTCTTCCAGCAGCGCCACCGCCCCCTCCGCGCCCTTCGGCTCGGCCTGCTCGGCGGTGCCCGCCACCGGCGCCGGCAGCTTCACCGGCATGGCCACCGACCCGGTCGCCACCGCCGCCTCACACAACCCGGTGCTCTCGACGTTGGTGACGGCGGTCCAGGCGGCGGGCCTGGTGGACACGCTGAACTCCGCGCAGGGCATCACGGTGTTCGCGCCGACCAACGACGCGTTCTCCAAGATCCCCGCCGACACCCTCAAGGCGGTGCTGGCCGACAAGGCCAAGCTCACCAAGATCCTGACGTACCACGTCGTGTCCGGGAAGCTCTCGCCGGACCAGCTGGCCGGGTCGCACGCCACGCTGGAGGGCGGGACCGTGAACGTCACCGGCTCGGGCCAGTCGTTCCAGGTCAACGGCGCCAACGTGGTCTGCGGGAACGTGCAGACCGCCAACGCGACGGTCTACATCGTCGACTCGGTGCTGATGCCGACCAGCTGAGGCTGCCGACCGGGCCGGATCGCCGGCCCGGTCCTCAGCTCCGCTCGGGCGGCCGGGGAAGGAAGGCGCTGGTCCGCGCGGCGTAGTCGGCGTAGCCGGGACGCGTCGCCGACAAATGGGCCTCCACCAGGGGCTTACCGCTCCCGGAGGTCAGCAGCCAGGTCATCAGCACCGGCGACAACACGGTCAGCAGCACCGGCCAGGCGCCCACGGCGATCAGGAACAGCCCCCACCACACGCAGGCGTCGCCGAAGTAGTTGGGGTGGCGGGTGTAGCGCCACAGGCCCTCGGTCATGAGGCGGCCGCGGTTGGCGGGATCGGATTTGAAGCGCGCCAGCTGCCAGTCGCCGACCGCCTCGAAGCCGATGCCCAGCAGCCACAGCAGAACGCCGATCACGGCACACGCGACGGCCGCTGTCGAGGCGCCGGTGGCGACCAAGCCGACCTGCACCGGGAGCGAAACGAGCCAGACCAGGGCCCCTTGCAGCAGGTAGACGCGGGTGAACGCGGCCCACGCCGGATTACCGTCGGCCTTGGCCAGCATCGCGGCGTAGCGGGGGTCCTCCGGGGCGCCGTGTCCGCGTCGGGCGATGTGCAGCGAGAGCCGCAGTCCCCACACGACAGTGCAGGCCGTCAGCAGCCAGCGGCGCCAGCCGTCGCCGTGGCCGGTGGTCAGCGCCGTCGTCACGACGGCGACCAGCGCGAACGCCGATCCCCAGACGGCGTCGACGTATCGGTGACGGTTCCGACGTAGAGCGACGACGAATACGGCGCTGAACGCGATCAGAAGAACCGCCGCGTCGATGGCAGACACGGCGGCGAACGCCGGCACGGATTCAGCCCGCATACTCACTGTCCTCCGGTCTTTGTCAGGTCTTTGATTCGTTGGGCGCTTCGGTCGGCCTTGGGCCGTGGCATGACCGGCAGCCCGCGCAGGAACAACGCAATCCCCTGACGCCGGATGCGAGCCGCGACCGCGAGCGGCGCCAGCGGGTGCCGGGCGGCCAGGCGCAGCAGCTCGCGGGTGGTCGCGGCGCGGCGCCGGCCGTGGACGCTGGCCACGAACGGCGCCGCGTCCGGCACGTCCAGCTGGATCGCGATGCTGAGCTGGTCGTCGGGCTCGGGCAGCCGCATGCGGTAGACGCCGCCTTCGATCGGTAGGAAGGGCGAGACGTAGAACTCCTTGGCGACGTTCGCGCGGCCTTCCTCGTCGGGGAACAGGAGATAGGCGTGGCGTCCACCGTAGGTGTTGTGGACTTCGGCGACGACGCACAGGAGTCGGTCGTCGGCGTCGCGGACCCAGTAGACGGTCAGCGGGTTGAACACGTACCCGAGCACGCGGGCCGCGGTGAGCATCAGGACCCTGCCGCCGGTGAAGGAGACGCCGCGGTCGGCGAGGAAGTCCTCCAGGCCGGCGCGGATGCTGATGTCGGTGCCGGTGAAGTGGTCGGCGGGGGTGAAACCGGCGAGCGGACGCAGCGGCCCAGGCAGGTGCGGGAGGCGGTCGAGGTCGACCAGCCAGAGGTAGGAGGAGTAAGTGAAGTCGTTGGCCACGCGGCCTCGGCGCACGTGGCGGATGCGGCATTCGTAGAGCACTGATGTGTCTGCTGGGGTACTGGCCATGGTGCTCACCAGGTCACCCCGAACGCCGCGGCGGCTGCGACGCCGGAGGCGCAGCCGTCTTCGTGGAAGCCCCAACCGTGGTAGGCGCCGGCGAAGGCGGTGCGGGCGGTGGTCAGCGTCGCGAGGCGGGAGCGGGCCGCGACGGATTCGGGGGTGTAGACGGGGTGTTCGTAGCGCATGCGGTCGATGACGGTCGCGGGATCGATCCGGTCGGTGGCGTTCATCGTGACCAGGTACTCGACCGGGGTGGTGAGGTGGTGGAGCTGATTCATCGCATAGGTCACGACGGCGCGGTCCGCGGATCTGTCAGTGCAGGACGGAAGCAGATAGTTCCACGAGCTGTACGCGGCGCGCGTCGATGGGAGCAGTGCGGTGTCGGTGTGGAGGACTGTTTCGTTGACCGAGTAGGGGATGGCGCCGAGGACTGCGGCTTCGGCCGGGGTCGGGTCGGCGAGAAGGCGCAACGCCTGGTCGGAGTGGGTGGCGACGACGACTTTGGCGACAGTGCGGACGTCGTCGGCGTCGTCGCGGATCTCGACCCCGTCGGCGGTGCGGCGCAGGACGCGGACCGGGGTGCTCAGGTGGACCGCGTGCAGGTTCTTCACCGCACGCTCGACGTAGGTCTTCGAGCCGCCGGTGACGGTGCGCCAGCTCGGCGAGCCGGTGACGGCGAGCATGCCGTGGTGGTTGAGGAACTGGAACAGGTAGGCGGCCGGGTAGCGCTCGGCGGTTTCGCGTCCGGAGGACCACACGGCGGAGACCAGCGGGAGGATGAAGTGGTCGGTGAAGAAGCGGGAGTAGCCGCCGACGGCTAGGAACTCGCGCAGCGTGGTTCCCGAGGCTGCCGGGTCCGGTGTGGTTTCCAGGAGCTGACGTGCGTCGCGGTGGAACCTTCGCACCTCTAGGAGCATCCGGAGGAAGGCCGGACGTAATGCCTGGCCGGGGGTGGCGAACAGGCCTCGCGGGCCCTTGGCGCCGGCGTACTCCAGGCCGCAGCCCTCGCAGCGGACGCTCATCGACATCACCGTCGGCTGGGTGGCGACGCCGAGTTCGGCGAACAGGCGGATGAGGTGCGGGTAGGTGCGGCGGTTGTGGACGATGAAACCGCTGTCCACGGAGAGGATGCGGCCGCCGTCGGCGACCTCGTGGGTGTGGGCGTGCCCGCCGAGGCGGTTGTCCGCTTCGAACAGCAGGACGTCGTAGCGGCGTTGCAGGACGTAGGCGGCCGTCAGCCCGGCGATGCCGGAGCCGATGACTGCTACCTGCTCGCGGTGGGTGTGCCGATCTGACGCCGATCCGGTCACCAGTGCCTCCCTTGACGATGTCTCGACAGGGGATATTCGGTGCCGCCGGGGGTTCGGATTGGTGGATCGGGATGGGGGGCAATCCGCGCGGCGTGCCGCTCCGAATCAGCCGTGAGAACTGCTGGAATGGATTGGTGAGCAAGCCGTTGCCTACATCGTCAGAGCTGCCGACTGCGGTTGCGTTGTTCACACGTGACCTGCGCGTCCATGACAACCCCGGGCTCGCCGCGGCGGCGACATCCGGAGGCGGCCGGGTGGTGCCGCTGTTCGTGCTCGATGACGCGATCCTGCCGCGGATCAGCCCGACGCGGCGGCGGTTCTTGGAGGAGTGCCTGGCCGATCTCGATGCGGGGCTTCGCGAGCTCGGCGGGCGGCTGGTGCTGCGGTCGGGGGAGGTCGTCGCAGAGGTCTGCCGGGTCGCGGCCGAGGTGGGGGCGACGGAGGTGCATGTGGCTGCCGATGTCACGGCCTACGCGCAGGAGCGGGAGCGTTCGCTCGCGTCGGCGTTGCGTGCCCAGGGCGCGGTGCTTCAGCTGCACGACCAGGTTCACACGATCCAGGTGCCGGGGGAGCTGCGGCCGACGGATCGTGACTACTTCTCGGTGTTCACTCCGTACTGGCGGCGGTGGGCTGAGCTGCCGTTGCGGGCCCCGGCCAAGGCGCCGCGTCTGACCGTGCCCGACATCGACGGCCTGGCTGTGCCCGACTCTGTTTCGGGCTCCGACCTACCCGGCGGCGAGACCGCCGGCCGGCTCCGGGCCCGCAAGTGGCTGGCGAACACCGTCGACCGGTACGAGGACATCCACGACGACCTCGCCGCCGACGCTACCTCGAAGCTGTCGCCGTACCTGCACTTCGGCTGTGTGTCAGCCACCGAACTCGCGGCGCGCGCGACCCGAGACCACCCCGGCGCCGGCACCGAGGCCTTCCTGCGCCAGCTGTGCTGGCGCGACTTCCACCACCAGGTCCTCGCCGCGCGCCCCGACGCCGCCCACACCGACCTGCGCCCGCGCGGCACCTGGGCCGACGACCCCGAGGGCCTGGCCGCGTGGACCTCGGGCGCCACCGGCATCCCCATCGTCGACGCGGGCATGCGCCAACTCGCCGCCGAGGGCTGGATGCACAACCGCGCCCGCCTGATCACCGCCGGCTTCCTGACCAAGACCCTCGGCATCGACTGGCGCGACGGCGCCGCACACTTCGCCCACCACCTCCTCGACGCCGACGTCGCCAACAACACCCTGAACTGGCAGTGGGTCGCCGGCACCGGCATGGACACCCGCCCCAACCGGGTGCTGAACCCTCTCCGCCAGGCCGCGCGCTACGACCCGGCGGGCGATTACGTGCGCAGGTACGTCCCCGAACTTGCGGACATCACAGACCCGACGCAGCTGCACCAACCCTGGCGCCTCGGCCCGGCCGAGCTGAGCAAGCGCGGGTATCCGGCGCCGATCGTGGGGGTCGAGGGCGGACGCGTCGCCCGGCGCGCGGTCGAGCCGGGCGAGGCGCTTTTCTGAGCTGTCGCCCGCCTCAGAGCCCTGATGAGGTGGCGTGGCCAGGCAGGTGGGGCCGATCGCCACGCTCGTGCCCTTCTTGGCCTCGCCGGTGTCCCGCCCGGTGAACGGCGCCCATGGCGGCTAAATCCCGGTTTCCGGTGGATTACGGCGTGCGCTGCGGGAAACGGCAGGTTATGCGCTCCAGGCCTATAACTGAATCTTGATATCAGCATCTTGCGGTCTCCGATACCCGTCGGTAGCTTCCCCGGCGAAAGCGAAAGCCACCTTCGCCACCCACCGGAAGGCCGCATCCCCATGTCCTACGCGATATCGCGTCGCTTCACCCTGTTCGTCGCCGTCTCGGCCGCCGTCGCCGGCGCGGCCGTGTTCGTCGGGCCCGACGCGCAGGCCGCCCACGCCGACATCACGTGCTCCCAGGCGTACCTGCCGCTGCCGGACCCGGCTTGCACGCCGGGCGTGCTGAACCCGGACGTCACGCAGGACACGATCGACTCGACGATCTGCGTGTCGGGCTGGACCGCGACGGTCCGTCCGCCGACGTCCTACACCAACGCGCTGAAGGTCCAGCAGATCGCCGAGTACGGCTACAGCGACACCAGCACGAGCGACTACGAGGAAGACCACTTCATCCCGCTGGAGCTCGGCGGCGCGCCGCGCGACCCGCAGAACCTGTGGCCGGAGCCGCACTACAGCACCGACAGCTCGGGCGGCACCTCCTACACGAAGGACGGGGTCGAGAACAAGCTGAAGAAGGCGGTCTGCAACGGGAGCGTCAGCCTCTCGGACGCGCAGAACGCGATCGTGACCGACTGGACGACGGCGCTGTCGAGCCTCGGTCTCAGCTGATCCGATCCGGCTCAGGGCTTACCGGTACAGCGGCAGGCTTCCGCTCAGCCGCTGTACCGCCTTCTTCGCGCCGACCACGGCGACGCCCACATACACGTGGTCCTCGGCCGAGGTGACCTCCATCGACTCGATGTACGTGCCGTAGTCGCGCGCCGCCTGCGCGGCGGAGGTGAAGTCCACGAGGAAGACGTCGGGTTCGGCCAGCGCCTTGCTCACGATGCCGTGCAAGGCCTGCGTATCGGCCTTGAGGATCGGCAGCGGGACCTCGGTGATCGCGGCGTGCACCTGGCCGTCGCGGTCCTTGACCTCCGGACCGAGCGCGGTCTGGCCGTAGGCATCGCCGATCGAGAGCGCCAGGACGGCCGCGGCGTTCATCGCCAGGCCGGTGGGCAGCGCGTCGTCGATGACGATCGCGCACTTCTCGAAGCGGGGGAGGGTGTTCTCGGGCGACGGCATGCGTACTCCTCGCGAGGGCTGGGCGCCGGCTGTAAGTCGGTGTTCGCGCCGTTCGGGCGAACCAGTGCCGGATCTGATGGCCGACAGTAGCCTCTGGTGCGCTCCGATCGCTCAAGATCCGAATTAAGTTCTGCTAGGTTGCCGGAGTGACCGATCTGGACGCCATTGATTCGACGCTGCTGGCGCTTTTGCAGAACGATGGCCGGCGCACGAACCGTGAGCTGGCCAAGCTGCTGAACATCGCCCCCTCGACCTGTCTGGAGCGGATGCGCTCGCTGCGCCGCCGCGGCCTGATCGTCGGCTACCACGCGCAGGTGGACCTCGCGGCCATCGGCCGCACGCTGCAGGCGCTGATCGCGGTGCGCGTGCGGCCTCCGAACCGCGCCGTCATCGACGGCTTCCGGGCTTTCGTCGAGGGGCTGCCCGAGGTGCTGTCGGTGTTCGTGGTCTCCGGCGGCGACGACTTCCTGATCCACGTCGCCGTGAAGGACACCGACCAGTTGCAGGCGCTGGTGCTGGACAAGCTCACGCGGCGCAAGGAGCTCGCGGACGTGCGGACGTCGCTGGTGTACGAGCATCTGCGCAAGACCGAGATCGCGCCGCTGTGAGGCTGTCGCGGGCTTTACGCGCGTCGCGCGCCCCATACGCTTCACACACTGCCGTCACAGGCTGACGGCCGTGATGTCGCCGCTGGACGTGGTCGCCTTGATGGTCAGGGCGGCCGCGGCGCCGACGCTGTTCTTCAGCGCGTTGGTGATGCGGCCGTGAGTCGTGCCGGCGTCGAGGGTGGCCGAGACGCCGCTGGCGGCGTGCACGGACAGGTTGCCCATGTCGGTGCGCAGCTCGACGGCTCCGGTGACCGCCTCGGCGATGGTGATGTCGCCCATGCCGTTGCGGATGCGCGCCGGCCCGGTCAGGCGCCCGACGGTGACCTCGCCCATGTGCATCGTGAGCTGGGCGCTGGCCGCCTCGGCCAGGTCGATGGCGCGGTATCCGCCCTCGAAGGCGACGTCGCCGAGCCGCCCGGTGCCGTGGAGCTCGGCGGCGCCGGCCTTGCCCTGGATCCGCGAGCCGGCGGGCAGGTAAATCGTCACGTCCACGGAGCCGGTACCGAGGTAGCGGTTGGTCTCGACGGTGGCGATCCGCAGCACGCCGTCGCCGAACTCGACCGAGGTCTGCTCGACGGCCTTCACGTCTCGCTTCTTCGAGGCCTGCACGGGCAGCACCTCCACGTTGGTCTCGGCGCGCTCGCCGGCGATCAGCCGGACCCGGCCCGCCGGGATGTCCAGGACGACGGAGATCGGGGCGGGGGTGGCGAAGGTGGTCATCATGGTCTCCCTGGTCTGCTGTCGGCTTCGCGGGCTCTTGCGGCCCGCTGTCGTGTCTCCACTTTCAGCGGGCGTGCTGACACGGAACTGACTCGGCGCTGACAGGGATGCTGACATGGCTGGATCAGTGGCATTCTCGCCACTGACTATTCGCTGTTCAATGTGGGGAAGTAATCGTCGCCGGGGTCCAAGAATTCGACCCCGGCGACGATGAGAAATCACCTACACGCTCAGTTTTCGTCGAGCACTTCCGCGAACGCGATGATCACGCCGCCGGTGGCGTGCTGCTTCGTCGCGCCGACCAGCGGACCGGCCTCCGCGGCGGCGGCACTGGCCGCGGCGTAGTCCGCGAAGTACAGGTCCAGCAGGCGGTACGCAGGGGTGGGGCTGCCGTCCTCCTTCGGCCACACCTTCGCTGCCTCCAGCCGGGTCAGGCCCGGGAGCTTGCGGGCCAGCGCGAGCTGGTCGGCGTAGGCGGCCTCGAAGGCGTCCGGGTCGGCGGGATTGGAATAGATGAAGCTGATTTTGGTGGGGTTGCTGTGCTCGGCCATAATGACCTCCCGTTTTGTTGGCTGTAATCGACGTGCGCGGGCCGGATTTGATGGGCGTATGGTGGTCCCGCTCACTGTTCGTCGAGAATATTTCAGAGGAATGGGCAGCGACCATGACCGCCCCGCCGGAAAACCTTGCAGATCGTCCAGCGACGCCGGACGGCCAGCCCCACGACCTGCTCTCGGAACTGCTGCGGAGCGTCCGGCTCAGCGGTGAACGGATCGTCGCGTACACCCCGCCGCCGTCGTTCTCGATCGGGTTCGCCGACCGGGGGAGCCTGCACATCGTCGAAGCAGGCGAAGTCCTGCTGGAGATCGACGGCTATCCGCATGCCGAGCATCTGCACCGCGGCGACTTCGTGCTGCTGCCGCGCGGCGACTCGCACTCGATCAGCGATGCCGGCGGCGGCGCGCACGCGCTAGCGCTCGCCGACGGAGCGGCGGACGACGTCCCCGAACCCGCGCGCTGGCTCTGCGGCACGTTCACCATCGGCGACCCGCAGGCCAGCCACCTGCTCGGCAGCCTGCCGGCCGTGATCATCCTGCGCGGCTCCGGCGGCTCCGGCGGCCCGGACCTGGAGGCGCTCGAAGGGCTCGAAGTCGCGCGCCGCATGATCGTCCTGGAGATGCAGTCACCGTCGCAGGGGTCTGCGGTGATGGTCTCGCGCATCCTGGACCTGATCTTCATCCAGATCATGCGCACCTGGGCCTCCGGCGCCGACGCCGAACCGACCTGGCTGGCCGGCGCCTTCGACCCGCAGATCGGCCTGGCCCTGAGCGCCATCCACCGCGAGCCCGGCCACGACTGGACGGTCGACGAGCTGGCGCGCGCCAGCAACCTGTCCCGCTCGGCGTTCGCGGCGCGGTTCGTCGCCCGGGTGGGCAAGCCGCCGGCCACCTACCTCGCGCACGTCCGCCTGGACGCCGCCACCACGCTGCTGCGCGACACGTTCCTGCCGGTCGCGCACGTCGCGGAGAACGTGGGCTACGCCTCGGAGGCCGCGTTCAGCCGCGCGTTCAAGAACCGCTACGGGACGCCGCCGGCGCGGTGGCGGCGGGACGTCCGGTTCCGCTGAGGCCGCGCGCCGTTCCCGGCGTCCGTCCGGGCCCGGGCCCGACCACGGATCGGCTGGCTCAGAGTTTTGATTCACCCTCGCTGCCGCGGCGCGGCGAGCGGCGCCGCCAGCACAATCCGCGCAGCGCTGGCCGCGATCAGCTCGTCATCCCACGGCCGCACCTCGATCGTGGTGTCACGTACACACGGCAGCAGGTGGTCCAGCAGCACCGCGTGCATCGGCTCGCCGAGCAGGTCCCACAGCGCCGTGATCTCGCCGATCACGACCACGCTGCGCGGCCCCAGCAGGTTCACGACGCCGGCTAGGGCGCGGCCCAGCAAGGTGGCCGCTGTCTGCAGCAGCGCCACGGCCGCAGAGTCGCCGTCGCGGGCGGCCGTGCCGAGATCGTCGAGGTCTGATGCGGCCGACAGGATGCCGGCATCGTGTGCTCTGCGCAGCAAAGCCTCCGTGCTCACCAGCGACTCCAGGCAGCCGCGGTTGCCGCACACGCACACCGGCCCGTCGGGCTGCACCGGCATGTGCCCGAACTCGCCGGCGGCGCCGAGCGCGCCCCGGTACGGCGCGCCGTCGAGCACCATGCCGAGCCCGATGCCCTGGCCGATCGCGGCGAGCAGGAAGTCGGCCTCGTCGGCGCCGGGGCCGTAGAGCCGTTCGGCGGCCGTCACCGCGCTGATGTCGTTGTCCACGAACACCGGCACGCCGAGCGCCTCGCGCAGCCGCGCGGCCAGCGGCAGCCCGTTCCAGCCCAGCCGCACCGACATCCGCAGGGTCCCGGTCTCCGGATCGACGATGCCGGGCACCGCGACGCCGACGCCGGCCAGCGGCAGCCTGCGGTTCCGGGCCTCGTCGATCTCCGCGCGGATCAGGGTGATGAGAGTCTCGACCGCCTCCGGGGCGGCCGGGTCGAAGGCGTGGCGGAAGCTGTGCACGACCTCGGCGTCCAGCCGGCAGGTGACGCCGGTGACGTGCTCGTGCGCGACCTGGATCCCGATGGTGTGCGCGGATTCGGGCACCAGTGCGAGCGGGATCGAGGGGCGGCCGCCGCCCTGCGACGGCCGCGGCGCCTCCTCCACCAACAAGCCTTCAGCCAGCAGCCGCCGCGTGCCCTGGGTGATCGTCGCCGGGCTCAGGTCCAGCTGCTCGGCGATCTGCGCGCGGCTGAGCGAGCCGCGCCGCGCCAGCAGCGCGAGCACCGCGGTGCGGGTCATGTCCCCGGAGACGAAGCCCGCGCCCCACCGCATATCAACCGCTTTCTTCGCCGGACGGCCCCGCGCCACGTCGTCGGCCGTGCCGGGCGCACTGGTGGGGAAGCTGATGGGGAAATCGTAGTGGTCCGGGCCGAGTGGCGTGCCGGTGCCGTTTCGGGCCGCCCCTTGACAGTGCGTTCGCTGCGGCCCTAGCTTCCGTCCAGTTAATTTACACCCGAATTAATTGAGGGAGTACCTGATGCGTCATCCCCTCGTGCGTTTCCGGCGCACCGCTTCCGTCATCGTGGTCGGCGTGCTCGCGGCCACCGTGACCAGCGGGTTCGCCGCTTACGCCGCCGCGAGTCCGGCCCCGGCCGCCGACAGTGCGACCGCCGAGGGCGCCCCGCCGAGCAGTTTCCACGGTGTGAACTGGGCCGACCCCCGCGACAACTACGCCAGCGACGCCGTCGTGCCCAGCGGCCTGAGCGTCACCGACGACTACCGCACCGTCTACCGCATCACCCAGAAGATGGTCGACGGCTTCCGCGCCAACCTCGGCGCCAACACCCTGCGCCTGCCGATCAACCCGGCCAGCGTCGGCACCGCCTGGTGGAACTCCTACCGCGCCACGATCGACGCCGCGACCGCCTCCGGCGACAAGGTGATCCTCAGCTACTGGGAGGCGCCGACCCCGAAGAACGGCAGGATCGACGACGTCACCGCCTGGAACAGCATGTGGGACACGGTCACCGCCGCGTACCGGAGCAACCCGCGTGTCTACTTCGAGCCGATGAACGAGCCCTTCGGCTACACCCTGGACGAGTGGGTCCAGGTCTGCACCGGCTGGCTCGCCCGGCACGCCGACGTCCCGCGCGACCACGTCGTCGTCTCCGGCAGCGGCTACAACGACAACGTCACCGGCGTCGGCGCGGCACCGGCCCTGAACGGCACGCTGCTCTCGCTGCACTTCTACGGCTACTGGGCCAGCTCGACCACCGAAGCGGACTGGATCAGCAACCTGCTTCCCCGCATCGGCGGCTACGCCTACCGCACCATCATCGACGAGGCCGGCTCCCCGATGACCACCGGCCTGAACTACGGCGCCCACAACGGGAACCAGTACACGTCCTACTTTGCCGCCGTGACCGACACCGCGCGCGGCATGGGCATGGGGATGGTCTACTGGCCGGGCCTGCGAACCGGCGACTCGTACTCGATCGAGAGCCTGGACGCCAAGGGGCGCCTGCAGAACAACAACGCCAGCGGCGTCAGCCAGCTGAAGTGGGGCTACGGCTTCGGCTCCGTCCCGCCGGTCAACGAGCAGCCCGCGGCTCGTTGAGGATTGAGCCGCGCTGAGGCCCGATACCCGCCGTGGCAACTACGATGAATGAAAGCATCATCGAGCACTCACATCAGCTGTCGAGTCTCCTCGGCTGGTAAGCCGTGCTCGATGGCGCGTCATCGGGCAGGCACGGCGGAACGGGTGGAAGCGCCAGTGACGGCTGGTGTCGAAGACGGCCTTCATATCGAGCGGCACGTCAGTGCGGTCCTGACCGCGGTCGCGGTCACGGCACGGGCCGTCGCGCTGATCTGCGCGGTCATCAGCCTCGTCGTCGGGCTGCGCGAGGGACAGTTCGCGCACGTCCGGCTCGCCGTCGCGGCCTACGCAGCGGTGGGCTCTTGGGCCTTGGTGTACCTGGCACGGGCTCGCGGCGGCCCGCCGGCGCTGTGGATCAGCGCGGTCGACGTGGCGGTCCTGGCCGCCGCGCTGACCACGCTGCGCGTCGCCGGCGGTGCGGGCTACTTCGACGACGTCAGCAACTCGGCGCTGGAGCCGTTCGTGTCCGCGGCCCTGGTCGGGGTGGCGATCCACGCCTCGACCAGGCAGACGCTGGCGGCCTGCGCCGTCCTCGGCCCGGCGTACCTGGCGGCCGTCATCACCCGGCTGTCGGTCGCCGACGTCGCCAACGCCGTCGGCGACCTGGCCTGGCAGGTCGGCATCGCGCTGGTCTGCCTGGCCGGCGCGCGCCGGCTGCACCGCGCGGCGGCCGTCGTGAGCGCCGGCGCGCGGTCGGTGCTCACCGAACGGGAGCGGCTGGCCGAGGACCGGGGCCGGGATCTGGAGCGCCGCCGCCAGCACGCCGACCGGCGGCGGCGTCATCTGGAGCTGCACGACGGCCCGCTGGCGCTGCTGACCGCCATGTCCCGGCCCGCGCCGGTCGGCCATCCCGACGCCCGGGTGCGGGAACGGTGCGCGGCGAACGCCGATCTGCTGCGCGGCCTGCTGAGTGAGAAGGACGACTCCGGCGGCGAATCAGTGCCCGAACTCCGCCTCGCACTGGTCGGCACCGGGGCCGACTGCGCCGCGCTGGGTCTGCGGGTGCGCTACCAGTTCGGGGCCTTGCCGCCGTGGCTGCCGGAGCCGGTCGTCGAGGCCCTGCGCGGGGCGACGCGCGCCGCGCTGAACAACGTCCTGGCACACGCCGGCACGCGCACCGCCTGGGTGACCGTCGAGGCGGCGGGCGACGATCCGGGGGCGGTGACCGTGGACGTCGTGGATCGCGGCGCCGGGTTCGACCCGGGCACGGCGACGGCCGGGGTGGGCCTGCCGACCGCCATCGCCGGCCGGATGGCCGAGGTCGGCGGGGCGGCCGAGGTGGACAGCATCCCGGGCCACGGGACCTGGGTCCGGCTGCGGTGGCCGGCGTGATCCGGGTCGCGGTGGTCGACGACGACCGGCTCGCCCCGGCGGGAATCAGAGCTCTACTGGCCGGGCAGCCGGACATCGAGGTCTGCGCGGTGCACACGACGCTGGCCGGGCATCTGGCCGCCGCGGTCGAGGCCGACGTGGTGCTGCTGGACCTGCTGCTGCAGGACGGCGTCGCCCCGGCCCGCAACATCGCGGCGCTGGTGCGCGCCGGCCGCACGGTCCTGGTCATGTCCGTGCACGCCGACCACCGGGAGGTCTGGGCGGCGATGCAGGCCGGCGCCGGCGGCTACCTGGTCAAGGACGACGACCCGGACCAGCTCGCCGACGCCATCCGGACCGTGCACGCCGGCGCGGTGGCGATCACGCCGGAGCTGGCCTTCGTCATCAGCCTCAGCCCGCCGGTGCTGTCGCCGACCGAGCACCAGGTGCTGTTGCTACGCAGCCGCGGCCACACGTACGAGGCGATCGCGCACCGGCTGAACGTGGACAAGTCCACGGTCGCCACGCTGCTGCGGCGGGCCGGGGACAAGTTCGCCAGGCGGGCTGCCGACACGGCTGCTGATACCGCCGCCGGTCCTGCTGCCGGCACCCCGTCTCAGCCCTCGACGACGTCCAAGGCCCGCACCGCCTCGGCCAGGCACCGGATCCCGTAGTCCAGCCGCCGGAAGTAGGTCGCGCGGCTCAGGTGGACGCGATGCGCCGTCACGTCGTGCCCGGTACTCCTTCCCAGGTAGTACAACCGCAGGATCTCGGCGGCCTCCTGATCGACCGGCGAGGCGGATCCGGCCATCGCGTCGATCTCCGTGCGGACGAAGGCGTTGACCGCCTGCAGCGACCCGAGCCCCGGCCACGTCTCCAGCAACCGGTCCGACGGCCGCCGCGGATTGCGCAAGTGGGTCAGGACTCTGCGAACCGCGCCGACGAGAGCGTCTTCCACGTCTTCATCGTCCGGCGGGCCCCCCGGGGCGGCAATGTCGCACCGGTGTGACAACCGGGCTGTCTGGCATGAGACGAATGTGAGACTCACCAGCCTTCGGTCGGTGCCTTAATGATTCGAGCCGCCCAGGTCGAGCGGTACGCCTAGATCACGACAGGAGTCTTCATGCGGATCAGGAACGCCATAGCAGCCGCAGCGGTGCTGGCCGCGGCGATCGGGCCGGTTGTCACGGCCTCGACGGCGAACGCCTACGACCACGGCTGGAAGTGCACCGGCTACGGCGACGGCCCGACCCCTCAGGCGGCGCACAAGGCGGCCATGGAGGACATGATCGGCAACGTCACGGTCGGAAAGTGGATCTACACCGACGGCCAGAACGCCGACGGCTCGTACTGGGAGCTGATCTCGGCGGACTGTGTCTTTGTCCAATAGTCTCACCAGGTCCGCGGCACGGTGAAGCCTGCCGAGCGCCAGACACAGGGTCCGCTGGCGCTCGGCAGGCTGTCGGCGTATCAGGCTGCTGTCCTATTCGGGCGCGGCCTCGCTCCGGCGCCGGCGGTCGGCGGCGATGACCGCCTCGGCGGCGGCGCGGTCGGCCCAGGTGCCCGGTTGGGCCTGCCGGCCCGGCTCGGTGTCCTTGTAGATGTCGAAGAAGTGTCCGATCTCGTCCAGCCGCTCCTGGGCGACGTCGGCCAGATCCTGGACGTCCTCGTAACGGGGGTCGCCCGCCGGGACGCACAGGATCTTGTTGTCGACGCCCTTCTCGTCATGGGAGCGGTAGACCGCCACCGGCCGGGCGGCCACCTCCACCCCCGGGAACGCCGGCTCGTCCAGCAGCACCATGGCGTCCAGGGGGTCGCCGTCCTGGGCCAGGGTGTCGGGGATGTAGCCGTAGTCGGCGGGATAGCTGGTCGAGGTGAACAGCTGCCGCTCCAGGCGGATGCGCCCCAGACGGTGGTCCATGACGTACTTGTTCCGGGAGCCGGCCGGTATCTCGATCACCACGTCGAATCGCATCATGGTCTTCACGTCGAACGCGGTACCCGGGGAAGGTTAGGTAGAAACGCAGGAAATTCTGTTAAGAGGTTGATTCGCTCCGTTGACGACCATGCCCCAGGAGGTTGAGGCGCCCGGTGCCAGGGATCCGTTGTAGGACACCGAGTTCGCCGTCACCGCCTGGCCGGATTGTGTTGCTGTGACATTCCAGGAGTTTGCGATCGACTGCGATCCAGCGAACGAGAAGTGCACGGCCCATTTGGAGGTCGCGACCGTCCCGGTGTTGGTCACGGTGAACGCGGCTTGGTAGCCGGTCGACCAGGTCCCGGTCACTGAACTCGTCACCGAGCAGCCCGCGCCGGCGCTGCTACTCGGGGTGGAACTCGGCGTGGAACTCGGGCTCGAACTGGGGCTTGAGCTCGGCGTCGAGCTAGGACTTGAGCTCGGCGAACTCGGCCCCGACCCCGGCGACGTCGTATACGGCACCTGCGTGTAAGCCGCGCTGCAGTTGCTCCCGCAGGACGAAGGCAGCGAGAAGCTGTACACCTGACCGCCGTTGATGAGGGTGTCCGAAGCGTCGGTCACCCGGATCTGGTAGCTCGATCCGGCAGCCACCGTCGGCCCGATGATGTACGCCTGCCCCATGTCGCTGTCCATCGTCGCCGAGACCCACGTCCCGTTCGCCGACAGGTACTGCACGCCGTGGATCCCGTTCGCCAGGTGCGACACCGAGATCGCCGGCCAGTACACCTGTGCGCCCTGTATGAACCCGATGTTGATGTCGCCGCTGTAGTTCGGCGCGTTGATGAACTGCCACGTCACCTGGCGGTTGTTCCAGTGGTTCAGCAGGTCGCCGACGGCGGTGCCGTTCTGCTGGAAGCGGTTGATCGAGTCGGTGTGCAGGTCGATGTGGTACGGGTCGTCGCGGCACCAGGCGTTGGAGTCGCCGCAGCTGTCGGCGACCAGCATGTTCAGCGTCGCGCCGTTGTACTTGTCGGTGACCCACGAGCCGTTGCGGCAGAACGGCTCGTTCTGCGCGCCGTCGTTGGTACCGGTGCAGAAGTCGCCCATGGTCACCTTCACCCAGCGGCCGCAGTTCAGCCCGTTGTCGAACATGCCCAGGACGCCGGCCTGCGACGGCGGCACCGGACGCGGGAACTGACCGTAGTTCCCCGGCGAGTTGAAGACGTTGAGCGCGATGAAGTCCTGCGAGTCCAGGTTCGCCTGCGGCATGCCGCACCCGCCGTATGGCGCGCCGAGCCCGTCGAAGTGGGTCGCGTTGCCGGTCACCGGGCTCGGGGTGCCGCCGACGCCGAGCGCCTGCGCGGGGCTGCTGGCCAGGGCCGCGGCCAGCGCGACGAGCAGCGCGGCGAGCGCCGCCAGGGCGGTGTGCAGGACGGCTCGGCGGCGGCGTGGGCGGAACGGTGGAGCTGGTCTGGTGTGGCGCACGGTGGCGGCTCCCCTCAAGAGATCTCGGCAGTCGCATGGTCTGCCGGAGGCTCGAAAAGCGTCAAAGCCCTGCGACGCCGCCCCTGGTCGCAGCCGCTCCGGCGCGAAACTTTCGCGTAACGGGCCCGCCGGCCACGGCGCGGGCCGTCGTACCAGTACGGGCTCTGACATGCCCGTTCGATTTCGTTCGACGAACCGGCCGCCCGACGCCCTCCGCCGGCTCGCGTAACGGTCCGCGTCGCCAGAGCTACGCTCCGCCCGACACAGTCCGCCACATCTGTGGAAAGGCGAGCGATGTGAGCAGAAAGATCCCCAGGAAGCTGGCCGGCGTGCTGCTCGTGCTGGCCGGCCTGATCGGGACCATCACCTTCGCGCCGCAGGCCTCGGCGCACGGCGCGATGATGATCCCCGGAAGCCGGACGTTCTTTTGCTACGAGGACGGCCTGACCTCCACCGGCCAGATCGTCCCGCAGAACCCGGCCTGCCAGGCGGCGGTGGCCCAGAGCGGGACCACCCCGCTGTACAACTGGTTCGCGGTCGGCAACCGCAGCGGCGCCACCAGCGGCGGCACGGTCGGCTTCATCCCCGACGGGAAGCTGTGCAGCGGCAACAGCAACTACTACGACTTCTCAGGGTTCGACCAGGTCAACGCCGACTGGCCGGTCACGCACCTGACCTCCGGCGCGGGCATCACCATCAACTACAACCGGTGGGCCGCGCACCCCGGGACGTTCAGCCTCTACGTCACCAAGGACGGCTGGGACCAGACCAAGCCCCTGACCTGGGCCGACCTGGAACCGACGCCGTTCTCGACGATCACCAACCCGCCGAACACCGGGACCGTGGCCACGCTGCAGAGCTACTACTCGTGGCCCGCGACGCTGCCGGCGAACAAGACCGGACGGCACATCATCTACTCGGTCTGGGCCCGCTCGGACAGCCCCGAGACGTTCTACGGCTGCTCCGACGTCGTCTTCGACGGCGGCACCGGCCAGGTGACCGGCATCGGCGCGACGGCACCGCCGCCGCCCTCGGTGCCGTGCACGGCCACGTACTCCGTGACCAACTCCTGGAGCGGCGGGTTCCAGGCCCAGATCACGGTGAAGAACCCGACCAACAGCCCGATGAACAAGTGGACGGTCGGGTGGGTGCTGGCTGACGGCGAGAGCGTGGTCAGCGCATGGAACGGCACGCTGTCGCAATCCGGGTCGCTGGCGACGATGAAGTCGGCGGACTGGAACGGGCAACTCGCGGCCGGGGGCAGTACCAACTTCGGCTTCGTGGCGAATCAGACCACTGCTCCGGCGCAGCCCGAGAGCCTGTCCTGTACGAGTCCGTAGCACTGCCGCGGGGGGGGGGGGGCGCCCCCCCGCCCGCCCCCCCCCCCCCGCCCGCCACCTTTGATGAAGGGTCCTGTCATGCCCGTGTTTCGACGCGCTCTGATATCGGCTGCCGCCGGTTGCCTGCTCGTTGCCGGCCTTGCGGCGTGCAGTCACTCGCATTCGGCGGCTCCCAAAAGCACGAGCGGTATGGACATGAACGGCATGAACGGCATGAACGGCATGAACATGGCCGGCTCTGGCGACGACATGCCGGGGATGGGAGAGCCGACCGGCCCGAAGATCGCCGCCGCGGCAGTCGCCGACAACGGACTCCACGGCACTGTCGGCGGCTACTCCTACGTCGTCGACTCGGCCGCGCCATTCACGTTCCACATCAGCGGCCCGAGCGGCAAGACGGTTACCCGGTTCCAGCCGTACGAAGGCCGGCTGCTGGTGTTCTACCTGGTCCGCAGCGACCTCGGCGACTTCCGTCAGCTGACGCCGTCGATGCGCGCGGACGGCAGCTGGACCGTGCCGCTGTCGGCGCTGACGCCTGGTTCCTACCGCAGCTACATCACGTTCGCGGCGCCCGACTCCAGTGCCGGGACGCCCTTGTCGTACTCGTTGTCCCAGCCGCTGACCGTCCCCGGTGGCCCGACCGTCGCCGCGCTGCCCGCCGCGTCCGACACCACGACCGTCGACGGTTACGCACTCCGGCTCACCGGATCGCCGCATCAGGGGGTTGCGACAGACCTCGGGGTCGCCGTCACCAAGAACGGAAAGCCGGTCCAGCAGTTCGACCGCCTCCTCGACGGCTACGCACACCTGACCGCCTTCCACGCCGGCGACGCGGCCTTCGCCCGAGCGCTGTCCACCGGACGCTCCGCCGGTGGTGCGGCCGGCGCCGGCGACCTGACGGCGACGATCCAGTTCCCCGAGTCCGGAGCGTGGCGGCTGTTCGTCCAGTTCGAGACGTCGGGTGCCGAGCACACGGCGGCGTTCACGGTGGAGGTGCCCTGATGTCCCGCGACCACTCGTGGCTGCGCAGTATCCGCGTCCTGGCCGTCGTGGCGGCGGCGGTGCTGGGGATGTCGGCCGTATTCGTGCTCGGATCCCGGCCGGCCGCGGGCGCCGGGACCGGCTGTACGGTCGCCTACCAGCCGAACCAGTGGAGCACCGGCTTCACCGCCGACGTGACGGTCACGAACGGCGGCCCGGCGGTCAGCTCCTGGACCGTGACCTGGTCGTGGACCGGCAACCAGCAGGTCACGTCGGGGTGGAACGCGCAGGTCGGCCAGAGCGGACAGCAGGTCACGGCCACCAGCGAGCCCTACAACGGATCGGTCGCGGCCGGGGCCACGGCCGCCTTCGGATTTCAGGCCACGTATTCCGGGACGAACACCGCTCCAGCCGACTTCGCTTTCAGCGGCGTGGCGTGCGGCGGCGTCGGGTCGCCGAGTTCGCCCTCCAGCTCACCGTCGACTCAACCCTCCAGCCAACCGTCGAGCCAGCCGTCCAGTCAGCCTTCCAGCCAACCGAGCAGCGGACCGTGCCCGGCCACCGCGGTGTTCTGCGACGGCTTCGAGAATCAGACCTCGACCACACCGTCCGGCCGATGGTCCGTCGTCGCCCCGAACTGCTCCGGGACCGGGACCGCCGCGATCACCACCGCGCAGGCGCACTCCGGGACCAAGTCCCTGGAGATCGACGGCCACGGCACCTACTGCGACCACGTCTTCGCCGGCGACGCCACCGACCTGGCCGCCGCCGCGCCGACCTGGTACGTCCGGTTCTGGATCAAGCACACCGCGCCGCTGCCGACGGACCACACCACCTTCCTGGCGATGAACGACTCCGCGCACGGCAACACCGACCTGCGGCTCGGCGCCCAGAACGGCGCGCTGATGTGGAACCGGCAGTCCGACGACGCCACGCTGCCCGACCAGAGCCCGGCCGGGGTCGCGCAGAGCGTGGTCCTGCCGACCGGCGCCTGGGAGTGCCTGGAGTTCTCGGTGGACGGCACCAGCGGCCAGATCCACACCTGGTACAACGGCAGCCCCGTCCCGGGCCTGACCGAGGACGGCGTGCCGACCCCGAACCTGGACGACCAGTGGCTCGCCGGTACCGGGGCATCGTGGCGGCCGCGGCTCACCGACCTGAAGCTCGGCTGGGAGAACTACAGCAGCGGCGACGACACGCTGTGGTTCGACGACGTGGCGCTGAGCACCGGCCGGATCGGCTGCTGAGAGCCCGAATATCAATCTATTGAGAATAGTTGAAAGGAGTCACCACTTTGAAAGTCTGGAGACCGGGTACGGCGCTCGCGGCCGGCCTGCTCGCCCTCACCACAGCCGTTGCCGCGGCCCCGAACGGAACCGCCGCGGCGGCCGCGGCCCCGCAGGTCAACGTCACGGTCAACACCCTGGAAGGCCTCGGCACCGTCCCGACCACCGGCTACGGCCTGAACAGCGCGGTCTGGGACAGCCAGATGAACGCCCCGGCCGTGCAGAACCTGCTCGGCCGGGCCGGGATCGGGATGCTGCGCTACCCGGGCGGTTCCTACGGCGACATCTACCATTGGCAGACCAACACCGCACCCGGCGGCTACGTCGCGCCGGGCACCGACTTCGACTCCTTCATGGGCACCGTCAAGACCGTCGGCGCCCAGCCGATCCTGATCGCCAACTACGGCACCGGCACGCCCCAGGAGGCCGCCGACTGGGTCCAGTACGCCAACGTCACCAAGGGCTACGGCGACAAGTACTGGGAGATCGGCAACGAGAACTACGGCAACGGCTACTACGGCGCCGACTGGGAAGCCGACAACCACGCCAGCAAGAGCCCGACCACCTACGCGCAGAACGTCGTCCAGTACAGCAAGGCCATGAAGGCCGTGGATCCCACGATCAAGGTGGGCGCCGTGCTGACGCTGCCGGGCAACTGGCCGGACGGCGTGGTGGCCTCCGGGGACTCGGCGGACTGGAACCGCACCGTGCTGTCGATCGCCGGCTCGGCCGTCGACTTCGTCATCGTGCACTGGTACCCCAGCGCCAAGGACGCCGCCGGCACCATGGCCGCGCCGGCCCAGCTGCCCGGCGAGCTCAGCCAGCTGCGCAGCGAGATCACCGCGTACGCCGGCCCCGGTGGCTCCCGGCTCGGAGTCGCGCTCACCGAGATGAACGGCAGCTTCGACCAGGACACCCAGCCCGACGCCCTGTTCGGCGCGGACGCCTACTTCACGGCCCTGGAACAGGGGGTTTTCACGGTCGACTGGTGGAACACCCACAACGGGGTCGGGGCGATCAGCACCGCGCCCGACGGCGCCACCGACTACGGTGACGGCGGAGTGCTCTCCAGCGGCGGCTGCACGGGCTCGGTCTGCGAGCCGGCGGTGAACACGCCGTTCCCGGCCTACTACGCCATCAGCATGCTGAGCAAGCTCGGCCGTCCCGGGGACCAGCTGGTCAAGGCCGGCACCGACCAGCAACTCGTCGCGGCACACGCGGTGCGGCAGGCGAACGGGAATCTGGCCGTGATGCTGGTGAACAAGGATCCTGCGAACGCCTACACCGTGAACCTGCACTACGCCGGATATGCACCGAGCACGGCGACCCCGACCGTCTACACCTACGGCGACGAGGCCACGTCGATCACCTCGGCGGCGCAGGGCAGCAGCGCGGTCCAGACGTTGCCGCCCTACTCGATCGAGACGATGGTCCTGACCCCGTCCGGCAACCCCGTCAGCACCCTGACGGCCCCGGGCTCGCCCTCGGTCTCGCAGGTCACCGGCACGCAGGCGACCGTGAGCTGGGCGCCGTCGGCCGGCGGCACGGCCACGCGCTACGAGGTCTACCGGCAGTTCGGCACGACCAGCGAACTGCTCGCGGAGTCGACGTCCACTTCGGCGACGATCGGCAACCTCGTCCCCGGCAGCGGCTACACCCTGAACGTGCTGGCCACCGACCAGAACGGGAACCTCTCGCCGCCCTCGGACCCGGTCTCGTTCACCACCGGGACTCCGGCGAACAGCACCTGCGCCGTGAACTACCAGGTGACCGGGGGCTGGGGGAACGGCTACGTCGCCGCGCTCACCGTCACGAACACCGGGCCGAGCCCGATCGACGGATGGTCGCTGACCTTCAGCTTCCCCGGGGCCGGTGAGACCCTGGGATCCGGCTGGAACGCGAACTGGTCCAGCAGCGGGCAGAACGTCGAGGCCACCAGCCTGGCCTGGAACGCGAACCTGGCGGCCGGCGGCGGCAACTCGGCCAGCATCGGGCTCGTCGGGAACAATGACGGCGCCTATCCCTCGCCGGCGGCGATCAGCCTGAACGGCACTGTCTGCACTACTACATACAGCTCCTGACACCCGCTGCGAGACGCGGTGCTGCCGAGGTCGAGGTATTCGACCTCGGCAGCACTGTCAGGATACCGATATTCCAGTACTGAGGTTCGGCTGGAGCGCCGCCTCGACCGCGACCTGCTCGATCTCGCGGACCAGCTGCTCGATCTGGGCCGGCGACATGCCGCGAGTGTCCGCCTCGACGATCAGGCTGAGCCCGTCCGGGCCCTCGTCGACGTGCAGGAACAGCCGTTCCACCGGGTCGTTGCGGCGCTGGACCCACTCGAAGCGGCCGGCGGCGCGCGCCTTCGCGAACTCCTCGGCGGTGGTGGGGCCGGCCGGGTGCGGGGTGGCGGATCCCGCCGGGGCTTCGGCGTCCGCGGGGCTCGGCGAGGTCATCGTCGTCGCGCGGCGGTCATTGAAGAAGGAGGCGATGTCCAGCTCGGCGCCGCGCTCCCGGCCGATCTCCTCGATCAGCTCGTTGAGTCGCTTCGGGTCGAAGTAGCTGTGCTTGAGGGCGTTCATCGCGGCGGATCCCGCGCGGTCGATCACGTCCTCGACGGTGGAGTCGGCGACGTCGAGCAGCACCAGCCCGGCCTGGGCCGCGTGGCAGGCCACGTCGGCCAGCTGGTGCCGGAAACGGTTGCCGATGACCGGCCGGAACAGGACCGGGTGCACGCCGGTGACGTGCGCCAGCGCGATCGCGTAGACCGCGAAGATCACCCGCGTCGGGTCGGCGCCGGTGCGCTCGCCGAGCGCGGCCAGGGCCGGGCGCAGCGCGGGGGAGTGGTACTCGGCGCTCCAGTAGCGCGGGCGGCGCGGGTCGTCCGACGGCGGGAAGGTCGGGGTCGGCATCACCCGCAGGATGTCGGTGAAGTGTCGCAGGGTCCTGTCGCTGTGGCGCAGGCCGGCCGGGGAGGTCTGCCACTGGGTCTGCTGCAGCTGCTGGAGCCCGTTCGGCGGCGCGCTGGCCCGGACCGCGACGTCGCGGAACATGACCTCGGCCCCGCCGCCGTCCAGGGCGAGGTGGTGCATGGCGACGGCCATGCGGGTCGCCTCGCCGTTCTGGCGGACCACGGCCATCCGGACCGGCCACTCGGTGCGCAGGTCGTAGGGCGTGTACTGGTAGTGGTCCGAGATGGCGGCGGCGAGGTCGTCGGCGGCTTGGGCGCCGGGCGGCGCGTCGTAGATCTCAAGGTGGGTGGAGCCGGAGGACAGGAGTTCCTGGTGCGGATTGCCCTGCGCGTCGAAGCGCAGGAAGGTGCGCATCGAGGGGAAGCGGGTGTGCAGGTAGGCGAGTTCGTCGGCGACGGCCTCGACCGTGGTCCCGGCTTCCAGCGGCCGCCATCCGCCCAGCGGGAGCCAGTTGCCCTGGCGCGTCATGGACTGCCAGATCTCGTGCTGGCCCCAGGTCAGCGCGGCGACGCCAGCGCTGTCGCCGGCGAACTCCACCGGGACGCGTTCGTCGGGCCGCGGCACCGGATCGGGGTCGGCGCCCAGGCCGGGCAGCCGCGCGCCGGCCATCTCCAGGATCTGATGCTGCCACGTCAGGACCCTGTCGTCGGCGAGCCGCTCCGGCGGGAGGTCGCGGTCGGCGCCGAGCACCAGGATGCGGCGGATCGTCGCGAGCTCGGCGGCGGTGAACGCGGGCCCGATGGCGGACTCGTGGTCGTCGTCGGGGTCGACGCCGGGCTGCAGGACCAGCAGGACGTCGGTCTGCACCCGGCCGCGCAGGCGGGCCGAGGCGATGAGGCAGTCGCGGATCTGCGGAGCGACCGTCAGGATGCGTTTTTCGAGCGCTTCGGGGTGCAGCTGCTGGCCGTCGTCGAGGTCGACCGGGTCATGGAAGGCGAATACGGGCTCTGAGTCCGGGGCGCGACCACTGGCTTGCTGCGAGCCAAGATGCATAGGCCAACACATATCATTCACATAAGCTGCCGGGGAATAGAACTTCCGATGTGGCCGGTTGCGCAACCCCTGACGACGCTGTCGGACCACATGATGAACGCCTGGTCCGCCTTCGCCCGCACCGGCCACTCGGGCGGGCCGACCTACACGCCGGCCACGCGCACGACGAACGTCTGGAACGTGCCGGAGCGCGTGGAGAACGGACCGCGGGAGGCCGAGCGCTCGATGTGGGACGGGTTCTCGTTCCCGGCGTGGGACTTGGAGCCTTGGAGCAGGGCGCTGGCGAAGGGTTGATAGCTGAGGGCTGGGAGCGGTAGGCGGCTGCTGACTTCGGTGGCAGCCGCGCTGCCGTTTCTCCGGCGCTCACGCCACTGAGGGCCGCGTCTCCGTCCAATCCACCATCAGGCGGCGCTCGGCGAAGAGCCATCGGCCGTCGGGTTGCTTGGTGAAGTGGTCGAGGTAGCGGATGCTGGCGATCATCAGGGTGCGGGTGCCGTCGTCGTTGACGGTCAGGTGGTGGGCGATGCAGTAGCTCTCGCCGGTGGCGGTGTCGCCGGTGAGGCTGATGGTGCTCTGGCCGTTGAAGTGCGTGGTGGCGGCGTAGGCGTTCAGCGCGTCGAAGACCGGGGCCAGGGACTCGCGGCCGCGGAGTTCCTGGGTCGGCTCGGCTGCTTTGGCGTCCATGTAGACCAGGAAGTGCGTGTCCTCGGTGAACAGGGCCATCTGGCCCTTCGCGTCGCGGCGGTCGGCGCAGTGCGCGTAGGCGTCGAAGAGCTCGCGGAGGGCCAGGCGGTCGGCCGCTTCCTCGGGGGAGATCGTCGCTGGGGAGGTCATGGCGGATCCCTTCGTGCGGCTATTTGACACCTGTATAGAAACAAGCGCCGGGCCGGAGCGCAAGTCGGGGCGACTGTGCGCTCGACTTCATGCAGCGCTCGACGCACCTCGGCGCCCCCCGCGCCGGTGTGGGGGAGCTGAAGGCTAAAGGGGCTTGATCATGACGGCGTGGCCGTCGCGGCGCGAGGCGATGACGCGGCGCCCCGGTGCGAGATCGGATGCCAGGAGGCCATCGAGCGGGATCCGCGTCCCGGTACTGCTGCGGAGCAATGTTGAGGCATCGACACCGAGCGTCACGATCCCGTCGTCCTCGCTCGCGATGCGCACCGAACCGGCGTCCACCGCCGTGATCCGCCCGACGACCGCCGCAGGAGCCGCCGGATCCTGGAACCGCACGTCGATCGAAACCCGCACCCCGTCACGCGACCGGTTCGGCAGCCCGGTGTGGACCAGCGCCTCGTGCATGAGCACCACATCCCCGGGCTCGTAGTCGGCGCGCAGCCACGAATGATCCAGCGGCGGGAGCGATTCGGCAGGCACGCAGCCTCCGCGATGACTCCCACGCGCCACCGCCAAACCACCGAGCCCGGCATCGATCGCCATGAGCGGAATCCACGCGGTCGTCATCGCGAAGCCCGGATTCAGCAGCGCGTCCTGATGCACCTGCGCCGTACCACCCGGAGGCATGATCCGGTACCTCGCCAGCGGAATGAAACCCACCGGCGCGCCGGCGATCGCCGCGAAGAACGCCGCCACCGCCGGAACTGCGACCAGCCGCTCCCACAGCTCCTTCGAGTTCAGCGCGTCCTGAAGCTCAGTATCGACCGAAGCCGTCAAAGCCCTGCCGGTCCACGCCGACGAGGCGTCGAGGAACCGCTGCTCGACGAGCGTGCGGACCACTTGCTCAGCCGTGGCCCGCACCGCGCCCGCGTCAAGCACGCCCCGAAAGAACAGGTACCCCTCGTCCGCGAACAGCGCCCGAAGCCGAACCCGATCCCCGAGCAGCCCGTTCGCCGCCCGCATCTCACCCATCGAGCGGATCTCGACGGAATCGAGCCACCGGATTCTCCAAGGTCCCGACCAGCTGCAACGCCCCGGACGGATCGCTGAGATCTACCATCTGTTGGTTGTTCCGCAACTGAAGCCGATTCAGACAGGACAACGCGAAATCTGGCGCGAAAAGGTCGAAGCGCCGAAACTCCGCAGCCAGCTGGGGCATCGAGTCCTGATACGCCTGCACGCACTCCGCGACCGTGCGCCAGAACACGTCCTCGGCGAGCACGCCCCGCTCGCTCAGGACGGCATTCAGATACCGCAGGAAACAGTCGAACACATCGGTGAAGACCGACAGCAGCCTGACATCCTCGGGCACCTCCACCCGAATCCGCTCCGCACTCGCCGGCAACGGTGTGGACGCGTTCATCACCGCGATCTCCTCAGCGATGTCCTTGAAGATGACGCGCTCGACCACGCCGCCGTCCAGCACCAGGATGACGTTCTCCCCATGCGGCATGAACACCAGTCCGTACGCATAGAACGAATGCAGCAACGGCGTCAGATAAGCATCCAGATACCGCCGCAACCACACCTCCGCCGCCAACCCCGACTCCGCGACCAGCGCCGCCGCCAACGACCCGCCCTCGCGATCCACGTGCAGCAGACTCGCCATCGTCGCCAGCCGCTGCCCCGCCTCCAACGTCGGCACCGGACTCTCACGCCACAATGCCGCCAGCATCTTCCGATAAGGCGACGAAGACTCCGTAGCCGCCTCGAACTGACGATGCCGATACCCCACAGCCGCACGCTCCCGAATCACCGAAAGCCGCGTCCGCTTCAGCACGACATCGTCAGCGATCACGCTCGCCAGCCAGTCGTTGATCGCCGGTGTCGCCTCCATGTACGCCGCCGAAAGCCCCCGCATGAAACCCATGTTCAGCACCGACAACGCCGTCTTCACATAATGCTTCGAAGGATCCGCGGCGTTGAAGAACGTCCGAATCGACTGCTGCGCCAGATGCTCGTCGTCCCCGGCGCCCAGACACACCAGACGCTGCCGCGCGATATCCCCGGCGAACGTCACCGAAAGTTTGTTCCACCACTGCCAGGGATGCACCGGGATCAGCACATAGTCGTCCAGATCCAGACCCAACCCGGTCATGACGTCGGCGAACAGCCCCAGCAGCTCCGAACCCAGTTCCCCGCGAATCAGACTCTCGTAGTCAGTGTCCGCGCAGGAAGTGAAAGCCGCGTGGTCGCGATGCGCAGCGATCCAGATCAGATGCACCGGGCAAGCCGCCTCAGGCGCGTACTGCCGAAAGTCGTCAACGCCGAACCCGATCCGGCCATTACCGGCGACGAACGTCGGATGCCCCTCCGTCATCTCCGACTCGATCCGCTGAAAGTCGGCGCGCGCCAACTCGGCCGCAGAGATCGCCGGCTTGCTCAGCTTGTACGCGGTACTCGCCAACGTGGAGCCGATCTCCTCCAGATAGACCGGCAACACCTGATCGCTCAGCCCGAGCGCCCCGCGCATCTCGATGCAGAAGTCCGCCACATCCAGCGGCTGCTCATGCCCGTCGGCAACCCGCACAATGCTCTCGGCATCAACCTGCCAGTGATTCAGCGCCAGCACCTTCGCCGAGAATCGGTACTCCACGCTCCCGTCATCGCTGTGCACTGCGAAACCGTGTTCGAAGTCTGCCAAAGGCTCCGGCGTGAGAAGCCGCTCATGGGAGAACTCTGCGATTGCCTTTTGCAGCAGCAGCCGATTGGCGCGCTCCCAGTTCTCAGGGGTCAAATGACGGACTGCGTCGCGCGGGTTCATGAAGTGGCTCCTAGGCGGGGGAGGGCAGAGGTGGCGGCTTGGAAGTCATGCCAGGTGCAGACGCTCAGCAGCGCCTGCTTCTCGGGTTTGGCGATCGGCCCGACGACACGGAATCCGACCGCGGCGTTCAACGCCTGAACTGCGGTATTGCGAACATCTGGCTCCACGACCACCCGCAGCGCGTCCGGATCGGAGAAGATCCAGGCCAGCACGGCAGTGATGACGGCGCGTGTGAACCCGTGCACCGGCGTGTCGGTCGGCGCGCACAGGAAGTGCATCCCGACGTCGCCGTCTTCGGGCTCGTACAACCCGACGAGCTCGACGTACCGGGGGTCGTAGCGCTCGGCCAGAAAGGCCGGCGTCCCGTCGACCAGGCCCAGGAACGCCTCGTGATGCGGATGCCGTTCGATCCTGCGGTACTCCTCACGCACCTCGGCGACGTCGCACCCCTGCATCAGCCAGAAAGCGGCCTTCGGGTGCGTGACCCAGCGGTGCAGCATCTCGACTTCGGCGTCGCTGTCCAGATCGAGCGGCCGGAACGTGATCATGTGAGCAGGCCGTCCGGCGCGCCGAACTCCTGGAACGTGATCGTCTTCTCCACCGGGTAGTAGTCCCGGCCGAGCATCTCGCTGATGATCCAAGAGTTCCGGTACGCTCCCATGCCCAGGTCCGGCGAGGTGATGCTGTGCGTGTGGGTGCCGGCGTTCTGCAGGAAGATCTCGCGGCCGGCGACGTCGATCGTGTAGTTCCGCGCGACGTCGAAGCGCCCGCTGCCGTCGAAGCGGATGCGGTCGCGGACCGGTTCGAGGAAGTCCGGGAACTGATACCGGTACCCGGTCGCCAGCACCAAGCCCTGTGTCGCGAGCGAGAAGGCGCGGTCCTGCTCCTCGTGATGCAGATCGAGCGTGTACGTGCCGCCGGCCGAATCGTACGAAGCCTCGCGCACCTCGGTGTTGGTTACCAGCCGAGTGGCCACCGGCCCGCGCACACTCTTGAGGTAGAGCGTGTCGAAGATCTCGTTGATCAGCACCGCGTCGATGCCCTTGAACAGGCCCTTCTGCTCCGCCTCCAGCCGGTACCTGGTCGCCTCCGGCAGCGCGTGGAAGTAGTCGACGTAGTCCGGCGAGGTCATCTCCAGCGTGAGCTTGGTGTACTCCAGCGGGAAGAACCGCGGCGAGCGCGTCACCCAGCTCAGGTGGTAGGTGTCGGTCCCGGCGTCGGAGAGCAGGTCGAGGTAGAGCTCGGCGGCGCTTTGGCCGCTGCCCACGACAGTGATGCTCTCCTTGCTTTGCAGAAGCGCCTTCGCACTCAGGTAGTCGGCGCTGTGGACGAGGTCCCCGCCGATCCCGCGACAGGGCTCAGGGATGTGCGGCGGAGTTCCGGTCCCCAGAACCAGACGCCGTGCGCGCTCCTCGGTGACCACACCGCCGTCGACGCCGACCGACCGCACGACATAGCAGGCTTCTGCTTCGTCATAGTCGATGCGCGACACCTTCTGCCCGAAGCGCACGTTGCGCAGCCGGGTCGCAGCCCACCGGCAGTACTCGTCGTACTCGGCGCGCACCGGATAGAAGTTCTCCCGGATATAGAAGGGATACAGCCGCCCCGTCTCCTTCAGGAAGTTGAGAAAGGAGTACGGCGACGTCGGGTCGGCCAGCGTCACCAGATCGGCCATGAAAGGCGTCTGAAGCGTTGCCGACGTCAGCAGCATCCCGGGGTGCCAGGCGTAGCGGGCCTCGGTGCGAGCCTCCAGGAACAGGCCGTCCAGACCCTCGATCGGCTCGGTCAGGCAGGCCAGGCCCAGGTTGTAGGGACCGAGCCCGATGGCTATGAAGTCGTACATGATCAGAGTGTTCTCCGGCGCTCGACGTATTCGGCGGCGTGGTCCGCGATCAGGTCCAGGACGTGCGCGATGTCGTCCACCGTGGTCTCGGGGTTCAGCAGCGTGAACTTCAGGTAGTGCCGACCGCCGACCTTGGTCGCGGCCACCATCGCCGCGCCGGAGGCGGCCAGCGCCTCGCGCGCGTACAGATTCGCGCCGTCGGCGAGGTCCCGGGCCGGGCCCTCCGGCGGCAGGTAGCGGAAAACCAGGGTGCTGAGTTGGGACCTGGTCACCACCTCGAAGCGCGGATCGACGGTGAGCAGCACCCAGGCCTGCGCGGCCCGGTCGATGACCTCGTCGAACAGATCGCCGACCGCGTCCGGGCCCATGATGCGCAACGTCATCCAGAGCTTGAGCGCGTCGAAGCGGCGCGTGGTCTGGATGCTCTTGTCGACCTGGTTGGGGATGCGTTGCTCGACCATGCGGGCCGGGTTGAGGTAGTCGGCGTGGTACGTCGCGTAGCTCAGCACCGCGCGATCGCGCACGATCAGCGCGCTGGAGCTCACCGGCTGGAAGAACGACTTGTGGAAGTCGACGGTCACCGAGTCGGCGTGCTCGATGCCCCGCAGGAGGTCACGCCGGGACCGCGAGACGAGCAGGCCGCAGCCGTAGGCGGAGTCGACGTGGAACCAGGCCCCTGACTCGGCACACAGCTCGGCGATCTGCCGCAACGGATCGATGGATCCGAAGTCGGTGGTGCCGGCGGTGGCGACCACGGCCATCGGGATGAAGCCGGCCCACCGGCACTGCTCCAGCTCCCACGCCAGCGACTGCGGACGCATCCGCTTGCGCGCGTCGGTCTCGACCGTGACCACCGCGTCCGGGCTCAGCCCGAGCATCTTCGCCGACTTGCGGACGCTGAAGTGCCCGGCCTCCGAGACGAAGATCCGTAGGCGGTCCATGACATCCCGGGCAGCCGCGTACTTCGCACCGGCACCCGGCAGCGAAGTCCCAGCCACGGCCTTCGCCACGATCTCCTCCCGGGCCAGCAACAGCGCCTGGAAGTTCGACTGGCTGCCCCCGCTGGTGAAGATGCCGTCGGCGGCCGGGCCCAGACCTATCCGCCCGGCGGTCCAGTCGATCAGCCGGCGCTCGATCAGCGTGCCGCCGGCGCTCTGGTCCCAGGTGTCCAGCGAGGAGTTGACCGCGGTCAGAACGGCCTCGCCGAGCAGCGCCGGGATGACGACCGGGCAGTTCAGGTGCGCGAGGTAGCGCGGGTGATGGAAGTAGACGGCGTCGCGCAGGTAGAGCTCTTCGAGCTCGTCCAGCGCGGCTCCGGCGTCGTCCAGCGGGCGGTCGAGATCGACGCCTGATATGCCGGGAGCGAGATCGTCGGGGGAGACGCCGGTGAAAGGGCTGTCCGTGCGGGCTATCCGGTTCGCGACGCGGTCGATGCCGTCGGCCATGGTGTGCCGGTAGCGGTCGAGTGTCCGGTCGTTGAACAGGTGCCCGGCGGCGTCCTCGACGGCGGGGGAGAAGATGGCGCGTGCGGTCGCGACGGCGGAGGCTTGAGGGCTCACTGTGCCGCCTCGGTTTCGGCGGCGGAGATTTTTTCGGTCCGCAGATCCTCTTCGGTGGCTCCGAGGCGCCAGTAACCGGAGAACTCCACGCGCCCGCGGTCGATGCCGCGCTCGCCGACGAGGTGGCGTCGCAGGGTCCTGACCATCCCGGCCTCGCCGGCGATCCACACGTAGGGCGCGCCGTCGGGGAAGGCCGCGCCGCCGATCTCCTCGGTCAGCAAAGCGCCGGGCCGGCGCGTGGGGTCGCGGACCAGCCAGGTGATGTCGGCTTCTGCCGGGCTCAGGAGTTCCTGGGTGTCCTTCAGATCCGGGACCTCGATCCAGGCCCGCGCGCGCAGTCCGGCCGGCAGCCATTCCAGGATCGCCGCCGCAGCAGGCAAGGCGGTCTCGTCGGCGGCGATCAGGACCCAGTCAGTGTCCTGCGGAAGCTGGAAGCCGATGCTGCGGTTGTCCTCGAACGCCGGTCCCAGCAGCACGACCCGATCGCCCGGCACGGCCTCGGCGGCCCAGCGCGACGCGGGCCCGGCCGGGGTCGCGCTGGAGTCTCCGGTGCCGTGCAACACGAAATCGACGTCCACCTCGCCGCGCTCGCGGTCCTGCGAGCGAACCGTGTAGGAGCGCATGACGCCCCGCTCGTCGGTCGGCATGGCCCGCCACTGCGCGAACCAGTCGTCGCGGGCGTCGAAGGGCACGATCGGCGCGTCCTGCCCCGGCTGCGGCAGGAAGAGCGAGAAGCTCTGGTCCCGGCCGCCGCCGGCGAAGTCGCGCAGCTGAGTCCCGCCGAAGGTGATCCGCACCATCGAGGGTCCCAGGCGGCGGGTCGCCACGACGCGCGCCTGGAAGAAGCGGAACTTGCCGTGCACGAGCCGGGAGGCTGATACGGCTTCGGCGATCGGCGCTGATGCCGGCGTGACCGAGGAGATGGCCGCAGCCGAGGCCGTGGCGGCCAGCGCCGCGCCTACTGAGGAGATCGAGTTCATGACGGTCAGCTCACCTTCTTGCAGTTCTGAATCGCCTTGGCGAGGTTCTCCAGCAGCGGAGCGGCACCGGCCCAGGAGAAGCGCGGCACCGCGTCCCACGGCGTGACCTGGCCCGCCTTCACGGCGGGCAGGGCGCTCCACGACGGCTTCGAGGCCAGCGCCTTCGGCTGCAAGGCGGTGGAGCGGCTGTCGAGCAGGATCAGGTCGGCCGCGTACTTGTCGGCGTTCTCCCAGCTCAGGCTCTCGAAGTAGTCGCCGGTGTCGAGCTTGGTGGGGACGATGAGCTCGACGCCGAGCTCGGCGAAGTACATCAGGTCGCTGGCGATCTTCGGGTTCGACGCGTAGAACACGTCGGGGCTGCCGGACGCGGCCAGCACCTTCAGCCCGCCGGCTGCCTTCGCCGCACCGCGCAGCGTCTCGGCCGCGGCCTGGAACCGGGCCTTGCCGTCGGTGACCTTCTTGGCGCCCAGGTCCGCGCCGAGCGACTGCGCCAGGTCGGCGTAGCGCTGGATCGGGGTCGGCAGCGAGGCCCGCGCCACGTTGATCGCCACGCTCGGCGCCAGCTTGGCGATCTGGTCCTTGCCCTCGTTCGGCACGTACCACAGCGCACCCGGCTCATACATGTGCGTGACCAGCAGCTGGGGGGTGAGTGCGGCGTACTTCTCCACGTTGAACTCGCCCCAGGCGTTGCCCAGCACGGTCACTTTGCCGACGTCGAGGTCGCCGGCCTGCGCCGTGGGTTTGCCGTCCGGCTGCGTCGTCTCCCCGAAGACGCCGACGATCTGCTGGTCCAGGCCGAAGTCGACGAGCGCGGCGGCGGTGCCGGTGAAGGCCACGACCCGGGTCGGCGCCGAGGACAGCTTCACCGTCGTCTTCCGGTCGTCGGTGAAGGACCAGGGCCCGGACGGGCCGCTCTGGCCCGAGGAGCGCGGGCCTGAACTCGAACCGCTGCCGCAGGCCGCGAGCACGGCGGCCAGGGCGCCCCCGCCGACGCCGGCCAGCACACCACGGCGGGATAAGGAGGAAACGGAAGGGATGTATGGCATGAATGTCGCTTTCTCATGATCGAGGGGCGCTTACCCGGCGCAGTGAAGTTAGGTTAGCCTAACCTCACCACTCGCCCAAGGGGGGTCACCCCCGCGTCGTCGATCCGGAGCCAGGTTTTGTCTGCCACCGCGCCACCGCAGGCCCCTGAGGCCGTAGCCCCGACACTCCGCAGGCATCCACCGGGCGCGCGCGGCCTCGGCCGGGTAAGCCGGGGCGCCGGCCTGGCCGCCGCGAGCCTGCTGCTGCTCGCAGTGCTCGTGCTCAGCATCTGCCTGGGCGCCAAGTCGCTCTCGCTCGGCGACGTCTGGCACGGCCTGTCCGACTCGGGCTCCCCGTACTACACCGTGGTGCACCAGATGCGGCTGCCCCGGACCCTGCTCGGCCTGCTCGTCGGCCTGGCCCTCGGTCTGGCTGGCGCGGTGATGCAGGCGCTGACCCGCAACCCGCTGGCCGATCCGGGACTGCTCGGCATCAACGCCGGGGCCTCGGCCGCGGTCGTCACCGCCATCTGGCTGTTCGGGATCGGGACCTTCGACGGCTACGTCTGGTTCGCCCTGGCCGGCGCCGCGATCGCCACCACCGCCGGCTACCTGGTCGGCGGCGGGCGCGGGGCGACGCCGGTCCGGCTGGCGCTGGCCGGGGCCGCGCTGAACGCCACCCTGTTCTCCTACGTCAGCGTCGCGATGCTGCTGGACTCCGCGTCGCTGGAGGCCATGCGGTTCTGGACCGTCGGTTCGTTGGCCGGCGCGACGCCGTCCACCGTCGTCAGGGTGCTGCCGTTCGCGGCCGTGGGCCTGGTGCTGGCTCTGGCCCTGGCCCGGCCGCTCAACGCGCTGGCCCTCGGCGAGGACTCGGCGCGCGCTCTGGGCTCACGCCCCACAGCGGTGCGCGCGGCGGCGATCGTCGCGGTGACCCTGCTGTGCGGGGCGGCCACCGCCGCGTGCGGGCCGATCGTGTTCGTCGGGCTGATGGTCCCGCACGTCGTGCGCACCATCACCGGCCCGGATCTGCGCTGGATGCTGCCGTACTGCGCGGTGCTCGCGCCGGTCGTACTGCTCGGCGCGGACGTGCTCGGCCGGGTCCTCGCGCGTCCCGGCGAGATCCAGGTCGGCGTGGTCACCAGCGTGGTCGGCGGTCCGGTGTTCCTGTACTTCCTGCGGCGCGCGAAGGCGGTGCGGGCATGAGGGTTCTGCGAACCTCCGCGTTCTCGGTGCGCTACCGGCCCCGGACGCTCACCGCTTCGGCCGTCTGCGCGCTGCTCGCGTTCACGGCCATGGTCCTCACCCTCGGCAGCGGCGACTACCAGATCCCGCCGGGCGAAGTGCTGCGCACCCTGTTCGGCGGCGGCACGGTGGGAGACCACTTCATCGTCGTGGAGCTGCGCCTGCCGCGCGTGGTGACCGCGCTGTTGGTCGGCGCCGCGCTCTCGTTGGCCGGCGCGGTCTTCCAGTCACTGGTGCGCAATCCGCTGGGCAGCCCGGACATGCTCGGCTTCACCGAGGGCGCGGCCACCGGAGCGCTGGTCGTGGTGGTGGCCGGCGGCAGCAGTCTGGCGCTGGCCTGCGGGGCGATGATCGGCGGCGTGCTGACCGGCGTCGGAGTTTATGCCCTGGCCTGGCTTCAGGGCGTGCACGGCTACCGGCTGATCCTGGTCGGCATCGGGGTCTCGGCGATCCTGAGCGGGGTCAACGGATATCTGATGACCAAGGCGCAGCTGATGGACGCCGCGCGGGCGATGCTGTGGCTCACCGGGAGCCTGGACGGCCGGGGCTGGAGCGACGTCGTGCCGCTGGCCGTGGCGATGGCGGTGCTCGGGCCGGTGCTGCTCGTCGGATGCGGCAGGGCGCTGCACGTCGCAGAGATGGGGGACGACGTGGCGCGCGCGCTCGGCGTCCCGGTCGACCGCGCGCGGCTCACGGCGCTGGCCGCGGCGGTCCTGCTCACCTCGTTCGCCGCGGCGGCGGCCGGGCCGGTGTCCTTCGTCGCCCTCACCGCGCCGCAGCTCGCCAAGCGGCTGACCCGCGCGCCGGGGCCGAACCTGATCCCGTCGATGCTGATGGGAGCGGTGCTCCTGACGTGTGCCGATCTCGTTGCCCAGCATGCGATCTCCGGTCGGCAGCTGCCGGTCGGCGTGGTCACCGGCGTGCTCGGCGGCGGATATCTGATCTGGCTGCTGGCGGCCGGGCGCAAGGCGGGGCGGATCTGACAGTGCTGAATTCGAACTTCAAGGAGACGCGCGGCATGACGACCGAGAACGGTCAGGCGGGGGCGATCACGTCCCGTCTCAGCGGCACCGGCCTGACGCTGGCCTACGACGGCCGGACCGTCGCCGAAGGCCTCTCGGTCGCGATCCCGGACGAGTCCTTCACGGTCATCGTCGGCCCCAACGCCTGCGGTAAGTCGACCCTTCTCAGGGCCCTGTCGCGGCTGCTGAAGCCCAAGGCCGGCACCGTGGTGCTCGACGGCGCGGACATCGCCTCGATGCCGACCAAGCAGGTCGCCCGGATCGTCGGCCTGCTGCCGCAGTCCTCGGTCGCCCCGGACGGCATCACCGTCGCCGACCTCGTCTCGCGCGGCCGGCACCCGCACCAGGGCCTGCTGCGGCAGTGGTCGCGCGAGGACGAGCGGATCGTGGCCGAGTCGATGACCGCGACCGGCGTCACGGACCTGGCCGAGCGCGCCGTCGACGAGCTGTCCGGCGGCCAGCGCCAGCGGGTGTGGACGGCGATGGTGCTGGCGCAGCAGACGCCGCTGCTGCTGCTCGACGAGCCGACGACGTACCTCGACATCGCGCACCAGATCGAGATCCTCGACCTGTGCGCACGCCTGCACGAGGAGGAGGGGCGGACCTTGGTGGCCGTGCTGCACGATCTCAACCAGGCCGCGCGCTACGCCACGCACTTGATCGTGCTCTGCGACGGTCGCGTGGCGGCCTCCGGCGCGCCCGAGGAGATCGTCACCGCCGAGCTGGTGGAGTCGGTCTTCGGCCTGCCGTGCCGGGTGATCGAGGATCCGGAGACCGGGACGCCGCTGGTCGTCCCGGGAGCGCGGCGGACGCGCGAGCTGTCTGCGACGCCGTCCTCTCGGTAGTCCGAAAATATCGGAGGAAAAAAGGTTCGGACACCGATATGAATGGGCTCAGAAAGAATGGCTATCCGAAGCCTTTCGGACCGTCCATATATCGGACAAGAAATAGACGGGAATCCGAGACCGTGCCACTCTCTAGCCATGTCCCGCGATGGAGTGGCCCTGGTCGGTCGGCCGTACGTCGACTTCGGACGCCTGTCCAGCACGTGCTGTACGGCGGCCGTCTGATCCGCCTGCGCTTTTCGCGGCCCGGTTCGCGCCCGTCCCGGCGCTGAACAGCCACCTTTTTTCTTTCCTCAATTCCAGCGGCTGCGCCAAGCCGCCCGCCGGTATGCCCGGCGATCCTTTCGGGAGCCTTCCTGTGATGGACATCAAGACTCTGGTTCGTACGGTCGCGGCGTTGACAGCCGCCGTCGGGATCGTCGCCTCGGCCGCCGCGTGCGGGTCGTCGAAGAGCTCTGGTTCGGCCACCAAGGCCGCCGCCGGTGGCTCCGGTGGCTCCGGTGGTTCGGACGCCTCGACGCTGCGGCTGGGCTACTTCGCGAACGTCACGCACGCCACCGCCGTGGTCGGCGTCGCGCACGGCGACTTCGCCAAGGCCCTGGGCTCCACCAAGCTCTCCACGCAGATCTACAACGCGGGCCCGGCGGAGATGACCGCGGTGCTCGGCGGGCAGCTGGACGCCGCCTACGTCGGTCCGTCCTCGGCCCTGTCGGCCTTCGTGCAGTCGCACGGCGAGGCGCTGAAGATCGTGGCCGGTGCCACCGACGGCGGTGCGGAGCTGGTCGTCAAGCCGAGCATCAACTCGGCCGCGGATCTCAAGGGCAAGACCCTGGCCACGCCGCAGAAGGGCAACACTCAGGACGTCGCGCTGCGCTACTGGCTCAAGCAGCAGGGCCTGACCGCCAACCCGGACGGCACCGGCGACGTCTCGGTGAACCCGCAGGACAACGCGACCACGCTGGACCAGTTCAAGGCGGGGCACATCGACGGCGCGTGGCTGCCGGAGCCGTGGGCCTCGCGGCTGGTCACCGAGGCCGGCGCGAAGGTGCTGGTCGACGAGCGGAGCCTGTGGCCGAACGGCCAGTTCGCCACCACCACGCTGGTGGTCGCGACCAGCTTCCTGGACAAGCACCCGGACACCGTCAAGGCCCTGATCGACGGCCAGATAGCAGCGAACTCCTGGATCACCTCGGACCCGACCGACGCGCAGAACCTGGTGAACGGCGAGCTGAAGCGGCTCACCGGCAAGGCGCTGACGGGCGCCGAGATCCAGCGGTCCTTCAGTGAGCAGAAGGTCACCAACGACCCGGACGCCTCCACGCTGCAGACCTCGCTGGACCACGCGGTCGCGGTGAAGCTGCTGAAGTCGACCGACCTGCACGGCATCTACGACCTGTCGATCCTGAACGCCGAACTGGCCAAGAACGGTCAGCCGGCGGTCTCCGACGCCGGGCTGGGCAAGAAGTGACCGGGGCCCGGGAATCCGTCGAAGCGGAAGAGGCCGTCGAGGCCGAGGAGCGTCAGGAGCCTGAGGAACGCCAGGAGCCTGAAGCATCCGAAGAGGCTGAAACGCTCGTAGAGCCCTCACAGGCCGCACAGACCGAAGCCACCGAGACCACGGACGCCGCCGACGCCACCGACGCCCTGAAGGACGTCGAAGCCGGCCTGGACGCCCTGGAGACCTCCGCCGAGCGCGAGACCAGCAGGCTCGCGACCGTCCTGCGCGCCGTCTACCCGCCGTTGCTCGCCGTTCTCCTCATCATCGCCGTCTGGCAGGTGCTCTACGTCGCGAAGATCTGGCCGGACTGGAAGCTCCCCGGGCCCTCCGAGGTCTTCACTTCCTTGAAGGCCGCCTTCAGCAGCGGCGACGCCTGGCCGTCGGTCGGCCACAGCGCCGAGCACGGCGCGATCGGCTTCGGCGCCTCGGTGGCCATCGGCACGCCGCTGGGGCTGCTGGTCGGCCGGTTCCGGTTGATCCGGGCCGGCGTCGGGCCGATCCTGTCCGGGCTCCAGTCGCTGCCGTCGGTGGCCTGGGTGCCCCCGGCGCTGATGTTCTTCGGGCCCGAGCCGGCGATGCTGTACGGCGTGGTGCTGCTCGGCGCCGTGCCGTCGATCGCGGTCGGGGTCGTATCAGGGCTCGACCAGGTGCCGCCGCTGTATCTGCGGGTCGGCCGGAACCTGGGAGCCCGGGGCCTGGCCTCGGTGCGCTACGTGCTGCTGCCGGCGGCGCTGCCCGGCTATCTGGCCGGGCTGCGGCAGGGGTGGGCGTTCGCGTGGCGGTCGCTGCTGGCCGCCGAGATCATCGTGCAGTCGGCGGATCTGGGGCACTCACTCGGCTTCCTGCTGAAGAACGCCCAGGACTCCAACGACATGGCCGGCGCCTTCGCGGCGATCGTGCTGATCCTCGCGGTCGGCGTCGCGGTCAACCAGCTGCTGTTCGTGCCGTTGGAACGCAGGGTTCTGCGGTCGCGGGGACTGGCGTGACCTGAATTCCGGCGCGACCTTGTGTCGGGCCCCGATGTTTTTTACATCGGGGCCCGACACTTTTTTGCGTTTGTCTCACGCGCTCTCGAATACCAGGCATCGAACTTCCGGGATGCGAGACTGCCCGAACTTCCATTGACGTACGTGCAGTTCCGCTGTCATTCTCATGCTATGCACCAGGGCCGACTTCTTGTGGCTCGCCGTCACGTCGATCTGCGACGGACCGCGAGCGCCATCTGTCCTGTCCACCCGTAGCCTTCGCTTCCTCGGGTCTTTCTTTTCGGTTCGCGCCGCCGCTCCGGCGCCCCCTTCGCTTGTGTGTGTGTTCTGCTGAACTGCTTTAGCGCACCGCTTTTTCTCGCCCTTTTCCAAGGAGTTTCACCATGCCCTCGATCCTGGCTGTCTCCGGCAGCCCCTCACCGGCCTCGCGCACCGTGTCGGCCGTCGACCACGCGCTCGGTTGGCTGGGGACCCGCGGCCATCGGACCGCTCATCTGGCGGTCCGCGACCTGCCGGCGGCCGATTTGCTGGCTGGCGCGCGTGACACCGTGGCTGTGCAGGAGGCGTTCGAGGCCGTCGCCAACGCCGATGGCGTCATCGTGGCCACGCCGGTCTACAAAGCCGCCTACACCGGCCTGCTCAAGGCGTTCCTCGACCTGCTGCCGGAGAACGCGCTGGCCGGCAAGGTGGTCCTGCCGCTGGCCACCGGCGGTACCGTCGGACACCTCCTGGCGATCGACTACGCGCTGCGTCCCGTGCTCACCGCGCTCGGTGCCGACCACGTGCTGCCGGGCAGGTTCCTGCTCGACATCGACATCGCCCGGAGTGAGGAACAGGGCGTGTACCTCGCCCCGCAGACCGAGAAGCGGCTGGTCGAGACGCTGGAGCGGTTCTCCGGGGCGCTGGACCTGCGCGGGATCGGCTTCTCGGCCGCGCCGGTGCGGACCGATGCCGGTCCCAGCGCCGGTCCCGGCGCTGGGACCGGCGATCTGGCCCTGGCCAACGGTGCGTCCGCGGCGGTCGGACGATGAGCGCCCTGACGGCGGCCCCGCACACCAGACGCGGCTTCCTCGGCCTGGTCGGGACCGCAGCCCTGGCCGCCGGCTGCGGTTCGGCGTCGGGCGGCTCGGCCAAGAAGACCACCAAGCTGCGCTACCAGGGCTCGGCGGGTTCCGTCACCCCGCCCGAGCTGGCGGCGGACCTCGGATATCTGGGCCCTGTCACGCTCGACTGGGTCGGCAACACGATCAGCGGGCCGCAGGACATCCAGTCGGCGGCCACCGGCCAGACCGACTTCGGCGGCGCCTTCAACGGCGCGGTCGCCAAGCTCCACGCGGCAGGCGCGCCGATCACCGCCGTCATCAGCTACTACGGCGTGGATCAGTACTCGTACAACGGCTTCTACACCCTGGCCGGCAGCCCGATCGCCGGCGCGCCCGACCTGTTCGGCAAGAAGATCGGCATGAACACCCTCGGCGCCCACGACGAGGCGATCCTGGACATCTACCTGGGCCGCAACGGGATCACCGGAGCCGACCTGAAGAAGGTCGAGCCGCTGGTGGTGCCGCCGGTGAACACCGAGCAGTCGCTGCGGGCGCACCAGATCGACGTCGCCGTGCTCGGCGGCATCCTGCGCGACAAGGCGCTGGCCGACGGCGGTGTGAAACCGCTGTTCACCGACTTCGACCTCCTCGGCTCGTTCAGTGCCGGGACCTACGTGTTCCGCAATGACTTCCTGGCGAAGAACCCTGACACCGTGCGCGCCTTCACCTCCGGCGTCGGCAAGGCGATCGAGTGGGCCCGCACCACGCCGCTCCCGGAGGTCGTCGACCGCTTCACGAAGATCATCAAGGCTCGCGGCCGGAACGAGGACGCCTCGGCGCTGAAGTACTTCAAATCCTTCGGCATCGCCGGGACCGGCGGCGTCATCGCCGAGAAGGAGTTCACCACCTGGATCAGCTGGCTCGAAGGGCAGGGCCAGATCCCCAAGGGCAAGGTCAAGGCGGCCGACGTCTACACCAACAAGTACAACTCCTTCGCGAACGGGGGCAGCTGAGATGGCCGCGACCGCGCTCACCGTGATCAACGCCGCGGAGAAGATCCGCATCGACGGCGTCAGCAAGACCTTCGCCGTCCGCGACGGCGCCACCTTCACCGCGCTGGACGACGTCACGCTGACCGTCGCGCCGGGGGAGTTCCTGGTCGTGGTCGGCCCCAGCGGCTGCGGGAAGTCGACGCTGCTGGACCTCATCAGTGGCCTGACGAAGCCCAGCAGCGGCCGGATCCTGTTGGACGGCAAGGCCGTGACCGGCCCCGCGCTGGACCGGGGCATCGTCTTCCAGCAATACGCGCTGCTGCCGTGGCGCACCGCGCAGCGCAACGTCGAGTTCGCCCTGGAGGCCCAGCCGCGCCTGGACCGGCTGAACCGCAAGGGCCGCGCCGAGCGGGCCCGCGAATACCTCGACCTGGTCGGTCTGTCAGGGTTCGAAGACCGCTATCCGCACGAGCTGTCCGGCGGGATGCGGCAGCGCGTGGCCATCGCCCGGGCACTGGTCGCCGATCCGGCCGTGCTGCTGATGGACGAGCCCTTCGCGGCCCTGGACGCCCAGACGCGCGACGGGCTCCAGGAGGAACTGCTGCGCATCTGGCACAAGACCGGCACCACGATCGTGTTCATCACGCACGGCATCGACGAGGCGGTCTATCTAGGGCAGCGAGTCGCGGTCATGACCTCGCGGCCGGGGCGCATCAAGCAGGTCGTGGACGTGCGGCTCGGCGACCGGCAGGCCGAGGACGACGTGCGCTCCAGCCCGGAGTTCGCCGCCTACCGGCACCGGGTGTGGAGCCTGCTGCGCGAGGAGGTCACCGCGGTGAGGGAGGTTGTTTCCGTTGGCTGAGATCCCGTTCGCGCCGACCGTCCAGCAGCTGTTGCGGACCGTTCCGACGCCGATCGCACGCGTGGCCGGGGCCCTGGCGGTGGTCGGCAAACGCACGATCGCGATCGCCGCGTTCCTCGTGCTGTGGGAGGTCGCGCCGCGCGTCGGCCTAGTCGACCGCACGTTCCTGGTGCCGTTCTCCGAGGCCGTCAAAGCTCTGATAGAGCTGGCGAAGGACGGCCAGCTGTGGGACAACACCCGGGCCAGCCTGGTGCGCTCGTTGTCCGGCTTCCTGATCGCGATCGGCGTCGGCGTGCCGCTGGGCCTTCTGATCGGCTGGTACAAGCCGGTCGCGGAGATCCTCGGACCGCTGCTGGAGCTGTTCCGCAACACCGCCGCGCTGGCGCTGTTGCCGGTGTTCATCCTGCTGCTGGGCATCGGCGAGACCTCGAAGATCGCCATCGTCGTCTACGCCTGCACCTGGCCGATCCTGCTGAACACGATCAGCGGCGTCCGGACGGTCGACCCGGTCCTGATCAAGTCGGCGCGGTCGATGAGCCTGCCGGCGCACCGGCTGTTCGCCAAGGTGATCCTGCCGGCCTCGCTGCCGACCGTGTTCACCGGCATCCGGCTGGCCGGCGCCTCCTCGATCCTGGTGCTGGTCGCCGCCGAGATGGTGGGCGCCAAGGCGGGCCTGGGCTACCTGGTCAACGCCTCCCAGCAGAACTTCGCCATCCCCGACATGTACGCCGCGATCATCGCGATCTCGGTGATCGGGCTGGTCTTCAACCACCTGCTCGTGCTGCTGGAGCGGCGGCTGACCCGCTGGCGTCCGGTGGCAGGGGCCTGATTCCACACCGCGAGGGGCCATCCGACATGAGCACTGACCGACGACAACTCCACCTGAACGCCTTCCTCATGGCGCCCGGGCACCACGACGCCGCCTGGCGGCACCCGGCCAGCCAGCCGCACCGGGTCAACGACATCACCTATTTCCAGCAGCTCGCGCAGACCGCCGAGCGCGGCAAGTTCGACTCGATCTTCTTCGCCGACGGGCTGGCGCTGTGGGGCGGCCGGGCCGGCGCCAACGTGTCCGGCGGCCTGGAGCCGCTGACCGTGCTGCCGGCGATCGCCGTGGCCACGCGGCACATCGGACTGATCGCCACCGCCTCGACCACCTTCAACGAACCGTTCCACCTGGCCCGCCGGTTCGCCTCGCTGGACCACGTCTCGGGCGGCCGGGCCGGCTGGAACATCGTGACGTCCGGGACGGTGAACGAGGCCAACAACTTCAACCTGGACGAGCACCTCGACCACGCGGTGCGCTACGAGCGCGCGGCGGAGTTCCTGGACGTCGCCACCCGGCTGTGGGACAGCTGGGCCGACGACGCGGTGGTGCTGGACAAGGCGTCCGGGGTGTATGCGGACCCTGATCGGCTGCGCGAGATCGAGCACGCCGGTGAGTTCTTCAAGGTGCGCGGGCCGCTCAACGTCCAGCGCTCGCCCCAGGGCTGGCCGCTGCTGGTGCAGGCCGGGTCCTCCGAGGACGGCAAGGACTTCGCCGCCCGGTACGCCGAGGCGGTGTTCACCGCGCAGCAGACCCTGGCCGAGGCACGGCGGTTCGCGGCGGACGTGAAGGCCCGCGCCGCCGCCCACGGCCGGGACGAGCTGCCGGTGATCCTGCCGGGGATCTGCCCGATCATCGGCGCCACCGAGGCCGAGGCGCTGGCGTTGGAGGACGAGCTCACCGAGCTCCAGGTCATCGACTACGGGCTGGGCCAGCTCTCGACCATGCTGAACGTCGACCTGGCCGGCTACCGCCTGGACGAGCCGCTGCCGGAGGAGGTCCTGCCGACCGAGGACCAGGTCAACGGCAACAAGAGCCGCTTCACGTTGGTCGCCGAGTTGGTGCGGGCCGAGCGGCTGACGATCCGGCAGATCATCGCCCGGCTCGGCGGCGGACGCGGGCACCGGGTCGTGGCCGGCGCACCGGAACAGATCGCCGACGCGCTGGAGTCGTGGTTCCGCGCCGGGGCCGCCGACGGCTTCAACATCATGCCGCCGATCCTGCCGACCGGCCTGGAGGACTTCGTCGACCACGTCGTGCCCGTGCTCCAGCGCCGGGGGCTGTTCCGCACCGAGTACACCGGCACCACCTTGCGCGACCACTACGGGTTGTCGCGTCCGGCCGATCGTTTCTCCCAGCCGCTGCTCGCTTCCGCGTCGCAGTACTGATTCGCTTTCTTGAAAGGACGACCTGGAATGACATCCACCCCCACCCCGACCGACTTCGACATCCGGCGCATCGGCGGCCGGATCGGCGCCGAGATCACCGGCGTCGACCTGTCCGCCGAGCTCCCCGAGGGGATCCTGAAGGAGATCAAGGCCGCGCTGCTGGAGCACAAGGCTCTGGTGTTCCGCAACCAGGACCTGGACGACGAGGGGCAGCTGCGATTCGCCTCGTTGTTCGGGCCGCTGACCAGCGCGCACCCGACCGTGCCCGGCATCGCCGAGCAGCCGCAGATCCTGCCCGTGGACAGCGAGCGCGGGGCGGCGAACGTGTGGCACACCGACGTCACGTTCGTGCAGTCGCCGCCGAAGGTCTCGACGCTGCGGGGGATCGTCATCCCGCCGTACGGTGGCAACACCCTGATAGCGAACACCGGGGCGGCGTACCGCGATCTGCCCAAGCCGCTGCGCGATCTGGCCGACACGCTGTGGGCCGTACACACCAACGACTACGACTACGCGGGCCCGAGTCCGAAGGCGGACGACGAGAAGCGTCAGCAGTACCGGGAGGTGTTCGTTTCCACGAAGTACCGGACGGCGCATCCGGTGGTGCGCGTGCACCCGGAGACCGGTGAGCGCGGGCTGTTCATCGGGGCGTTCGCGCAGACCATCGAAGGGCTGAGCACCACCGAGTCGAAGGACGTGCTGCGGCTGCTTCAGGCGTACGTCACGCGGCCGGAGAACGTGCTGCGGGTGCAGTGGAACCCGGGCGACGTGGTCGTGTTCGACAACCGCATCACGCAGCACTACGCGCCGGACGACTACGACACGCTGCCGCGTCGGCTGAACCGGGTCACCGTGGCGGGTGACGTGCCGATCGGGATCGACGGTGCGGCCAGCCGGATCCTCGAAGGCGACGAGGCTGCTCACTACACCCCGGCGGCTGCTTCCTGAGCCGTTCTTCGCCGGTCCTGAGTGTGGCCGGCCGACGTTTGGGAGGGCGTCGGCCGGCTGCTTGCGGTTGAGTCGGGCTCAGGTCAACTCGCCTCAGTCTGGCTTGCGGGCGAGATCGTAGGCAGAGCTCACGGTTTCGGTGAAGAGTCCGTCCGCGCTGAGGGGATGGAGCGTCGCCGCGAGGTCGGCGTCAAACGCTGCGGCCTGGTCGCCGAGGACCGCGGGCGGGAGGAACGAGGTCGAGCGGATGTGGCCGGCGAGCTCTTCCAGCGTCCAAGAGTGCTCGGCCGTGAACGCGGAGCGGCCGACGACCTCGAACCCGGCCTCGGCGAGCACGTCGGGGTCGGGGAGGTGACGGCGCGCCTGATCCAGGCCCGCTGGAATCCGCTCTTCATCATTCAGCTGCCGCTGCCAGCGGTTCAGGACGTCCGCGAGCGAGCGCTGCCAGTCCTCGGTTCCCGTCCAGGGCGAAGAGGACCAGCACAGCGCGAGGTGCCCGCCAGGACCGAGCCAGCCGAGCATCCGCCGCGCGACCAGCTCGCGATCCAGCCGGTGAAAAGCGTTGCCGATGACGGCCAGCTCGAAGGAGCCCGGCTGCGCGTCGAGCGTCTCAGCGCTGGAAACCACGGGCCGCAGCGCTTTCATACCCGCGGCGTTCGCCTTGGCGCGCACCGTCTCGATCATGTCCGGTTCCTGGTCCACGGCCCACACCTCGGCGAAGTGCGGACTCAGCGGGAAGGCGAGCTGGCCGGTCCCGCAGGCCAGATCCAGCAGGCGTCCGCCGCCGGAGACACGGCTGTCGGCGACCAGCCGGCTGAGCAGAGGCGCCGGATAGGGCAGCCGGTAGCGTTCGTAGTAGCCGGCGGTTCCCTGGTAGAGGTCGGTCACGAAGTGGGTCTCGTCGGCCATCTATGCGTAAACCCCCTCATCTTCGTCCGTTGACGTCAAGGTCAACTGTTGCTAGTTTCCCGCATCACGGTTCACCGAACCGATGCCACCACTTCCTGCACGACGGACGCCCCATCGGCGCGCCGCGGCGATCCCGCGTGCGCCGATACCCCACATCGGAAGGAAGCACATGTCCCACGGTTCGTCTCAGCGGCGCCGGGTCGCCGCAGCGGTCGTCGGCACCGCGGTGCTGGCCATCGGCTCCGCGGTGTCCACAGCCACCGCCTCCGCTTCGGCCTCCCCGAGCGCTTCGGCCTCGGGCACCGCGCACGTCAACCGCGGCCACGGCTACATGCCGGACGTCGCCGACGCGCAGGCGGCCCGCACGGCCACCCGGCACGGCTCCAAGACGCTGACCTACGGCGGCGGCATCGACGGCATCGGCGTGATGGACGGGCAGCCCCAGGTCTACCTCGTGTTCTACGGCAGCCAGTGGGGAACGCAGAGCACTGACGCCAAGGGCAACCTGACGTTCACCAACGACGCCGACAACGGCGCGCCGACCGCCCAGATGATGTTCAAGGGCATAGGCACCGGCGGCGAGCAGTGGTCCGGCACGATGACCCAGTACTGCGACGGCCCACTCGTCGCCAAGGGCGCCACCACCTGCCCGGCCGGCGCCGCGCACGTGCCCTACCCGACCGGCGGCGTCCTGGCCGGCGTCTGGTACGACAACTCAGCGGCCTCCCCCCAGGCCGCCTCCGGCCACCAGCTCGGCACCGAGGCCCTGGCCGCCGCACACCACTTCGGCAACACGACCGCAGCCTCGAACCGCCACTCGTACTACGTGATCCTGTCCCCCCACGGCACCAACCCCGACAACTACCAGGGCGCCTACTGCGCCTGGCACGACTACAACGGCGACACCACCCTGACCGGCGGCGCGGTCACCTCCGACGTCGGCGACTTCGCCTTCTCCAACCAGCCCTACAACATGGACTCCGGCGCCGGCTGCGGCGTGAACTTCCTGAACTCCGGCCCCACCGGCACCCTCGACGGCTGGACGATGACCCTGGGCCACGAGTACAGCGAAACCATCACCGACCAAAACCCACCCGGCGGCTGGACCAACACCACCACCGGCCAGGAGAACGCCGACGAATGCGCCTGGCTCAAGGGCGTAACCGGCGGCGCCGGCAACGTCCCGATGGGCAACGGAACCTACACCGAGCAGGGAAGCTGGTCGAACGACACGAACGCGTGCGCGCTGACGCACGCGACCGTGAGCTGAGGCTGACGCGATAGCCGACGACGGGAGCACGTAGGCCGAGGCGGCCAGGCTGTCGGTTCTGATGAGGACTGGCGCCTGGCCGCCGCGGGTGGCGACGGGCCAGCGCGACTCGCGACGTGGTGAGGGGGTCCGAAGGACCATGCGGGGTGTTGGTTCTGGGTCCCTCGCCGCGTCGGCGGGCTCTGCCAACCTGGCCGGGCCGGTGGTGTCCAGCCGGACGAAGCAGCACCACAGCAGCAGCGATGCGGCTGGACACCACCGGACCGGGCTGGTTCCGTTACGGCGACGACGCGGCGAGGGACCCAGAACCCTGGTGACCACAAGCAACACCGCCACCGAACAACGCGACGCAGGCAACAGCGGATAGGAAGCCGACCAGTCGCGGGCCGCCGCCGAAGCGCCGGACGCGCGGGTCGCCCCCTCGCTGTAGAGCGCCCGCCGGAGGCCTCAAGGTGCCCACCACGCACGACGATTGCCGCCTACGACATGCGCAGTGACTCGGACCCACGCGCGGTCTTGCACCCACACAACCGCGACCCGCCAACGCACCGCCACAGATACCTGAACCACCGCGCGGTCGTGTCCACGAACACCGCCAGCCGCGAGCCACCGCCGCAGAGACCTGAACCGGCGCGCGGTCGTGGACACGAAAACAGACGGCCGCCAGCGCAACTTACCTCGCTCAACCGAACTGCGTCCCCCTGCGAGGTCATCAAACCATGCGCGAAGCCGTAAAAAGCCTCTAAAACCAAAGAACCTACCGCCGCCCGCCGACAAACCCGCAGTGGCACCTGACCTGGCGGTTCTCACACCGAGCCCGCGCCGACCGAGCCCGCGCCGACCGAGCCCGCGCCGACCGAGCCCGCGCCGACCGAGCCCGCACCGACCAAGCCCGCACCACCCAAGCCCGCACCACCCAAGCCCGCACCACCCAAGCCCGCACCACCCAAGCCCGCACCACCCAAGCTCGCACCGACCGAGCCCGCACCACCCAACCCCGCACCACCCAACCCGCACCACCCAACCCCGCACCACCCAACCCCGCACCACCCAACCCCGCACCACCCAACCCCACACCACCCAACCCCACACCACCCAACCCCACACCACTCACCCCGCGTACCGAACCCCGACCTGCTCCCGCACCGCATCCATAGTCCGCATCACCGCAAGCGTCTCCGACCACGGCGCCAGCGGACTCTGCCCCAGCCCCGCGCGCAAACAGCGCTGCGCCTCGATCGCCTCGTGCACCATACCCCCAGCCAGGAACGGCGCCTCGACGCGCTCCACCAACGCGTCCCCCCTATACACCGAGAACCCGCTCGGCGAAGTGAACCCGCGCCCGAACTCGATCCGTCCCTCGCCCCCGGCGACGGTCGCGCTCCACGTCCCGTCCGCCGAGATCGAGCACGTCAGCGCCGACACCCCGCCGCCGGGGTGCACCAGCGTGACGGCCGTGGTGTCGTCCACGCCCTCCGGCGTCAGCGTTGCCACCGCCCGCACCGCGCTCGGCGTCCCGAACACCAGCTGCGAGATCGCCAGCGGGTACACGCCGAGGTCCAGCAGCGCCCCGCCGCCGAGCTCCGGGTTGCGCATGCGGTGCTCGGGGCCGCCGGTGAAGCTGACCGAGAAGTCGGCCGTGACCAATCGCGGCTCGCCGATCGCGCCAGCCCGCACCATCTCCACCATGCGCAGCACGGCCGGGACCGTGCGCGTCCACATCGCCTCCATGAAGAAGACGCCCGCGGCCTCAGCACGGCGGCACAGGTCCTCGGCCTGCGCGGCGTCCAGGGTCAGCGGCTTCTCGCAGAGCACTGCCTTGCCGGCGTCCAAACACAGCGCGGCCGCCGCGTGGTGCGCCGAGTGCGGGGTCGCGACGTAGACGATGTCGACCTCGGGGTCCGCGGCCAACTCGGCCCAGGAGCCGTGGGCCCGGGGGATCCCGTGCCGGTCGGCGAAAGCCTGCGCCGCGCCGAGAGTGCGGGAGCCGACCGCCACGACCTCGGCGTCGTCGAGCGTCTGCAGGTCGGCGGTGAAGGTCGCGGCGATACCGCCGGTCGCGAGGATGCCCCAGCGGATCTTGTTCTGCGTCACCGCGCCAGCATAACCGCGCGCCGGGAGCCGGCCTCCGAGACGATCAGATCTCGGAAGCCGGCCCCGGTAGCGCTGACTACTGTGAGGCGCGTCGGCAACTCACGGATACGTCACAACGTCCGACGGTCCCCCGAACGCCGAGCTCACCGCCTTCCCGGTCCCATTCACCACCGAGTCGATCCCACCGGACCCGTTCAGGAACACCGTCAGCAGGTCGTGCAGCTGCACCCCGGACGTCTGCGGCACCTGGAACGCCATCGCGTTGTGGATGTCCACGCCCTGGTTGAAGTAGCTGTAGCTGCCGAGCCCATAACCCTGGAAGGAGCTCACCGAGTTCGGGATGTACAGCGCCGGATACCCCTTCTGCGACGCCGAAGACATCCACGCCGCCTGGCTGGGCACCTCGTACGGGTTCTCGTTCTGGAAGAAGATGACCTTCCCACTCTGCCCGTTCCAGTCGACCTCGTTCTGCTGGAAGTGCTCCACCGCCAGGCCGTACGCGGTCACATTGTTCCCGTTGACCACCAACCCGGTCGGGCTCTGGTCGCCGCTCCACGTCCCGGCGCCCGCGCCGTGGTCCGCGCGCCAGATCCAGACGTCATCCAGCAGCGAGTCGTTGCTGTTGTCCACCAGCGGCGTGGTCACCGAGCCCGCGGTCGCGCCGCCGACGCGGAAGAACACGTCGTCCAGCGCCACCGGGTCGGAGTTGTGCCGGGTCGCGGAGCCCGCGGTGCCGACCTGGAGCAGCGAGGGCGAGGTGGTCCCGCCCGCGTCGAAGATCAGGCCGCTGACCTGCACGCCGCTCACGTCCGCGACGCTCAGCGCGGTGTTGCCGCTGCTCGGAACCAGCGTGGCGAAGCCCAGGCCGACGATCTGCGTGTCGGGATGGGTCACCGTGATGGTCGAGGGGATGTTGTAGACACCCGGCGTGAACAGCAGGTTGTCACCGGCGTTCAGCGCCGCGTTGATCTGAGCCACCGTCGCCGAGGGCTGCACCACGAAGAACGTGTTCAGCGACAGCGAGGTCCCCGGCGTCTGGCCGCCGGTCCAGCTCGGCCCGTTGGAGTTGGTGGCCAGCGAGGGCACGAACACGTTGTAGTTGCCGCCGGAGTCCTGGTACAGGTACGGCGCCTCGCGCGTGACCGGGCAGGTCCCGAGCGTCGTGTACGGCGCCGGGCCGCCGGACAGGCCGGAGTTCGACGCGAAGCTCTGCGCCGGCGCGCCGGGGTCCCCGCAGAACACCTGGTTCCACACCCCGTTGCTCCAGCCGTCCAGCGCCGAGTTCCGGGTGATGTACTGCTGCTGCGAGCCGTTGGTCACGGTGCCGCCGGTGAACTGCGAGTCGGCGATGAACCCGCCGCTGGCGTAGCCGGGCCCGCCGACGCAGTAGTCCATCAGGCTCACGTTGCCGTTGATGTGCACGCGGCGCATCGGCGCGGCCTGCGACACGGCCCAGAAGTCGTCGCCGTTCTGGCAGCCGCTCATGCCCATGACGTTGACCGTCAGGTTGGTCAGCGAGCGCCAGAAGTTCGTGGTGGCGTTGCAGGTGCTGCCGGAGCACTGGTTGTAGGAGTCGACGGTGCCGTTGATGACCACGTCTCCGGGGTTGCGTCCGAGCCCTGCGACGGCCTCGTAGAACCCGACCGTGAAGATCAGCGGGCTGGCCGCCGAGCCGTACGTCCCGGGCTCGAACAGCAGCTCGTACCGGCCGGTCCCGAACTCGCTGGGCACCTGCTGGTTCGAGATCGAGTTCAGCGTCGACTGGATCGAGGACTGCGTCATCGAGGGGGAGAACACGATGACGTTCGAGCCCAGGCTGCCGCCGGTCGGGGGCGGGGGAGTGCCGCCACCGCTGCCGCCGTAGACGCTGAACTCCCACAGGGAGTAGCCGTAGCCGGTGTTACGTGCGGTGCCGTACATACGGATGTAACGACCGGAGCCGGACACGTTGAGCGTTTCGTTACCGCCGGGACCCGAAGTCGTGGAATAGATGCTCGTCCACGTGGATCCGTCGTTCGAGGTCTGGATCTGGTAGGCCTTGCCCGAGGCGGTCTCCCAGTTCAGAACCACTTCACAGATGCTCTGCGTGCTGCCCAGGTCCACCTGCAGCCACTGCGGATCAGAGAACTGCGAGGACCAGCGCGTGCCGAGGTTCCCGTCCACCGCGGCCGAGGCCGGGGTCCCGGCACCCTCGATCGACGACGAGCTCGCCGGCTTGTTCAAGGCCAGGTTGGTGCCGGTGTTGCAACTCGCTGCCGAAGCCGACCGCGCCCCGAAGGACGGCACGGACAAAGCCGCCAACAACAGCGTGAGTACGACGAACAAAGCGGCCCGTGGCCGGGCCAACCTACTACTCATGTGCTCTCCAAGGCGTGGGGTTGTTGGACCGAAGAGAGCGCCCTCGGCCCTAAAAGTGGCGCACGCGTTACCTGCTGTCAATACAGAAGCGGTTCCGGAACTGGTTTCGGAACCGCTACCGAAACCAGTTCCGGAACCGGTTCCCCTCTTGACACCCTTCAGCAAAGGGCTGACGATTCAGGACCGAAGGGGCGCCCTCCCCGCATGGTCGAACCACCGCCGCCACCCGCGTAGGAGGGTCATGATTCCCGCACGAAGATCATCGGCATTGCTGCTGGTCCTGGCTTTGATGTTGGCTGTTCTGTCCGTACCGTCACTCGGGGCGGTACGTGCCCGGGCGGCTAGTTGCGACACCGGTACGAACCTGGCTCTGAACAAGACCGCGACCGCTTCCTCGATCGAGGGCGCCGGGACCCCGGCCTCGGCCGCGGTGGACGGGAACGCCGGGACGCGCTGGTCGTCACAGTTCTCTGATCCGCAGTGGCTCCAAGTCGACCTCGGCAGCACGCAGAACATCTGCGAGGTCGTCCTGAACTGGGAGACCGCCTCGGGCAAGGCCTACCAGATCCAGACCTCGAACGACGCCACCACCTGGACCACGATCTACTCCACCACCACCGGCCCCGGCGGCACCGAAACGCTGAACGTGTCCGGCAGTGGCCGCTACATCCGCATGTACGGCACCGCACGCAACACCGGCTACGGCTACTCGCTGTGGGAGTTCAGCGTCTATGGAGGCGGCGGCAGCACTCCGCCTCCGCCGAACTGGAACCTGGTGTGGCAGGACACGTTCGGCGGCACGGCCGGAACCGCACCCTCGGCGGCCAACTGGATCGAGGACACCGGCCACAACTCCCCGGGCGGCCCGGCGAACTGGGGTACCGGTGAGGTCGAATCCGCCTCGTCGTCGACCGCAAACGTTTCCGTGGACGGCAACGGCCACCTGAACATCACAGCCCTCGAAGACGGCTCGGGGAACTGGACCTCCGGCCGCATCGAGACGCAGCGTTCTGACTTCGCCGCACCGGCCGGCGGAGAGCTGGAGGTCACCGCGACCATCAAGCAGCCGAACGTGGCGAACCCGGCCGGCTACTGGCCCGCGTTCTGGGCCCTGGGCAACGGATCGCGCACGGGCTCGGGTACCTGGCCGGCCATCGGCGAGACCGACATCATGGAGAACGTCGACGGCCACTCGACCACCTCGTCCGGCCTGCACTGCGGGGTCGCGCCGAACGGTCCCTGCAACGAGTACAGCGGTCGTGGCAGTGGTCTGCGAACCTGCACCGGCTGCCTGAGCGCGTACCACACGTACACCGAGGTCATCGACCGCACGCAGTCCGACGAGCAGATCCGCTTCTCGGTGGACGGTGTGCAGACCTGGGCGGTCAGCGAGAGCCAGGTCGGCGTGACCACCTGGCAGAACGCCGTGGACCGCGGCTTCTTCCTGATCCTGGACCTGGCGGTCGGCGGCTCCTGGCCGAACGCCGACTGCGGCTGCACCTCGCCGACCGCGGCCACCACCTCCGGCGGCACGCTGAGCGTCGGACCGATCTCCGTCTACAGCACCACCGGCCCGGCTCCGACCCCGCTGACGCCGCCGCCGCCCGCGACCGGCTCGAACGTCGTCAAGGTCACCGGCAGCCAGGGGAACTGGCAGCTGACCGTCAACGGGGCGCCGTACCAGGTGAAGGGCGTCACCTGGGGCCCGGGCAACCAGGCCGGCGACGGCTACCTCAACGACGCCGCCTCGATGGGCGTCAACACCATCCGCACCTGGGGTACCGACGGGACGTCGCAACCGCTGCTCGACGCGGCGGCGGCACGCGGGATCAAGGTCGTCAACGGCTTCTGGCTGAATCAGGGAGCTGACTACGTCAACGACACGACGTACAAGACCAACACCCTGAACACCATCAAACAGTACGTCACGCAGTACAAGAACCATCCCGCGACCCTGATGTGGGACGTCGGCAACGAGGTCATCCTCACCTCGCAGAACTACACCTACCCGAACGGCGCCACGGTCGAGCAGGAACGCGACGCGTACGCGCAGTACGTCGAGCAGATCACCCAGGCGATCCACGCCATCGACCCGAACCACCCCGTCACCTCGACCGACGCCTGGACCGGCGCCTGGCCGTACTACAAGCAGTACACGCCGAGCCTGGACCTGCTCGCGGTGAACTCCTACGGCTCGGTCTGCAACGTGAACACGGACTGGACCAACGGCGGGTACACCAAGCCGTACATCGTCACCGAGTCCGGCGACGCCGGCGAGTGGGAGGTGCCGAACGACGCCAACGGCGTGCCGACCGAGCCCACCGACCAGCAGCAGCGCGACGGCTACACCAGCGCGTGGAACTGCATCGCCGGACACCCGGGCGTCTCCTTCGGCGGGACGCTGTTCAACTACGGCGTCGAGAACGACTTCGGCGGCGTCTGGTTCAACCTGCTCACCGGCGGCTGGCGGCGGCTGTCGTACTACGCGGTCAAGCAGGCCTTCACCGGCCAGGCGCAGACCAACACCCCGCCGGAGATAACGTCGATGACGCTCAGCAACACCGCGAGCGTCCCGGCCGGCGGCCAGTTCACCGTGAACGTCGCGGCGAACAACCACACCGGCGACGCGCTGAGCTACAACGTCGCGTTGTCCAGCAAGTACGTCAACAGCGCTACCGCGCTGCAATCCCCGTCCAGCTACACGCAGACCGGCCCAGGAGCGTTCACCGTCACCGCGCCGCAGACGCTCGGCGTGTGGAAGGTCTACGTGTACGTCTACGACCAGCACGGCGGCGTCGGCATCCAGTCGGCGTCGTTCCGCGTGGTCGCGCCGCCGGTCGCGGGGACGAACGTGGCGCTGGGCAAGCCGACCACGGCCTCGTCCTTCCAGGCCGCGGGCAACGGGCAGACCTACGTGCCGTCGAACGTCACCGACGGCAACTGGTCGACGCGCTGGGCCAGCGACTGGAGCGATCCGCAGTGGATCCAGGTCGACCTGGGTCAGAGCACTGCGATCAAGCACATCCAGCTGGGCTGGGAGTCCGCGTACGGCAAGGCGTACCAGATCCAGGTCTCCAACGACGGCACGAACTGGACCACCGTCTACAGCACCACGACCGGTGCCGGCGGGGTGCAGACGTTCGACGTCTCGGGGACCGGCCGGTATGTACGCATGTACGGGACGCAGCGCGGAACCACGTACGGCTATTCGCTGTACGAGTTCGGTGTCTATGCATGATCGCGAGTGATGTGAGCGTTTGACCAGATGGTGGGGTCCGGGCCTTCGGGTCCGGACCCCACTGGTGGTCGCAACGGGCGGCACGCCCCGTCATAAAAGCCCGGCCAGTCGGTACAGCACCAGCGATCCCGCCACGGCCACGTTCAGGCTGGCGCCCGTGCCGATCATGGGGATCTCGACGGCGAGGTCGAGGAGTTCCACGGCTTCCGGCGGGATGCCGTCGCGTTCGTGGCCGAGGACCAGGACGGTGCGGGTGCGGGCGGCCGGGAGGTCGGCGAGGCGGACCGCTCCGTCGGCCAGTTCGGCGCCGACGATGTTCGTGTCCTTGCGGGCGTGCTGGCGGGACAGCCAGGTGAGCTGGTCGCCGGTCCAGTGCACGCAGGCGGGTTTGCGCAGGGTGTTGCCGCGGGCCAGGGCGTCGGGGACCCAGGGCAGCTTCGGGACGGCCAGGCAGGCGCCGACCGCGTCGCAGGTGCGCAGGAGGGTGCCGAGGTTGGCGCCGTGCAGGGGCCACAGGGGTGCGGCGATGAGGTGGTCCCAGCAGCTGTGGGCGCGGTGGCGGCGTTCGGTGCGCAGATCGCGGGGTGACTTCACCCGCACGGCTGACGCGGTCACCGGATGGGCTTCTGCGGCTCCGGGAGAGAGATCGAGATCGTCGGGCGGATCATCGAGGACTTCATTTCCGTGGCGGCGCTTCGCGGCGCGCCGGGGCCATCGACGGGAGGTTTCTGTGGTGTCCACGATAGCGCGCCGGGGCGTGGGGACGGCGGCGAGAAAATCGGAAGTCGTGTCAACGCGCGCCGGGCCGGTGGAGTTGAGGAGGGCGTGGCAGGGCGACGGGCCCGCCGGGAAGAGGGTGTGACATGGCGATCGCGCGGAAGCGGAACCTGCGGAGTACCGGTGTCGGGGTGGGGCTGGGTGTGCTCGCCGTGACCGGGATCGGGATCGGGGTCTCGCAGGCGGCTTCGGCGGGCGGCGGGGGTGCGGGGCCGGCGGGTACGGTGGTGCCGAGTGGGCCGGTGTCTTCGGGATCGGGTGCGCCGGTGCCTTCGGCATCAGGGTCGGGTGCGCCGTCGGCTTCCGGGTCGATTTCGTCGCCTGGTGGTCCGGTGTCGTCGGGGACGTCTTCGGCGTCGGGCGGGCCGTCGGCTTCGGGGTCGGTGTCGTCGCCTGGTGGTCCGGTGTCCTCGGGGCCGGTCTCGTCACCGAGCGGTCCGGTTTCTTCGGGGCCTGGCTCGGGTGGCTGGTCCTCCTCGCCTTCGGGCCCGGTGGACACCCGCGCGTCCGGCTCGGCGCCGGTGTCGTCGGCGGCACACTGAGGTGATCATCTGGTGTACCGTCCATTCCCCGCGGCAGCGCACGAGGCCGTCGCGGGGTGGGCGTGGCTGACGGGAGCGCAGCGTTGGGGGATCGGGCGGAGGCGGACTTCGAGCTCTTCGCGCGCGGGATCATGCACCGGCTGCTGCGCACCGCGGTCTTCCTGGTCGGCGATCGGCACACCGCCGAGGACCTGGTCCAGGTGTCCCTGGAGCGCACGGCGCGGCACTGGCGGCGCGTCGGCGGCGACAATCCCGAGGCGTACTCCCGCAAAGTGCTGGTCAACCTGGCGATCGACCGGACGCGGAAGCTCAAGCGCGGGCGGGATACGCCGATCGGCGACGCGACCGACCTGGACTTGCTCGGCTCCGGCCGGGACGCGCTGCGCGGGCCGGGGTCAGGGTCCGGGTCCGGGTCCGGGTCGGGGTCGGCGTCCGGGTTCGGGTCCGGGCCCGGCTCCGGCGACGCCGATCCGTCCGGCGACCTCGCCGCCGGCCTGGCCGCGCTGCCCGCGAGGCAGCGCGCGGTCCTGGTGCTGCGCTACTGGTGCGATCTGGACGAGCGCGAGATCGCTGACACGCTCGGCATCTCGACCGGCTCGGTGAAGACGCACGCGTCCCGGGGGCTCAAAGCGCTCCACGGCCGACTGACCTCGACAAGTGAGGTTCCACGATGAGCGATCAGGTCGATCAGGTCGATCAGGCCGATCACGGCGAATACGGGGAACAGGCGCTGCGGTCCCACTTCGCCGCCCGGGCCGAGGACATCCAGCCTTCGGCGGACCTGGCGCGCCGGGTGGCCGCGATCCGTCCGTCGTCGCCGGGTCGGCGGTTTCCGCTGCGGATGTCGGCCCTGGCCATCGGCACGGTGGCAGCGGTGGGTGCCGCGACCGTCGTGCTCGTGTTGAGCACGCAACCGGCTTCCGCACCTGGCCATACGACCCCCGTCGCACCGCCGGCCAGCACCACGACGCCGACGCCGACGCCGTCCACGTCCAGCACGCCTGACCTGCCGCAGATCACCGGCAGTGGGCTCGGATCGAGCAGCGTGCCGACGTCGAGGTCACCAGGGGCGCCGGGATCATCGGGATCATCAGGATTGTCGGGGCCGTCGCTGTCGTCACCGTCGTCGCCGGCGGGGTCCGGTTCGGGAGCGGGGCCGAGCGGGAGCAGCAGCGGGGGAATGCCGCCGGACTCCGGCGCGAGCTCGGGCTGACCGTGCCTCCGCCAGGCCCCGTCAGCCCTAGCCAGGCCCCGCCCCGCTCCATCGCCCGAATCCGGGCCGTCAGCTGAACCGGATGATGACCGCGCTTCCCGCCTGGACCGTCACGCTCGCGCTGCCGTGCCGCACCGCGACCGGCGTCTGCTGCGGGGTCCCGAAGGCACCGTGTGCCCCGACCTCCTGCCCGCCGAGCGTGATCCCGGAGGTCGCCGCCAGGCCGGCCGGCGACGTGGTGGTCAGGGCGGTGAGGCTGCCGCGGTGCAGCCCGCGCAGGCCCAGGTCGAGGTTCACGGTTGTCGCCGTGTGGCTCGCCGGGTCCTGGACGTCGTCGAGGACCACCGTCAGGTGGCCGTGGTCGCGGATGGCGTAGGCGCGCACGTCGGCGGCGTCGGGATTGTCCAGCGCCACGAACTCTCCGCTCCCGACGAGTTCGGTGGCGAGCATCCCGTAGTACAGCGGACGCGGCGTCAGGTCGCCGGTCGTCGGGCACAGCGGGGTGTACGGGTCGCAGCCGGCGGCGTTCGTGCCGTCCATGAACTCGGCGCTGGCCATGCCGTCCTGCGCGAGCAGCAAGTTGTAGTCCAGGGACCACAGCGCGGAGGCGAAGGTGTCGCTGACCCCTGCGGTACCCGCGCAGACCGTCGAGTTGGTCTCGCTCATCGCCGCCGGCACGTGCAGCTGACGCGCCGCGCTCAGCGCCGCCTGCGCGTTGGCGTTCTCGTACTGGACCGAGGCGGTGCCCAGCAGCTGCGGGATGGTCGCGACCTGGCCGCCGCAGGCGCTCGTCGGGTACGTGTGGTCGGTGACCAGCGAGACGTCCGGGTGCGCGGCGTCGGCCGCGGCGAAGCCGGCGAGCCACGAGCTGTGGTTCGTCTCGGCCTCCGGCCCGGTCAGCCGGATGCCCGGCACGGCGGCCCGGATCGCGGAGGCGTACGTCTCGAAGTCGGCGTGATAGGCGGCGGCGTCGGCCTCGTAGAAGTTGGGCTCGTTGCCGACCTCGATCGCCAGCAGCGAGCGCCCGAAGATCTGCTGCGCGTAGCGCGCCTCGTCGGCGGCGCGCGCCGGATCGCGGTGCTTGAGGTTCACCGCGAGGATCACCTTCCAACCGGTCGCCTTCGCGATCGCGGCCAGCGGCGCCAGCTTCGCCGGCGTGATGGTGCCGGACGTGGCCCAACTCGGCGCGGTCTCGCCGGTCGAGGTCCAGAACGTGCCGTCGCCGGAGTTCCCCCCGACCCGGATGGTCCCGGCCGGACCCAGCGTCCTGAGATACCCGGCCAGGTCGGTGCTGGAGTAGTTGTCGGCGGCGACCGTCGCGGCCCCGAACGAGAGCCCGACGAAGCCTGCGGGCAGCCGCTGCCCGGCCTGGCCGGGGTGGACGGCGATGGCCAGGCCTGCCGTAGTCGATGTGGCTCCCGGCGCCGACGCCGACGCGGGCTGATGCGCTGCGGCGCCGGTCAACGCGGCAGCGAGAGTGGCGGCGGCAAGGGTCGCGGCGGCCGTGACGGCGCGCGTGCGGGTGACGGTCTTCATGGTCGCTGTGACAGCTCCTGGCTCGACGCGGGATCCGTGACGTGGAAGGTGAGGCGTGCGCACGTGCGGTACACAATGCGGTACACAATGTCGTCCGCGTATACGGGCCCGCACAAGGAGTTGGCGGGTAAAATTTCAGATTAGTGACTGACGTTCATATATGTGAACGCAGGTCCGTGGTCGGGAGCCCACGCCGCGGCGGCGGGTCGAGGAGCTCACCGAGCAGGTTGTGGACGTCGTGTGGCGTCCGGCGGGGCAGCCCGGCTGGTGGACCGGCGAGGTCACGAAGGCTGGTCCGACGGCGGCCTGACCGGGTCGATCGGGAAGCTCTGCCGTTCGCTACTTGACGGTGAGCGTGCCGTGCATGAACGGGTGGATCGTGCAGATGTAGGCGTACGTGCCGGGCGTCGTAGGCGCGGTGAACGTCGCCGTCTTGCCGGGTGCGAGGTCTCCCGTGTCGAACGCCTTGCCGGTGGTCGCGGTCAGGGTGTGGGTGGTGGAGTCGTTGTTGACCACCGTGACCGTTTGGCCGGCGCTCACCGTCAGGTCCGTCGGGCTGAAGGCGAAGTTGCTGATCACGATCTGCGAGGCGCCGACCGGAGCGCCGGTAGTGCTGGTAGCGCCGGAACCGGAGCTGGAACTTGATGCGGACGGCGTGCTGCTCGGCGTAGTGGCCGGATGAGAAGTGCTGCTGGAGCACGCCGTCAGGGTCAGCGCGGTCGCTGCCGCCAGGAGCGTCGCGGCGGCGGTCTTGCCGGGGGAGCGGAGCACGGCGGCATCCTCACTGGTGGTCGGGCCGGGGCCCGGAATCGGCGTGCAGAGCGGCGGTGGTGCGCCGTCCGAAATGTCGGACTGCGCACCACCGTTGTACCTCTGGTCCATGTTCGGGGCGCGGCGGCGGGCCGATCAGACCGTCAAAAGGGTGGGGCTGGCCGCCATGGTGGTGCTCAGAGGTTGCGATGCCGCCGGGGTTGGTGGCGTTGGCGGCGGCGAACAGGTAGGTCTGCGCCGCCTGGCCCTCCAGCTGCTGGGCGAGCTTGGCGACTCCGCCGACGTCGCGTGCTGGCTCATCGCGGTGGCGGCGAACGTGCCGACCGCCGGCGGGACGGTGCCGAGCTCCCAGCGGATCGACCACGCCGCCGAGCCGGATGCCGAGCGGCGGATGGGCTGTTCGAAAACTCATTGCGAGCAGCCGGTGTCGGATGTCTGATTGGTCGGGTACCGATCACGGGAGGAACGTTTCAGTATGTCGCTGCCCACGCCGTCGTTGCAGACCGCCCGCCTTCGGCTGCGGGCCTTCGACGACGCGGATGCGGACGAGCTCTTCGCGCTGCAAAGCAACGCCTACGTGCTGCGCTATTGGGACAGTCCGCCGTGGACCGAGCCTGCGCGTGCCGAGCGGTTCATCGACCGGTGTCGGGAGATGGAAAAGGAAGGTTCCGGGGTGCGGCTGGCCGTGGACCGTGCTTCCGACGGGGTGTTCATCGGCTGGTGCACCGTGAGCGGGTGGAATCCGGTTTTCCGCAGCGCCTCGCTGGGCTACTGCTACGGCGATGCTGCGTGGGGCCAGGGCTACGCGACCGAGGCCGCGCGCGCTCTCCTGGGGTGGGCGTTCGACACGCTGGACCTGAATCGCGTCCAGTCCGAGACCGACACGCGCAACGCGGCGTCTGCCCGCGTGCTGGAGAAGCTCGGTTTCGTGCGCGAGGGGACGTTGCGGGAAGACTGCGTCGTCAACGGCGAGGTGTCTGATTCGTGGGTCTACGGGTTGCTCAGGCGGGAGTGGCGGCCGTCCTCCGACTAGGGCGCGAAGTCCACGGGCTAGTCCGCCGAGTCCACGAGGCCGATGCTCGCCAAGCCTTTCAAGACCTCGGCGACCTTCCCGTCCAGCCATTCGGCGAACGTGCCGACCTCGTGCTCGGGCAAGCTGTCCTCGACGTACCACACCTGGGGCTCGTCGGCCCCGTCCGCTTCGTCGCCGGCCGGCCAGAACGCCCAGCCGCAGCCGTCGGCGGCGTCGAACGCGGCGAACATGACGTACTCCCAGCGGTATTCGCCGCGTTCGCGCTCCGCTCGCACGTCCACCCACTGCCGCCCGGGGTGCCCCATCGTGCCGGTCGCCCGGCGCATGCCGTGGTAGGGCAGGAACTCGAAGAAGTTCAGGGCGTCGTCGAGGCGCTCGCTCACGTCGACGTCCTCGTCAAGGTCCTCGTCGCCCACCTCGTCGGCCAGCCCGGACGGCTCGATCGTCGGACAGCGCCACGCCGCGACGAATCGCCGGTACGACTCGGGCAACAGTGCCCGCGCCTCGTCCTCGCTCGGGCAGATCCGCAAGTCCGCCCCCTGATCGTCGACGTCGGTGAGCTCGGCGTACCGGACGAGCCCCGTCAGGGAGCGTTCGCGAAGCGTCGCGTCCAGCCGAGCCCAACTCGTGTTCGCATCCATGGACGCGAGACTAGAGGTGACTCCTGACGGTGACGGCAGATGGTTCGGCGTCAGGACAGTTTCGCTTCGGGAGCGAAGGCGGGCAGCTTGTCGAGACTGCTCCGCACGGCCTCGGCGCCGTACTCGAACATCTGCCGCTCGTAGTCGTCGACCGCGCTGAGCAGATCCCGGCGGCCGTTGTCGGCCTCGATCAGGCAGCGGCGCAGCACGTCGGCGTCGCGCAGCGCGGTGTTGGCGCCGTTGCCGCCGGTCGGGGAGGTGGCGTGGATGGCGTCGCCGAGCAGGGTGACCGGGCCGGACGCCCAGCGCTCGCCGGGCTTGACCACCCGGATGGACAGCAGGGTGCTGTTGTCCGGGTCGGCCTGCTCGATCAGCGCGCGCAGCTCCGGGTGCCAGCCGTCCATCCTGGACAGCACGGCGTCCTGCGCGCTCAGGTCCTCCAGCGAGCCGTTCGGCGGCAGGATCATGGCCCAGCGCACGTAGTCGCCGATGTCGGGCAGCGTGACTTCGGGGGCCAGCCGCTCGGCGGCCTGCTTCGGCGGGGTGCGGAAGCGCATCGCGCCGAGCAGCAGGCTGACGCCGTCGCCGGCGATCTTCGAGCCGTAGGCCTTGGACAGGCCGGCGAACTCGTCGGTCAGCGGGGTGCGGCCGATGACGAACCGGACGCCGGTGTCGGTCGGGGTGGTCTGCGGCGTCAACACCCGGCGCACCGCGGAGGTGACGCCGTCCGCGCCGACGAGCAGGTCGGCGGTCGCCGGGTCGCGCCGGGCGAACTCGCTCCGGACGGTGCCGTCGGCCTGGACGTCGTAGCCGGTCAGGGCGGCGTCGGTGTGCACGGTGAGGCCGGTCAGCAACAGGTGCCGCAGTACCTGCCGGTCGACCACGATGCCGGTCCGGCCGGCGCCGAGCCGGCCGATCTCGTTCAGCCGCGGGTCCAGGATCAGCTGCTCGGCGGAGGCGTCCATGACGATCTCGTCCAGCAGCGGGTGCCAGCGCGTCGGCAGGCAGTCGCGCACGGCCTGGAAGCCGACCGGGTTCAGCACGAGCCGATAGCCCTGGAACCGGGCGACGATCCCCGGGTCCCGTTCGAACACCTCGGCCTCGATCCCGGCACCGCGCAGACCCTGCGCGAGAGCCAGGCCTCCCAGACCGGCTCCGACAATGGAAACTCGCATCGCACACCTCCGGAGAACCGCTGACGAACTTAGTTCGTCTTGACGATCTAAGTTCTACGTGGCGAACTTAGTTCGTGTCAACTCGGGGGTCACGGGCCGCCGAGCGCAGCACCCGCTTGGCACGCGGCACCAGCGATATCCGCTCGGTCGCCGGAGAGCTCGGCTAGGCTCGTTGGCGGTGCGGGAGTGAGTATGGGCACTGCGAAGGTGTCGTGGTGCTGATTGAGGAGCAGCTGCTGATGATGAGTGAGCGCCTCGTGATCGACGTGGACGAAACGGGCCGGGTGTCTGTGTCCTTCGGACAACCGGGGCCCACGGGGAGTGTGGCGGCCGGACAGGTGCCGGAGACGCATCTGTGGAACGCCGAGGATCTCCGCTGGTACTTCGAAGATTACTTGGACGCGCCGTTCGGCCTTTATGAGGAGCGTGCCTCGCGGGTCGCCGAGCTGCTGCCGCTGTGGGGACAGAGCCTCTTCGAGGCCGTGTTCTCCTCGGCGGACGGGCATGAGGCGCTCGCGGAGGCTCGGCGGCTGCGTGGTGCGAGCGGTACGGCCGAGTTGGTCGTGAGATCGGCGAGTCCCGTGTGGCTGAGGCAGCCGTGGGAGCTGATGCGCGATCCACGGGCCGAGTCCGCATTGGTCCTGGACGGGATGTCGGTGAGCCGGTGCCTGCCGTCGGCGGGGATGGACGAGCCGATCGAGGTCTCCGGCGAAGCGCTGAGGGTCCTTATGGTGATCGCGCGCCCGCGTGGCGGCACCGATGTGGACTACACCGCGGTCGCACGCCCGGTCGTCGAGGCGGTGTCCGCGGCCGGGGGACGCATCGATTTCGAGGTCTTGCGTCCGGCGACTCTGGAAGCCTTGGAACGGAGAGTCCAGGAAGCGAAGGACTCGGGCGCGCCCTTCCATTTGCTGCATTTCGACGGGCACGGTGCGCTCGAAGACGCGGCGCAAGGTTCAGGGCAAGGCTCGGGGCAAGGTGTTCTGATCTTTGAAACGTCCCAGAACGGGGCGTCGGCTTCGGCGCAGAGCGTGACGCCCGAGCAGCTCGCCGCCGTGATGGTGACGGGGAGTGTGCCGCTGGCCGTGCTGAACGCCTGCCAGTCCGGGGCGATCGGGAAGCAGACCGAGACCGCGGTGGCGACAGGCCTGCTCGCCGGCGGGGTCTCGGCCGTCGTGGCGATGGGGTATCGCGTCTACGTGGCCGGTGCCGTCGAGTTCATGACCGGCTTCTACGAACGACTGTCGGCGGAGGGCTCGCTGTCGGCGGCCGTCTCGGCGGGCCGGGAACGGATGTTCCGCAACGCCGATCGCCCCAGTCCGCGCGGCGGCCTGCCGTTGCTCGACTGGGCGGTTCCGGTGCATTACTGGCAGCGCGACGTCCGCTTCTCCTGGACCAAGACGCCGAGCGATCCTGATCCCCGGTCGGCAGCGGGATCCGGTGTCCCGGGCATCGACCCGCTCGCGGCGACCGGCGACTTCGTCGGCCGGAGCGCGGAGATCGGCCGGCTGGAGACCGCGGTACGGCCGAAGGCGGTCGTCCTGCTCCACGGCCCGGCGGGCGGCGGAAAGTCAGAGCTGGCCAAGGCGTTCGGCCGCTGGCGCCGCGCCACCGCCGGTCCAGGCCACGCGAAGGACGTCGTGTGGTTCTCATGGCGATCGACCCTTGGGAACGCGGACCTGGACGTCGTTCTCAGTGCCCTGATCCAGCAGATCAAGGGCTCGCAGCAGCAGGCGGTCGGACTTCAAGAGATTCGTGCCGAGGCGCGACAGCTCCTCCGGGAGCGGCGGTTGCTGTTGATCTGGGACAACTTCGAGTCGGTGACGTCTGCGAGTCAGGAAGTGAAGGACTTCCTGCGCGAGGTAGCGGTCGACAGCCAGAGCACCGTCCTGATCACGAGCCGTACCACCGAGGACTGGCTGGGAACTGATGTCGTGCGTGTGGAGGTGGCCGGCCTGCGTCATCAGGATGCTGCCGCGTATGCCGGTCTCCTTCTGGCCGACCGTCCCGAAACGGCGGCGAGTCGATGGAGCACCGACGATGTCGAACAGCTGTTGCGGGCCTGCGGCGGTCATCCGCTCACCCTGCGGCTCATGGTTCCGCATCTCCAGTCCGCGACTGCGAATGACCTCATCAGCCGGCTGCGAAGGCCGGTGGGAAGTCAGGCCGGTCATCAGAGTGATGAGATCTCTGGGCTGACCGCTTCGCTGGACTATGCGCTGGAGCGACTGGAGGCGGGTGTGGCCGGCCCGTTGCGCGCGCTCAGCCTCTTCCAGGACGTCGCGGATTCGGACGTGCTCGACGCCTTGTCAGCGCAGCCGGGGATGCCCGCGCGACTCGCCCTTTCCCCGGGAACGCCGGGCTGGGCCGAAGTGCTCGAACGTGCCGGCGATCTCGGGCTACTCGCGTCCAGGAGCCGAACCTGTTGGTCGATGCATCCCGCGCTGCCGGCGTGGCTGGCCGGCCGCTGGTCCGCCGCGGCCGGTGCCGATTACGAAGCAGAGCGCGCACAGGCCGAGAAAGCACTTCAGCATGCTTACGCGACGTTGTGCAGCGACGAGTCGTCACTGGTCCGTCACGCGAACGGTGGTGTCGTCTTCGCGGAACGCCATGAGGGAATGTTGACCGGCTTGCTCCGCCGAGCCTGCATCGAGAAGGACTGGCGTGACGCGCTCAACGTGCTCGTGTTCCTCAACGACTACTGGACGCGTACCGGCAAGCACGCGATCAGCACTCGCTGGGCCGAGTGGGTCCGAAGCACCGTCGGCGGACCCGACGGCGAACCGCCGGCCGTGGGAGCGGTCCACATCGATGCGGAAGGCCTGTGGTCGTTGGCGACCCTGGCGTGTGCGAACGCCTGGACGCGGGCGCAGCGTCTCGACGACGCCGAGGCGGCGCTGAAGAACATCCTCGACGTGGCGAACCGGTACCAGGGGATCAGCGGAGTCGACGATTCCCTGACCGCCATCCGAGCGCTCACCCACCAGAAGTCCGGCGTCATCGCCGAGCGCCGCCACAAGTGGAGCGACGCGGAGCACCATCACCGGTCGGCGTCCGACCTGTACCGGAGAGTCGGAGACGACAGTGGTCAGGCGGATTCGCTGCGCGGGCTGGGCCACGTCTGCTTCGAGCAGGGCCGCTGGCCTGAGGCGACTGAGTATTACGACCAGTCGTTGGCCCTGAGTAAGAAGATCGGTGATCTCGAACGACAGGCCCTGTGCTTCGACGTGCTCGGGAAGATCGCGGCCGAGCGGGGTGAGCTCGACAGGTCCGCCCGATACTTCCTGCAATCGCTCGGCATCTCCGAAGAGCGCCGCGACCTCGACGGACAGGCACGTTCGCGGCACAGCCTCGGGATCCTGGCGAGCAGACGGGGAGATTGGGACGCGGCCCGGAAGTACTTCCAATGGGCGCTCAGGACGCAAACGGCCGACTACGTCCCGGGGATGATCGCGACGTACAACCAATTGGGCAGGGTCGAGCGGGCCCAGGGACGGCACAGCGAGGCCGACGAGTGGTTCCGCCAGTCTCTGGCGGCCGCTGAGAGCATCGGCGATCGGGTGGCCGTCTGCAAGAATCTCCTGGAACTGAGCCGCAGTGCCATGATGCGAAACCAGTTCGACGAGGCGTCGAAGCATCTGGACCGGGCACTCGTCGAGGCACGTGCGGCGGGTCGATCGCGGGATATCGCCGACGTCCACTTGCAGCTGGGCGCGATCGCCTACTCCCAATGGCGGTTCGCCGACGCGGAGGCCAGCATCGCGGAGGGCGCCCTCCTGCACACTCGGGCCGAGAGTTGGTACGGGGTGGCCGGGAGTCTGCGGTTTCTCGTCGTGGTGGCGACGGCCCAGGGTCACAAGCGGGACGCACTGACTTGGGCGGTGCGATGCGCCCATCTGGCACGGTCGCATCCGTCGATCGACTTCGGTGGCATCGCGCCGGAAGAGGCCTTGATCGAGCTGAGTCCCCTCGTCGCGCCGGAACGTCTTGCCGCCCTCTGGCAGGAGGTCACTGGCGACCCGATGCCCGCCGATCTGCTGTCGACCATCACGGACATCACGACTGGTACGACCCTCACGACCGTCTCGACTCAAGGAGAGCGAATGTCCAACCCGTCCGGCGAACTCACCATGAACTCCAAGTTCGCAGCCCGCGCGGCGGCACAGCGCCTGGCCCCCGAGCTTGACCGCCGGATCCCGCAGCAGGTGGACGCGCTCATCGAGTCCCGCTCCGCGACCGGTGAGCAGGAGGTGCAGTTCGGTGTCGACGCCGTCGCTGTCGCCAGCCTCATCGTCTCGGCCGCCCAACTCGCCTGGTCCGTCCTGAGCGACTTGCGCCGGCACCGTGCCGACGTCACGCGGGACGAGCTCGCCGACCAGGTTCGGCAGGGGACGCCGGAGGCGGGCGTGAGCGACCAGGTGCGGGATCGGGTCATCGCGATCGTCGTGGAAGAGATCCTCAACGACGAGATCTAGTCCTGCGGAGGTAGGCCCCGGCGACGCCTCACCGCTCCACCGCGAGGCGCACTCCCAGGCCGATGAACACCCCGCCGGTCGCGGCGTCCAGGCGGCGCCGTGCCTTCTCGCGGCGGCCGAGCCAGCTTCCGATGCGTCCGGCGAAGACGCCTACGGCTCCGTCGACCAGGAACTCCAGTGCGATGAAGGCTGCGCCGAGGATCGCGAACTGGAGCCAGACCTGTCCCAGGCGGGGGTCGACGAACTGTGGGAGGAACGCGATGGTGAAGGTGATCATCTTCGGGTTCACCAGGTTGGTCAGCAGGCCCCGCAGGTAGGCGTGCCGCCCCGAGACGCCGGTGCCGGTCTCCAGCCGATCCTGGCCGCGGTGGCGGATGGCCTGGACGCCGAGATACATCAGGTAGGCCGCGCCGGCCAGGCGCAGCGCCGTGAACGCGGTCGGGGCCGCGGCGAAGAACGCCGACAGGCCGGCCGCGGCGAGGGCGATGTGCACGACTTCGCTGGTGGCGACACCGGCGGTGGCGAGCAGTCCGGCGCGGGCGCCGCCCCGGATGCCGCAGCCGAGGACGAAGAGCATGTCGGGGCCTGGGCTGATCATCGCGACCAGAGTGGTGAGCAGGAATACGGCGAACAGGTGCATGTTCAGGGCCATGGGCCCAATATCCATTTCGCTGGACCTCGCGGGCGAGCGATATTCGAAGGGCGAGATGCGGCTGCGGCGCCGACAACTACAACGACAACGACAACGACAACGACAACGACAGACCCTGCCAGGGCCCTGCGGCTCATTTCACCGGCGAGCCGAAGCGGATGACGTTGCCGTCGGGATCGACCAGGGCGCCTTCGTGCCGGCCCCACTCGGTGTCCTCGGGCGCGTGCACCTGGACGTCCGCCGCGCGCCATGCTGCTGCCAGCTGGTCCGCGTCGTCAACGAACAAGTACGCGGACCCGGGATGGTGCTCCCGGCTGGGCACGCCCAGGTGGAGCTCGATGCCGTCGCGGCTGGCGAAGCCGTATCCGCCCCCGGCGTAGGCGCGGACCGCGAATCCCAGGCGCTGGTAGAAGTCCAACGCCGCGTCCAGGTCGCGGACAGAGAAAATCGGCGCAATACGGTACGCGGTGGTCATGAGGTCAGCCTCGCACAAGAACGGTGCGATTGCCCCGCGCGCTTTGGTCGTGCGGGGCTCGTATGCGCTGTGTTTGATCGGTGTGGAGTCCCTGTCCGAGTTGTTCGCGGCCTGCTTGGCTTGTCCCGTGATCACCGGAGGCGTGGAGTGCGCGGCAGTCGGCGCTTCCGGTGGTATTGGCGCCCGGCACGACGACCGGCCGCCCAGTCAGCCGGAGCGCTGACAGAGCACTGACGACCCGGATCCGAAGGCCCGGCGTTTCCGGCCGGATCCGGTGTCAGCGAACGCTCTCGCATCGGGTTTCCTCTCCGGCGCCATTCCTCGCGCCGGATTTCTCTCGAACACCGGAAAGTACTCATCATCATGTCGCACAAGCCTGTTTCGTCCCGCACAGCCCTGGTCACCGGCGCCGACGGCGGCCTGGGCCTGGAGATCGCGCGGCAGCTCAGCGTCCAGCACGCGCACGTCATCCTGCACGCCCGCACCGCCGAGTCCGGCGAGCAGGCCGTGCGCGCCCTGGTCGGCGGCGGTGCGCAGGCACGCCGGCTGTCCGTCGTGACGGCCGACTTCGCCGACCTCGGCCAGGTCGGGGCCATGGCCCGGCAGGTCGCTGCCGAGCATCGGAACCTCGACCTGCTCGTCAACAACGCGGCCGTGTTCGGGTCGCAGACCCGCACCCTCACCGCCGACGACCACGAGCTCACCTTCCAAGTGAACTACCTCGCGCCCTACCTGCTGACCCGCCTGCTGTGGCCGCTGCTGACGTTCAGCCCCGGCAGCCGGGTGGTCAACGTCTCCTCCGCGCTGCACCGCGGCGGGCGGCTGCACTGGGGCGACGTGGACTCGGCCAAGCGCTACTCGGCGGTCGCCGCCTACGCGCAGTCCAAGCTCGCGCTGAACCTGTTCACCAAGGCGGTGGCTGTGCGCGGCGGCACGGATCTGGTCGCGGCCAGCGTGCATCCGGGCATCCTGGCCACCGACATGGTGCGCAACTACACGCGCGAGGTCGGACGTCCGGTGACCGAGGGCGCGACCGCCGTGCTGCACCTGGCCAGCGCGCCGGTGGAGGACGGCGGCTACTACGAGGGGATCGCGGCGTCTTCGCCGAACCTGCTGATGAACGACAAGAGCTCGGTCGACCGGCTGTGGAAGCTCAGCGCGCGGCTGGTGGGGTTGGCCGCCTGAGGCGAGGCGGGCGGTGCTCGCTCGTACGAGGTCGGGACGTTGTCTTGGTGGGCTCGCCGCGGGTGACGCGACAGAATAGGAACATGAAGCTCGAACGCGTCGAACTGCGTCGGATTGACATCCCCCTGCGTACGCCGTTCCGGACCTCGCTTGGTCTTGAGCTGAACCGCGACATCCTGCTGTTGCGCGTCGACACCTCTGAGGGCTCTGGCTGGGGTGAGTGTGTTGCCATGCCAGAGCCCGGCTATTCGGAGGAGTACCTCGACGGCGCCGCGGAGATGATCCGGCGCTTTCTCCTGCCGACTGTCGCCGCGCTTGACGTGCTCACGCCGGCGCGGGTGGCTGCCGCGATGGCGGTGTTCCCCGGTCACCCCATGGCCAAGGCGACGGTCGAGATGGCGGTCATGGACGCGTGGCTTCGGGCGCGGGGGACCTCGTACGCCGACCATCTCGGCGGGGTCCGCGCGGTCGTGGACTGCGGGGTGTCGGTGGGTATCGCTGACACGGTCGATCTGCTCCTCGCCGAGGTCTCGGGCTACGTGGACCAGGGCTACCGCCGGATCAAGCTGAAGATCGAGCCGGGCTGGGACCTCGCGCCGGTCCGGGCGATCCGCGAGCGCTTCCCGGACGTCGCGCTCCAAGCCGACGCCAACGCCGCCTACACGCTCGGCGACGCTCGCCACCTGGCGGCCCTCGACGCGTTCGACCTGGTGATGCTTGAGCAGCCGCTGCCCGCCGGGGACCTGCGCGACCACGCCGCGCTGGCGCGCATGCTGCGCACCCCGATCTGCCTGGACGAGTCCATCGCGTCCGCGCGCAGTGCCGCCGAGGCCGTCGCCGTGGGGGCGTGCGCGATCGTCAACATCAAGGCCGGCCGCGTCGGGGGCTACCTGGAGGCGCGGCGGATCCACGACGTCTGCGTCGCGAACAGCGTGCCGGTGTGGTGCGGCGGGATGCTGGAGACCGGGCTGGGCCAGGCGGCCAACGTGGCGCTCGCGGCGCTGCCGGGCTTCACGCTTCCTGCCGACATCGCGCCTTCCGAGCGGTACTTCGCCACCGACGTCACGGCGCCGATCACCATGCACGAGGGCCGGATCGCGGTTCCGGACGGCCCAGGGCTGGGGCTGGATCCGATCCCGGAGATCGTCGAGGGCTACACGACGGACGTGGTCACGGTCACCCGGTTCAGTTGATCACCCCGCCGCCGCAGCCCGGATCTCGGCCGGGCCGAGCCCGGCCGTCCGCAGCGTCGCCTCCGCCACGACTGCAGGTTCGATCTCGACCACGGCCTCCGGCGAGGTGCCGCTCCAGCGCCGCAGGGGGATGACCACCTCCACGACCTGAATCAGGAGCGCGCCCAGCACCGGCGCCGGGACTGTGTCCGCTCCGGGGACCAGTTGCCCGGCCTTGCCTCCGAGGCGGCCGTAGATCTCCTGCAGTTCATGTCGTAGTGCGCGGAAGTCGTCGAAGCGTTCGTCGCGTACCTCAGGGATCAGATACAGGCTGCCGATGTTGTGCGGGGCGCGCGCCAGTAGTTCGGCGTCCGTTGCGGCCAGTGTGTACAGCGCCGCTGCTGCGGACGCCGGGTCGGCGCCGGCCTGCTCCTCCAGGCGGCGGGCGAGTTCTGCGCTGGGGCGTACGGAGCGGTCCAGCAGTTCGGCGAGGATGTCGTCCTTGCCGGCGAAGTGGTAGTACAGCGACGCCTGGCGGATGCCGACCGCGTCGGCGATGGCGCGGGTCGAGGTGCTGCCGAAGCCCTGCTCCACGAACAGTCCGGCGGCGGCGAGCAGGATCTGTTCGCGCGGCGGCAGCTGCGGGGCGGTGTCCGGGACCGCGCGCGGCCGGCCTGCGCGTGACGTCTTCTCCACGATGGTCATTCTCGCCCCTCGCCTAGATGGACGCGCCAACCGCCGGCCGCGGTGATGTCCTCGGCGTCGTCGAGGGCTGCCGGCTCGCACAGGAAACCGGGCACGGTGCGGCCGTCGGCCAGTGCCACCGGGCCGATCGCCATCGGGCGCGGCAGGGTCGTGACGAGCTCGGCGAACCCGGCGGCGGGCAGCCTCCACAGCTCGCCCTCGATCGACGCGCCGCGTGCAGTGGCGACGCTGGTACTGACCCGGACCAGGCCGGGCTTCGCCGGGACGGTCCGCAGCGCGAGCAGCCGGTACTCCGGCGCGGTGCGCACGTCCTCGGCGAACGCGCCGCCGAGCCCGACCAGCTGCCGGTTGAGCGGCTGGCCGCGCAGGTGCGCCCCGAAGACCGCGACGTGGACCGGCGGCGCGGCGAAGCGTGCGGCGAGTTCGGCCAGCGCGGCGTCCGAATGCGGGGCGCCGGTGAACATGACGCCGAACGGCAGGCCGCCGACGAGCCCGGCCGGGACGGCGAGCGCCGCGAGCCCGAACAGGTTCGCGAAGTTCGTGTACCGGCCCAGGCGGCTGTTCACGCCGACCGGATCGGCGGCGACCTCGGCGAGCGTGGGGTGGCCGGTGGTGGTCGGGGTGAGCAGGGCGTCGCAGGCGTCGAAGACGGCGAGTCCTTCGGCGCCGAGCTGTTCCAGACGCTCCTGGTCGCGGAACAGGTCGGCGGCGCTCGGGGCGGCACCGGCCAGGACGATGGCCGCGACCGTCGGGTCCAGGTCGGCGTCCGGATGCTTCTCGATGAATTCGCCGACGGCCGCGTAGCGTTCGGCGACGAAAGCGCCGCCGTAGAGCAGGGTCGCGGCTTCCAGAAGTGGGGAGATGTCCACTTCGACGATCTCGACGCCGCACGCACGCAGCCGAGCCACCGCCGCGGCGAACGCCTCGGACCAGCCCTCGGCCAGACCGGCCAGCTGCGCCGCGACCGGGACGGCGACTCGCGGCCGCGCCGGCAACGCGGGCAGAACCGGGACCGCGTCACCCATCGTTTCGGCCACGGCGCGCGCAAGTGTGAGCTCGGGAGCGAACACCGTCACGCAATCCAGCGAACGGCACGCGGGAACCACCCCCGACGTGGGCACCGAACGCACGGTGGGCTTGACCCCGACGATGCCCTGAAGCGCGGCCGGGACTCGCCCGGAGCCGGCCGTGTCGGTACCGAGCGCGAAGTCGACCTCCCCGAGCGCCACCGCCACCGCCGACCCCGACGACGAGCCGCCGGAGATCCGCGCCGGGTCCCACGCGTTCCGGACAGCGCCGAAGGGGCTGCGGGTGCCGACCAGCCCGGTCGCGAACTGGTCGAGGTTGGTCTTGCCGAGGACGATCGCACCCGCGGCCCGCAGGCGCGCGACGCAGGCGGCGTCCCGGTCCGGCCGGTAGGAGTACGCGGCGCAGCCTGCGGTCGTGGCCAAGCCTTGGACGTCGATGTTGTCTTTGACTGCGAACACCAGCCCGGCCAACGGCAGGCGCTCCCCGGCGGCGACCCGCTCATCGATCGCCTCCGCCTCGGCCAACACCTCCGGCTCCGGACGCACACTGATCCAGACCTCGGGCCGGTCGGCCTCCCGGATCCTGGCGAACGCGGCGCGCACGCGAGCGGCGGCGCTATACGAACTCATGCCCCCACCCCGATCGCCACCAGCGCCTGCCCCGCCGCCACCTGTTCCCCGGGCCTGGTGTACACGTCCAGCACCCGCCCCGCGCACGGTGCCGTCACCACCGACTCCATCTTCATCGCCTCCACCGCCGCGATCCGCTGCCCGGCGGCGACGACCGAGCCGGGCTCGACGTGCAGCTGCCACACCGTCGACAGGAACGGCGCCGCCACGACCACCGCCCCGTCCGGCACCGCGAACCCCGCCTGGTCCGGCGCGGTTGTGGCAACCGGCTCGGTTTGCCGGTCGAACTCTCCCGAGGCATGCCAGCGCTGCTTCTCCGCGTCGAACGCAGTGCTCTGCCGCGCCCGGAACGCGGCGATCGAATCCGCCTCCCGCGCCAGGAACCGCTCGTACTCGGCGATCGAGAACGTCCCCTCGACCGTCTCGAAGTCGCCGCGGCCCGCGTCGGTCTCGGCGCGCAGCTCCAGCAGCTCCTCGGCCGACACCGGATACCACTCGATCCGGTCGAAGAATCGCAGGGCCCAGGGATGCTCGCGGAACAGCCCGCCGCGCCGGAATCGGTTCCAGACCTGTACGGTGCGCCCCACGAACTGGTATCCGCCGGGCCCTTCCATCCCGTAGATGCACAGGTACGCCCCGCCGATCCCGACCGAGTTCTCGGCCGTCCAGGTACGGGCCGGGTTGTACTTCGTCGTCACCAGCCGGTGCCGCGGATCCAGCGGGGTCGCGACCGGGGCGCCCAGATAGACGTCGCCGAGCCCGAGCACCAGGTAGGAGGCGTCGTAGACGATCCGCTGCACGTCCTCGACCGAGTCCAGGCCGTTGATCCGCCGGATGAACTCGATGTTCCACGGCGTCCAGGGCGCGTCGTCGCGCACCCCGGCCATGTAGCGCTCGATCGCCACTCGGGTGGCCGGGTCGTCCCAGGACAGGGGCAGCCGCACCGTCCGGGACGGCACCACCAGCTCCGAGGTCGGCGGGATCGTCGCCTCCAGCTCGCGCAGCAGCGCCGCCATGTCGGTCGCACGCAGGGCCCGCGAGTCGGTGTGGACCTGCAGGGACCTGATGCCCGGCGTCACGTCGAGGACGCCGCGCGGCGCGTGCGCGGCCAGGGCCTCCTGCAGGGCGTGGACGCGCATCCGCAGCCCGATGTCGAGCGTCATCGGTCCGTACTCGACCAGCACGTTGCCGTCCCCGTCACGCCGGTAGGTCACCTCCGGGCTGTCGTCGCGGGCCGGCAGCCGGCCCAGCACGCCGTCGTCCCCGTCGCCGCCGCGCAGCAGCACCGTGTGGCACGCGCGGTCGTCGGTGAGCAGCGCCGCGTCGGCCTCCCGCACCGGCACGAACCGCACGGTGTCGCCGGGCCGCAGCTGCCCGAGCTTCCACAGGTCGCCGCCGGCCACCACCGCCGGGCACACGAAGCCGCCGAGCGAGGGCCCGTCCGGCCCGAGGATGATCGGCGTGTCGCCGGTGAAGTCCAGGGCGCCGACGGCGTAGGGCGTGTCGTGGATGTTCGACGGATGCAGCCCGGCCTCGCCGCCGTCCTGCCGGGCCCACGCGGGCCGGGGCCCCAGAAGCCGCACGCCGGTCCGCGCCGAGTTGTGGTGCACCGTGTAGCAGGACGCGTACAAAGTCTCGATGTCCGCGCGGGTGAAGAACTCCGGCGCGGCGTGCGGGCCCTCGGTGACGGCGATCTCCCAGGCGTCGGTGAACGCGGGGCGCCGGTGCGCGGGGGTCGGCGGCCCGACCCGCGTCAGCCGCTCGCCCGGCGGGAACGCCGGATGCGGGTGGTCGGAGTCCGGCGACCCGGGCCGCAGCACGTCGCCGGTGACCAGGGCTCGGCCGCCGTGGCCGCCGAAGCCGCCGAGCGTGAAGGTCGAGGCGCTGTCCAAGTGGCGCGGCACGTCGAAACCGCCGCGCACGGCCACGTAGACCCGCAGCCCGGGACCCGCGACCGCACCGACCGCCAGCTCCGACCCGGCCGCGACCTCGACCGGTTCCCACATCGGGACGGGCTCGCCGTCCAGCAGGACCTCGCACGGCGCGCCGGTGACCGCGACGATCGTCGCCGCTGAGAAAAGCAGCGTCGGCCCCGAGGCGGTGGCCTCCAGCGCCGGTGCCCCGGCCGGGTTGCCGACCGCCAGGTTGGCCTCGGCGAAGGACACCGCGTCGAAGGGCCCGCTCGGCGGGACCCCGACCGACCACAGCCCGATCCGGCCCGGCAGGTCCTGGACCGTCGTCTGCAACCCCGGCACCAGCACGTCCACGCGCGGATCGGGATCGACGACACGTCCCTCCTCGGCCAACGTCGAGGTCGAATGCGTCACCGAACGCAGCGTCGCGTCATCGGTCAGGGCCCTGAGAAGCCCGAGGTTCGTCACGATCCCGTCCACGCGGCAGCCCTGGAGCCCTTCGCGCAGCACATCGAGCGCGTCGTCCCGGCTCGGGCCGGACGCGATCACCTTGGCGAGCATCGGATCGTAGTGCCCTGAGACCTCCATCCCGGTCTCCAACCAGCCGTCCACCCGCACCCCGGCCAGCGGCGGCGTGCCCTGGCCGGGGAACGTCGCCGCGGTGACCAGCCCGGAGCTCGGCTGCCCGCCGCGGCCCGGGTCCTCGGCGTAGACGCGGGCCTCGACGGCGTGGCCGCGCGGCTCGTGCGGGCCGAAGACGGCATCGTCGAGCCCGGACGCGCCGTCGCGCGCCAGCCGCAGCATCAAGCCCACCAGATCGACCCCGAACACCTCCTCGGTGACCGGGTGCTCGACCTGCAGCCGGGTGTTGACCTCCAGGAATGAGGCCTCGGCGCGGACCGGATCGTAGACGAACTCCACCGTCCCGGCCGACCGGTATCCGACGCCGGCCAACAGGTTCCGTGCCGACTCGTGCAGCAGCGCCCTGACCTCGGACGGCAGCCCCGGTGCGGGCGCCTCCTCGATCACCTTCTGGTGCCGGCGCTGGAGCGAGCAGTCGCGGTCGCCGAACACCGCGACCCGGCCGGCGCCGTCACCGAACAGTTGCACCTCGACATGCCGCGCCGGCCGGACCAGCCGCTCCAGGAACACCCCTCCCGCCCCGAAGTTCGCGCCGGCCAGCCGGCTGACCCGGTCGAACGCCTCGCGCACCTCCTCGGCCGTGGCACACGCCGCCATGCCGATCCCGCCACCGCCTGCGGTCGCTTTGAGCATCACCGGGAAGCCGATCCGCACTGCCTCGGCGACCGCCTCGTCCGCCGAGGCCAGCAACCCGGACCCGGCGAGCATCGGCACGCCGGCCGCCGCCGCGAGGGCGCGCGCCGTGTGCTTGGTGCCGAAGGCCTCGATCTGTTCGGCCGTGGGACCGACGAAGGCCAGGCCGGCCTCTTCGACCGCCCGGGCGAAATCCGCGTTCTCGGAGAGGAACCCGTAGCCGGGGTGCACGGCGGCGCCGTGCTTGACCGCGAGCTCCAGGATCGCCTCGGCTCGCAGGTAGCTCTCGCGCGCCGGTCCGGGGCCGATCCGGACGGCCGTGTCGGCCTCCCGGACGTGCGGCGCGGCGCGGTCGGCGTCGGAGAACACGGCGACGGTCCGCAGGCCCAGCTCCCGCGCCGAGCGGATCACCCGCTGGGCGATCTCGCCGCGATTGGCGATCAGGACCGTGTCGAAGCGGGGGTTCACGCGTCCTCCTGGGCGGCGGTGACGATCATGCGCAGCGGCGTCGGGTCGAAGGCGTTGCAGGGGTTGTTCATCTGCGGGCAGTTGGACACCACGACCAGCACGTCCCGTTCGGCCCGCACCGCCACGCGCTTGCCGGGCGCGCTCAGGCCGTCCACGATGCCCAGCGCCCCGTCGGCCTCGACCGGGACGTTCATGAACCAGTTCAGGTTCGACACCAGGTCCCTGACGCCCAGCCCCCACTTCGCGCCCTCGAACAGGAAGTTCTCCCGGCAGGCGTGGTCGGCTGCGGTGTGGTGGCCGTAGCGCAGGGTGTTGGATTCCTTGGAGCAGGCCCCGCCGATCGTGTCCTGTCGATCCACTTCGTTGCCGACGACGGTCATTAGGGGACTGCCGTGATTGGACCGCAGTACGGTGCCGGTGCGGACGTAGGCGTTGCCCGACCAGGTCAGTGTGTCCGGGACGCTGTAGCGCTCGGCCGGATCGGCGGCGTCGAACAGCAGGCAGTCGGCGCTCTGGTTGCCGCCGACGTCCACGATCGTCAGCACCTGCCCGGCCGGCACCACCGCCGACCACGAGGCGCGCGCGGCGACCCGGTCGTCGCGCACGACGGTGCCGGGGACCAGAGGGTGGGACCAGTCCAGGACGGTCACGAGCGAGACTCCCAGTCGTCGAGGGTGTTCAGGTACGCGCGGGTGCGTTCGGGGCTGGCAGCGAAGGATGCGTCGCCGGGGCCGGTCGGGGTGCTCCGCCAGGCGTGGACGCGCAGCGGGCCGACGCGGTAGTCGGGACGCGGGTCCAGGGGATGCGGGACGTTCGCGATCAGGACGATGAGCGGGAGCTCGGCGACCAGGTCGACCGAGGTCCCGGGACCGGCGGAACCCTGCCAGGCCAGGGTGCCGTCCTCGGCGACGCGGACGCCTTGGAAGAAGGACAGCGACGGGCCCAGGTCGCGCAGCGTCAGGCCGTGCTTCGCCGCGGCGAGCGTCAGGAGCGACTGCCCGGACGGCGTCGGGCCCTCGGGGCGGGCGTCGCCGAACTTGGCGAGGTTCCACGCGTCGGAGCTGGTGCCGCAGAAGGCGTCGTGGTGCTGCGAGGTGTCGGCGGCGAGGGTGGCCAGGACCCTGCCGTCGCCGGAGAGCAGGGGGTGGCCGGGGCCGAGGTAGGCCTGCCAGGGGATCTTGAGGGTGTCGGCGATGTTGAGGCGTTCGTACGGCGCGTCGGCCCGTAGGAGGAAGACGTTGGCGCAGGCGTCGCCGGTGGGGTCCTCCAGCCGGATCCGCGTGCCGCGGGCGACGGCGCGGTGCGTGTAGGCGGCCGGCGGCACCGTCTCGGCCCAGGTGAGAGCGTCCGGCGACACGTCGGATGGTGTGTAGGGAGAGGTCGCCGCGGGGATGTAGGGCATGGATTGCGTGGCCGTCGCGGTCGCCGATGCGGCCTGCGACCGCGCGTCGCTTCGGGCGGCGGTGATGGTGTCCGTCTGGCGGGTGGTCATGACGCCGCCTCGGCCACCGCTCCGGCCGCTCCGGCCGTGATCCCGCTCGGCGCCCGGTGCCGCCGGTGCGTCGCCGCGTAGTAGAGGCCGCCGACGGCCGTCGCCCCGGCGATGAACAGGACTCCCGACCACCGCAGCCACCAGGTGTCGCCGGTCGTGTCGTAGACGGCGGTGCGCGGCCACAGCAGGTTGACCACCATCGCGGCCTGATACAGCACGGCGATCGCCCCGACCGCGATGCCGAACCGGCCCAAGCTGAAGACGGCGTGCCCGTCCTCGTCCCGCTCGCCGTCGAGCCGGGCGGTCCATCCCGTCAGCCGCCTCCACAGCAGCGGGCCGGTCACCCCGAGGTACGCCAGATACAGCATCGCGATGCACAGGCTCGACAGCGCCGTGAACAGCGCCGTCTGGCCGATGTTCACCACCAGCGCCGCCACCGCCCCGACTCCGACGACCAGGCTCGCGGTGATCGGCGTCCCGGTGCGCGGCGAGACCTTCGCCAGGGTCCGGGAGAACGGCAGCGCGTTCTCCCGCGCCATCGAGAACACCATCCGCGATCCGGCCGTCTGGCAGGCCAGCGTGCACGCGAACACCGCCACCGCCACCGTGCACAGCAGCAGCCGCCCCAACACCGACCCGAAGCGCTGCGAGACCACCCAGGCCAGGCCGCCGGAGGCCAGGTTCCCGTCGGTCAGGCTCGGCGCCGCGATCAGCCCGGCCAGGATCAGCAGGCCTCCGCCGAGCCCTGATACGGCGACGGCGCGCACGATGGTCTTCGGCGTCGTCCGGCGCGGGGCACGGGTCTCCTCGCTGAGCTCGCCGGCGGCGTCGAAGCCGACCAGGACGTACGCGGCCATCAACGCCGAGGCCAGCCACGCGAACAGGTACGAGCCGCCCGAGGCCGCGCCGGTCGTGTGCAGGACGACGGTCGCGGACCGCTTCGGCAGGAAGAACAGCAGGGCTATCAGCGCGCTGACACCGATCAGTTCGACGACCACGCCGGCGCTGGTGACCAGGGCCATGACCCGCACCGACACGATGGTCACGACCGTGGTGACGACCAGCAGGACGCAGCCGAGCAGCACCGCGTTCTCCGCGCCGGTCGAGGATGTCGGCGTGGGATTGGCATGCGATCCGCCGACGATCTGGAACCCGTCCCAGATGCTCGGCAGCACCGCCTGCAGGGCCACGGCGGCCACCGCGACCGTGAGGATCTGTCCGACGATCATCGTCCAGCCGGTGAACCAGCCGAACACCTTCCCGGCCAGCCGCGTGGACCACTGGTAGATCGCCCCGGAGACCGGCCAGCGCGCGGCCAGCTCCGCGAAGTTCAGCGCCACGAGCATCTGCCCGGCGAACACCAGCGGCCAGGTCCAGAAGAACGCCGCGCCGCCGAATCCGAAGCCCAGGCCGAACAGCTGGAACACCGTGGTCAGGATGCTGACGAAGGAGAACCCCGCGGCGAAGGAGGAGAAGGAGCCGACTCCGCGGCGCAGCTCCTGGCGGTACCCGAGGGCGGCCAGACCGTCGGCCTCGGCGAGGCCCGTCGCGGCGTCGCGGCCGGCCGGGGACAGGGGTTGAGCGGGTAGCGCGGCGTTCGGGTGCTGACTCATCGCGGACCTCACCGGGACTGGAGAATACCTGTCGATCGACAGGTATCACCCAAAGTCATCTCGGCTGGTCACCGCTCTATGACGCGGTTGTACATCCTGCGTTAATTCCGGCGCAGGTTCGCGGCCGCGGGGAGCAGCACGGTGATGGTCAGGCCGCCCTCGGGGCGGGCGGCGGCGGTCAGGAGGCCGTCGTGGGCGCGGATGACGGCGTCGACGATGGACAGGCCCAGGCCGGCGCCGTCCGGGGTGGGGATCGCGCTGGACAGGCGGGTCCGGTCGCCACGGTGGAAGGGCTCGAAGAACCGCTCCACGGTGTCGGGTTCGAGATGCGGGCCGTCGTTGGCGACGGTCAGTTCGGCCCAGGCGCCGGGGTGCGCGGCCTCGGCCGGGTGGCGGACGGCGCGGGTGCTCACCTGGAGCAGGCCGGCGTCGTCGTTGTACTTGACGGCGTTCTCCAGCAGATTCGTGACCGCGATGTCGAGCAGGGCGATGTTGCCGCGCAGGGGCGCGGGATCCAGTCGGCTCACGACACGCAGGGCGCGCGCCTGGGCTCTCACGGCGGTGTGGTCGAGGGCTTCGGCGGTGATGTCGGCGAGGTCGTCTTCCTCGACGTCGGTCAGGTGCTGATCGGAGCGGGCCAGGACGAGCAGGGCCTCGATCAGGCGCTGAGCGCGATCGGTGGCCTGCGCGACGTCCTGGGCCATGCCGCGCCACTGTTCCTGGGTGGGTTCGGATTTGGCGAGGGTGACCTCGGTGGCGGCTCGGGTGACGGCCAGGGGGGTGCGCAGTTCGTGGCTGGCGTTGGCGACGAAGCGGCGCTGGGCTGCGAACGCGGTGTCGAGGCGCTCCAGCATCGCGTCGAAGGTGTCGCCCAGTTCTTTGAGTTCGTCGGCGGGCCCGGTGAGGTTGAGGCGTTCGTGCAGGGTCGTCCGGCTGGCGCGCCGGGCGGCGGCGGTGATCGCGGCGATGGGGCGCAGCATCCGGCCGGCGACGTACCAGCCGAGCAGCGCGGAGACGGCGACGACCAGCAGGAGCAGCAGGAAGGCGTCGCGGAGCAGGTGGGAGGCGGCGGAGTCGCGGATCTGGTCGCTGAGGCCGATGAAGTGGTCGTGGTCGGGGTCCATGCGGCCGGGGATCTGGCTGGCGGGCAGCGGGGTGAAGATCGCGTGGTAGAAGGCGAAGGTGAGGGTGAGCAGCAGCGCGGTGCCGCCGACGGTGAACAACGTGGCGTAGGCGAGGGTGAGGCGGGTGCGGATGGTCAGCGGCGGCAGCCGCAGCCAGCGGGGCGGCTTGGGCGGGCGGACGGTCATGGAACGATCCGGTAGCCGGCGCCGACGACGGTCTCCACCAGCTCTGGCGGCCCGAGTTTGCGGCGCAGCCGGTTGACCGTGACCCGGACGGTGTTGGTGAACGGGTCGGCGTTCTCGTCCCAGGCGCGCTCCAGGAGTTGCTCCTGGCTGAGAACGGCGCCGTCCGCGGTGAGCAGCACCTGGAGCAGGGCGAACTCCTTGGCGGTCAGGGGGATCGGGCGGCCGGCGCGGTGGACGGTGCGGCGCAGCGTGTCCATCGTGAGGTCGCCGTGGCTGAGCACGGCGGTGTGCGAGCGGCCACGGCGGGCCAGGGCCCTGATGCGCAAGGTGAGTTCGGGGAAGGAGAAGGGTTTGCCGAGGTAGTCGTCGGCGCCCAGGCTGAGGCCGTCGACCCGGTCGCCGGGCCCGGACAGGGCGGTGAGCATGAGGATCATGGGGGCGTCGGCCCGGCCGGACAGGCGGCGGCAGATCTCGTCGCCGTGGACGCCGGGCAGGTCGCGGTCCAGCACGAGGACGTCGTAGGACGCGTTGACGTCGATCTTGTACAGGGCGTCGTCGCCGTCGTGGCTGACGTCCACCGCCATGCCCTGGTCCCGCAGCCCTTCGGCGATGCGTGCGGCCAGGCGCTGTTCGTCCTCGGCGATCAGGATCCGCATGCGGTCATCCTCTCGCGGACCCGGGCCTGCCGGCGGTAGGTGCGGCGGTCCGCATGACGGTCACCGGTGGGCCGCGTCGAGAGCGGCCTGCAGGGACTGCGCGTAGCCGGCGGAGGTGTAGGTGGCGCCCGAGACGGCGTCGATGTTGGCGTTCTGCGCCTTGATCGCCTCGGACTTGAGCTGGGGCAGGGCGTAGGAGTCGATCTGGGAGCTGTGGCCGCCGGTGGTCTGCTGGAGCACGGTGACGTCGGTGAGCTTCCCGGCGCTCAGCACGGCCTGGACCTGCATCGGACCGTAGCGGGTGTCGACCACGCTGCCGGTGAAGCTCCCGCTGACCGCGACGGTCTTGGGTGAACTGGACGGTTGGCCGCCGGCGCCGCCGGTCGAGCTGCCACTTGAGGGGGTGCCGCTGGAGCCGGTGGTGGAGTTCGCGGGGGCGCCGCCCCCGTGCGAGGAGGCGCCGGGCTGCTTGGCGGAGGCGGTCAGCGCGGGCTTCGGGGCCCCGGCGGACTCGGCCTTGGCCCCGATGATCACCGCGAGTCCGGCGCTGGTGGTGACCAGCGCCATCGTGGTCTTGCGCATGGCGGTTTCCCTCCTAGAACTCGAACGCTTCGCGGTGGATCCGCCGCCGTGGGACGCCCACCCGCCGCAGCTGCGCCTCGGCGGCCTCGGCCATCCCGGCCGGTCCGCACAGGTACACGTCCCGCTGCTCGATGTCGGGCACGCTGTGACGCAGGCGGGCGGCGGACAGCGGGTCGCCGCGGGGCCCGGTGCGGGGGCCGACCACCGGGTAGAGACCGAAGCCGCGCAGGCGGGCGATGTCCTCCAGTTCGGGGTAGAGGACCAGGTCCTCGGGGTGCGAGGCGCGGTAGAGGAGGATCACGTCGGTGCCGGCGCCGGGCAGGCTCTCGTAGAGCGCGCGGATCGGGGTGATGCCGGCGCCGCCCGCGATCAGCAGTACCTTGCGGGCCTGGTCGCGGCGCCTTTCGGTGAAGGTGCCGTAGGGGCCCTCGAACCAGACCCGGGTACCGGGGTGCAGCCGGGTGAGCGCGGCACTGGAGTCTCCGAGGTTCTTCACCGTGATCCGCCACTGGCCCAGCTCCGGGTCGGCGGACAGCGAGTAGGGATGCGACTGCCACCACAGGCCGCGGGCCAGGAAGCGCCAGCGCAGGAACTGGCCGGCCTCGGCGCCCAACTCGTCCAGAGCATGTCCGGTGAAGTAGATCGACACCACGCCCGGCCCCTGCGCCACGACGCGGGCCACCCGCACCTGGTGCCGCAGCGAGCGGCGCAGCGGCACCAGGACCCGGAAGACCAGTACCGCCGAGGCCACCGCGATGTGGGCGCCGGACCACAGCAGCCGGTTGCGCGCCGAGGCTGAGAAGTCCGTGCCGACGGCGAACTCGTGCGCGAAGGCGAGCGCGATGGCGGCGTAGACCAGCAGATGGACGTGATACCAGGTCTCATACGGCAGTTTGCGGCGTACCGCGCGCGCCGAGACCACCCCGACCAGCACCAGCAGGGCCAGGCCGAAGGCGGACAGCAGCACGTCCGGGTAGTGCAGGACGACGGTGCCGGTCTCGGCGACCGGATTGGTGCCGGACTGCCACGCGTAGCCGAGGATGATCAGCACCGCGTGGGCGAGCGCCAGCGCGACGGTGTACTCGCCGAGCGCCCGGTGGTACCGCGCCACCACGTCCGAGCCGACCCGGTTCTCCAGCCAGGGGACGCGCGCCATGAGCGCGACCAGGACCAGCAGCAGGTAGGCGGCCAGCAGGCCGGTCAGGCGCCCGGCGGCGGTCACGTAGTCCCCGCCTCCGCGCAGCGAGCCGGGGATGGTGTTCTGCCACCACAGTGCCAGGACGGCCGGCACACCGGCCCAGATGACCAGCAGCAACGCCCGCGACCACAGCCGGCCTGTGCCAGGCAGGCCGGCTGGCCGCTGCGGGGTCGGTCCGGACCGGTGGCGGGCCGGCCGTGCGGAGTAGGAGCTCACGGTCGACACGCGCGGCTCCTATCGTGGTGCGGGGATCTCACCACACCACTGTCGCCGCCGGGGCATAACACGCCGGTTACAGGCGTACCGGCGGCCCTGCCGGCTGATCTGCCCGGACGCGGTCCAGGAACCGGGTGAGGCCGTCGACCACCGCGGGGGTGTTCGGGACGACGTGGCCCCCGGCGTGCGTCAGGATCAGGGGATCGACGAACTGGTCGGCGAGGTCCCGGGACTCGTGCGGGGGAATGACCCGGTCGGCGTGGCCGATGATGTGGACCGACGGGACGGCGAACCGGGGGCGGTAGATCTCGGCGTGCTGCGGTGCGTCGTTCTTGAAGCCGCCGACCATGACGGCGAAGTCGAACGCGATCGGCGACTGCCGATCGCCACGGTGTGCTTCCCGCATCCCGGCCAGGAGTCCGGTCATCGCGGCACCCTGACTGAAGCCGAAGACGCCGTCGAACCGGGGCTGTGCCGCGAACAGGTCGAGAACCCACGCGCGGCTGCGGTCCCAGCCGCGCGCGGGGGAGTGCCACCAGCCGAAGTCCCGCTCGGCCAGCGACGGGGCGTCGACGTACACGAAATCCACGCCGCGCAGGGACGACGCCAGCGGTTGCATCTGCCGGCGCAGGGTGTCGGCGCTGCCGTGGTAGCCGTGCAGGGCCAGGATGCGAAGATCAGGCATGGGAAGGCCCTCCTATGGGGCGACAGCGTCGATGGTGGGTCGGGACTACTTCAGTTCGGTCGGGCAGATGATCGTCGCGCGGGCGATGGTGTGGCCTGCGATGGAGAAGCCGAGGAACGCGCCGCTGGCATCCGCGCCGACGCCGGACTTCGGGACGTCCAGCGCGGTGACGGTGATGTAGTAGTAGTGCAGGCCGCTGCCCTTCGGCGGTGCGCCGCCGATGTAGCGGTGCATCCCGGAGTCGCCGCCGAGTTCCAGCGCGCCGGCCGGCAGCGCGGTGCCGTTCGGCGCCCCGGCGTTCAGCGGCAGGGAGGTGGTGCCGGCCGGGATGTCGGCCACGACCCAGTGCCAGAAGCCGCTTCCGGTCGGGGCCTGCGGGTCGTACATGGTGACCACGAAGCTCTTGGTCGCCTTGGGGAAGCCCGACCACGACAGCTCCGGCGAGATGTCCTTGCCGCCGGGGGCTCCGAACACGCCGGACTGCTGGGCGGCCGGCAGCGGTCTGCCGTTCTTCACCGTGGTGCTGTCGAGATCGAAGGACGGCACGCGCGGCAAGTACTGGTACGGATTGGGACCGGGGGTATGGTGCATATCGCTGGCCTGCGCAGCCAGTGCCACACCGTTCGGTGCGGCGGCTGACGCCTGCTTGGCTGCCGGATGGCCGGCACCGCACGCGGCGGTGAGTGCGAGCAGACCTGCGCACCCTGAGACGGCCAACGCGCGCACCGCGCGGTGCGGGAAGCGACCGGAAGACATGGCGGACTCCGTGATCATCAAGTGGCTCAGCGTCATGCCGAACCGGATGCGTTCATCCTCCGCGCGCCGTTTCCATATGTCCAACTTGTAGAAGTTCTGATTGCGATAACTTGGCTGCATGGCAGTCACCTTGCGTCAGCTCGAATACTTCGTCGCCGTCGTCGACACCGGATCCTTCACCGCGGCCGCCGCCGAGCTGCACGTCTCCCAGCCCGGTCTGTCGCACCAGATCCAGGCGCTGGAACGAGAACTGGGCGGCCCGCTCCTGGAGCGTCTGCCGCGCGACATCCGCCTCACCCCGGCGGGCCGAACGGCTCTGCCGCACGCCCGGGCCAGCCTCGCCCACGCCGAACGTACGGCGAGCGCGGCCAAGCGCGCCTCGGGGGTGGACGCCGGCGAGCTGCATGTCGGCACTCTGTACTCGATCAGCGTCGGCGTTCTGCCCAAAGCCCTGCACCACTGGCGCGCCAGCTATCCGGACGTCCAGGTCCGCCTCGTCGAATTCCGTCGCACCGAAGACCTCATCGCCGCCATGGAGGCCGGACAGGCCGACGTCGCGGTCGGTCCCACCCCGCCGAACTGGAGCGGCCCCGTCGAGGTGATCGGCGTCGAAGAGTTCGTCATCGCCGCTCCGGCCGACAGCGACCTCGGCCAGACCGGAGGCGCTGTCCGCCTCGCCGACCTGGCAGGGCGACAGTGGGTGCACTTCACCCCGCCGAGCGGACTGTGCGACATCCTCGACGCCGCGTGCGGGGCGGCCGGGTTCGAGCCGCTCCCCGCGATCCGCACCGAACAGGCACCCTCGGCCCTGTCCTTGGCTCAGGAGGGACTGGGGCTGACGCTCGTCCCCGGCAACGTCGTGCCGCCGGGTTTCGCCGGCAAGCTGTTGTGGCCGGAGCCGCCGGTCAGCCGCGAACTGTCCGTCTACACGCGCGTCCGGCCGGACCCGATCACCGCCGCCTTCGTCGCCGCCGTCACCGGCAACATGCTGGCCACGCCGTCGTATCTGCGCGGCGTTGACACCGGGGAGTAAGTTATAGAGCGACCACTAACCTAGGAGTGAGCATGACAGCCAAGGAAGACGGCGCCAGCCGCCGCACCGCCGCGCAGCACGCCGTGGCCGAGCATCTGCGCCTCACCGCCGCGGGGAGCACGGCCGAGTGGGTGGCGCTGTTCGCCCCGGACGGGGTGCTTGAGTTCCCGTACGCGCCGGCCGGCGTGCCTCGGCAGGTGAAGGGGCGCGAGGCGTTGTTGGAGCACATGAGTCATTTTCCTGAGACGTTCGACGTCGAGTTCGTCGACCTGGTGTTCCACGACACGGTCGACCCGCGTCTGGCGATCGCGGAATTCCGTTCGAAGGGCACTGCGCTGCCGACCGGCAAGCCGTACGGGCAGACGTGCATCTCCGTCGTCCGGACCGATGGCGACGGGCTCATCACGCACTACCTCGACTACTGGAACCCGCTGGTGGCGATCGAGGCCCTGACGCCGGACGACGTCGCGGCGGTCCCGGCGGTTCCAGAGCTCGGCGTGACTTTTGGAAGCTGAGGAACGGCCGTGTTTAACTGATGCCCATGCCCGCCGCCGGCACTAGCACGAAGAGCGACGAACGACGTCAGGCCATCGTGGCCGCCGCGGTCGGTTGCTTCGCGCAAAAGGGCTTCTACGGCACGACGACGCACGAGATCGCCGATTGGGTCGGCGTCTCGCAGCCCTATCTCTACCGCCTGTACGCGAACAAGGAAGCATTGTTCGCCGCGGCTGTCGACCACGTGTCCGTCGTGATGACCGAAACCCTGCTCGCGCACTCGCCGGCTCCGGGCGGGGCCGGGCCGGGATCCGAGGCGGCGCTGGACGCGGCGCGCGGCGGCTACGCCGCCCTCGTCGCGGACCCGGCCATCCTGCGTTTCCTCATGCACGCGAACTGCGCTGCCGGCGAGCCGCTGGTGGCGCAGGCCGTGCGTCGGTGCTACGCCAAGCAGGTCGACACCGTCCGAGACCTGCTCGGCGGCGACGACGAAGCCGTCCGGCGCTGGTTCGGCGCCGGAATGCTCGACAACGTGGTCGCGGTGCTGGGTCTGGCCGAGGTCGACGAGCCCTGGGCGAACGTTCTCCGGGCCGACTGACTCGCCGCGCGACGTGTTCCGGTTGGGCGCGCGTTCTTATGCCTGGAACGGGGTGAGGACGAAGATCGGCATCTTCCTGCTGGTCTTCTTCTGGTACTCGGCGTAGTCCGGCCAGACGGCGACGGCGCGCTCGAACCAGGTCTCGTATTCCTCGTCGTGGACCTCCCGGGCCTGGTAGTCCTTCTTGACCGGGCCGTCCTGGAGCTCCACGTGCGGGTTCGCGGTCAGGTTGTAGAACCAGACGGGGTGCTTGGGCGCGCCGCCGAGGGAGGCGACGACCGCGTATTCGCCGTCGTGCTCGACGCGCATCAGCGGTGTCTTGCGCAGCTTGCCGGACTTGGCGCCCACCGAGGTCAGCACGATGACCGGCTTGCCCTGGTTCTCCGTGCCCTCGGTGCCTCCGGAGCGTTCGTAGAGCTCGACCTGGTCGCGGCTGAAGTCGAACGCGCTGGGCTGGTACTCCCCGGTGAGAGGCATGGTCTCGTTGTCCAATCCGTCGGTCCACCGGCCTGCCACGGGGCGTGGCGGGGCCTCCTCGTCTCCAAGCGGACTTTACCCCGCTTCATGGGCGGAGGCCAGAGGACACGCGGACTATGCGCCGCACAGGCGCCGGATGAGGTCCTGCCAGGCCTGGCCGATCCGGTCCTCGATGCCGGTGGGCTCGGTGAGGTCGGAGGACGACAGGTAGAGCAGCATGGGTCCGTCCAAGGCGGCGGTGAGCTGGATGGCGAGCATCTCCAGGTCGGCGCCGTCGAGCTGCAGCTGCCCCAACAGCATGCGGATGTGCGTCCGGGACAGCGGCGACTCCGTCCCGGCCGGAATCGGCTGCCGGCCGTCGAGGGTGGCGCGCGCGATGTCGCGGTTCCTGATCATGAAGGCGATCCTGGCCTCGCCGTAGGCGATCAGGCGGTCCATCGCCGGGGCGCCGGGGCCCAGCGGCGCGGGTCCGGCCAGCACCTGCTCCTGGAAGTCGCGCTCGTCGTCTTCGAGTAGCGCCTGGAAGATCCCCGCGCGGGTGCCGAACCGGCGGAACACTGTGCCCTTGCCGAGCCCGGCCCGTTCGGCCAGGCCGTCCATGGTCAGGCCGTCCGAGCCGCACTGTTCGGCCAGCATCTCGCGGGCCGTGGCCAGCAGGTGCTTGCGGTTGCGCACGGCGTCGGCGCGTTCGGTCGGCGGTGCACCTATGGGCGGTGAGCCCAGAGGCAGAACGGGGCGGTCCATGGGGGCCATGGTACCGGCGGGAATGTTAATCGGGGTAAAGTCCGTTTATCGTGGAGCGCGGCGACCCCGCCTCCAGCACACTCCCTCCAGCACACTCACAGAACGGAAGCATCATGAGCGACTTGAAGATCGCGGTCATCCTCGGCAGCACCCGGCCCGGCCGCAACGGCAAGGCCGTGGCCGACTGGGTCATGGAGAAGGCCGCGGCGCGCACCGGCGCGAAGTACGAGCTGGTGGACCTGGCCGACTACCCGCTGCCGCACCTGGACGAGGCCCTGCCGCCGGCCATGGGCCAGTACGCGGGGGAGCACACCAAGGCCTGGGCCGCGACCATCGCCGCGTTCGACGGGTTCATATTCGTCAGCCCCGAGTACAACCACTCCACGTCCGGCGTGCTGAAGAACGCGATCGACTACCTGCACGCGGAGTGGAACAACAAGGCGGCCGGCTTCGTCTCCTACGGATCCCTCGGCGGGGCCCGGGCCATCGAGCACCTGCGGGCGATCGCCAGCGAGCTCCAGATGGCCACGGTCCGTCAGCAGCTGTCCTTCTCGATGTTCACCGACTTCGAGAACTTCTCCGTCTTCCACCCGGGCCCGCAGCACGATGACGCCGCCACGGTCCTGTTCGACCAGCTTGAGGCCTGGGCCGGGGCGCTGAAGACGCTGCGGGTCTGAGCAAAGGGGCCAGGCCGCCTCGCGGCGGCCTGGCCCGAGAAATCAGTACTCTGTTACGGGTACTGCTAAGGGTACGAGACGACGTCGCTCGGCCCGACGAACGTCGAGCTGACCGGTGCGCCCTTGCCGTTGATGACCGACTGGATGCCGCCGGAGCCCGTGAGGAACACCGACAGGATGTCGTGGAACTGGACTCCGGGGCTCGACGGCGCCTGGAACGCCATCGAGTTCTGGATGTCCACGCCCTGGTTGAAGAACGTGTAGCTGCCCATGCCGTAGCCCTGGAAGGTCTTCACGTGCTTGCCGACCAGGAATGCGGGATAGCCGTTCTGCGTCGGGCTCGCCATCCACGAGGCCTGGTTCGGCACCTCGTACGGGTTCTCGTTCTGGAAGAAGATGACAGTGCCCTGCTGTCCGTTCCAGACCGTCTCGTTCTTCTGGAAGTGCTCGACCGCGAGGCCGTAGGCCGTGACCGCGTTCCCGTTGACGGTCAGACCGGTGTCGGCCTGGTCGGAGGTCCAGGTCCCGGCGCCCGCGCCGTGGTCCGCGCGCCAGATCCAGACGTCGTCGAGGATGGAGCCGTTGCTGTTGTCCACGAAGGCGTCGGTCACGGTGCCGGCGGTCGCGCCGCCGACCCGGAAGAACACGTCGTCGACGGAGATCGGGTCGTCGGCGTGGCTGACCGGGAAGGGCAGCGGCGCCACGTCGAGCAGGGCCCGCGACTTGACCGGTCCGGCGTCGAAGATCAGGCCGGACAGCGTGGTGCCGCCGGTGTCGGCGACGTCCATGGTGACGTTGCCGTCGGTCGGGACGAGGGTGGGGAAGCCGAGGCCGACGATCTGCGTGTTCGGCCACAGGACGTGGATCGTCCGCGGGACGTTGTAGACGCCCGGGGTGAACAGCAGGTCGTCGCCGACCAGCAGCGCCGTGTTGATCTGCGTGACGGTGCTTGCCGGGGTCACGACGTAGAACTTGCTCAGCGGTAGCGAGGCCCCGGGAGTGGGGCCCGCGGCCCAGCTCGGTCCGCTCGAATTCTTCTGGAGCGAGGGGACGAAGACCCGGTACTGGCCGGAGTCGTCGAGGTAGAGGTACGGGGCCTCCTTGGTGACCGGGCAGGTGGCCAGCGTCGTGTAGGGGGCCGGGCCGCCGGGGTCTCCGGAGTTCGCGGCGAAGCTCTGGGCCGGAGCGCCGGGGTCCCCGCAGAAGACCTGGTTCCAGACGCCGTTGGTCCAGCCGTCGAGGGCGGTGTCGCGGGTGATGTACTGCTGTTGCGAGCCGTTGATGACCGTGCCGCCGGTGAACCGGGAGTCGGCGATGAAGCCGCCGCTGGCGTAGTCCGGCGAGCCGTCGCAGTAGTCCATCAGGCTCACGTTGCCGTTGACGACGACCCGGCGCAGCGGAGAGGCCTGCGAGGCGGCCCAGAACTCGGTGTTCGCCTGGCAGCCGTTCCCGCCGGCGACGTTGATCGTCAGGTTCGTCACCGAGCGCCAGAAGTTGTCGGTGGCGTTGCAGTTGGTCTGGCTGCCGAGGCACTGGTTGTAGACGTCGAGCGAGCCGTTGATGACCGTGCGGTCCGGAGTCGGGCCCAGGCCGGCGACGCTGGTGTAGTAGCCGACCTGGAAGATCAGCGGATCCGCGACGGAGCCGTAGGTCCCGGGCTTGAAGAGCAAGGCGTAGCGCTCGGTGCCGAACTGGTTCGGGACCTGCTGGGTCGCGATCGTGTTCAGTGTGCTCTGGATCGAGGCCTGAGACATCGTCGGATCGAACACGATCACGTTCGGGCCGAGGGCGCCGCCGGTGGGCGGGAGCGTCGCAGGACTCTGGTGTGCGGCGATCGCGGAGGTGGAACCGGACGCGGACGCGGCGCGCGGCGCGGATGCCGACGCGGTGAGGGCGGAGGCTGTCACCAGGCCCAACGCCGCCGCCGCGATCGTCAGAGTCCGGCCCGCGCGCCCCAGGGTGCGCGGGAAGCGGAAACGTTTACGTTGAATCACATTCCACCTAGCCTTCGTAGCGGATGTCTGTGATACCAGCGCTGGAGAGCGCTCTCAGGGACAGGAGTGAACTCGCGTGCGACGAGCGCTGTCAAGAGATGCTCTCTAGCTGGTCGAAGGCTCTGGCTGGTCAAACGCTTCAGGTGATCAGCGGTCTCAGTCGTCGGTCTTATTTGTCCGCGGCCACCCGCACCACCCGCGTGCAGGCCACCACGGCGACGATGACCAGCGCCGCGAACACCACCATGGCGCTGCGGGCGGAGACGTGCTGGGTCGCGATGCCCAGGCCGACCACCGGCACGGTCAGGCCGACGTAGGCACCGAGGAAGAACCCTGCCAGGACCTCTGCCCGGGATTCCGGGGCGGCGGTCGAGGCGGCGGCGGTGATCGCGGCGCGGAAGGAGATCCCGGCGCCGGCGCCGGCCAGGGCGCCGCCGATCACGAAGGTGGTGAGGTCCGGCAGCCACATTCCAGCGATCATCAGGGCCAGGCCGGGGATCAGCAGCAGCGGGCCGGTGCGGAGCGTGGTGCGCAGTCCCGCGCGGCTCATCGCGATCTGGGCGAGCGCGCCGGCGGCGAAGGCGGTGAAGGCCACCGCGCCGGCCACCGCGTGCGAGGTCTGGTGCAGGGTGCCGGCCAGGAACGACGGGGCCAGCGAGGTGAAGACGCCGTAGACGGCGAACGTGGCCGCGCCGGTCGCCGTGGCGGCGAGGAACATGGGGCGGGCGTGCGGCGGCACCGCGATGCGCTGCGGGCGGTAGCGGGGCATCGGCTCGGGGCGGTCGGTGGTCTCGGGGGAGAGGGCGATGAACAGGGACAGCACCAGGAGCGTCGCGCCGAACACGTAGTACGACAGGCGCAGCGGTTGCGGCGCGTACTGCGCGAGGAGTCCGGCGATCAGCGGGCCGACGCCGATGCCGCCGAGGTTCGCGGCGGTCGCCACGATCTGTGCTGTCTGAGAGGAGCGTGCTGTCTGGGAGGAGCGTGCCGTCTGGGAGGAGCGCGTGGACTCCGATCCGTGGGCGAGCCGCTCGCGGTGAAGCTCGGACAGGTAGGCGGTGGCCGTCGCGGTGGTCAGGCCGATCGAGACGCCGGAGACGACGCGGGCCACGAGCAGTCCGGCCAGGCTCGGTGCGAGCACGAAGATCAGGCCGCTGACCACGTTCACCAGCAGCGCCGGGACCAGCACCCGCTTGCGGCCCAGCCGGTCCGACAGGTGGCCGCCGAAGAACAGGCTGGCGACCACGCCGATCGCGTAGGCGCCGAAGACGACGGTGAGCGTGATCGTCGAGAAGTGGTCGCGGCGCTGGTAGAGGACGTAGAGCGGGGTGGGCACCGCCGAGAAGCCCATGTTCACCAGGAAGGCGGCCGCCGCGGCCCAGAACCCGAACGAGTGATGGCGGCGCCGGCGGGCGTGATCGGCGTCCCGGGTCGCCGTTGCCGCCGCCGAACCCGACGGCGCCGAGGTTCCATTCGAAATCACTGTCATGCGACTAGCGTGCGCGCCAACGCTTATGATGTACAACGAAAAGAAATCATCACGATCATCGATGAGAGACATAAACGTGGAGCTCAGGCACCTGGAGCACTTCGTCGCGGTCGCCGAGGAGCGCGGCTTCACCCGTGCTGCCGCCCGGCTGCACCTGGTCCAGTCGACGCTGTCGGTCTCGATCCGGTCCCTGGAGCGTGAGCTCGGCGGACGGCTCTTCGACCGCACCACGCACCAGGTGGAGCTCACCGACACCGGCCGCGCCCTGCTCGCCGAGGCGCGCAACGTCCTGTCCGCGGTAGACGTGGCGCGGGACGCGGTCGCCGCCGCGCAGGGCGGCCTGCGCGGCACGGTCCGGGTCGGCATCATGCACTCTCTGCACTTGATCGACATGGCCGCGATGCTGATGCGCTACCACCGGGAGCGCCCGGCGGTGCGGATCATCCCCATCACCGCGCAGAAGGGATCGGCCGAACTGGCCGCCCGCGTCGCCGACGGGGATCTGGACATGGCGTTCGCCGCGCTTCCCGGCGAGTACCCGCCCGGCGTGACGGCGCACCGGCTGGCCTCCGAGCCGATGCGGCTGGCCTGCCCCGCCGACGACCCGCTCGCCGACCGGGACGTCGTCCCGCTCGACGAGCTCGACGGCGCGCGCTTCGTCGACTTCCCGGTCGGCTGGGGCATCCGGAACGGCGTGGACCGCCTGTTCCTGGGCGCGGGCCTGCACCGCGTGATCGCCGTCGAGGTGACCGACATCCCGACCGCCGTCGACCTGGTCCGCGCCGGCTTCGGCTACGCGTTCCTCAGCCCCTCGCTGACCGTCGGATCCCGCCCGGTGGCGCTGCGCCCGGTGGCTCCGACGCGGGAGTTCGAGGTCTCACTCCTGACCCCGGCCGAACGCCGCTCCTCGGCCGCCGCGCGGGCGCTCATCGACGTGGTGCTCGCGAGCTGAGCCCTCGCGGTTCCCTCCGGATACAGACCACTGCGCATCTCTTTGTCTGCGGATCTCTTCGTCCAGGGCGCTCAGACCTGCACCTGTCCGCCGTCGACGAAGTGCTCGGCGCCGGTGATGAACGAGCTCTCCGGCCCGGCGAGGAAGGCGGCCAGCGCTGCGACCTCCTCGGGGCGGCCCATGCGGCGCAGCGGGACCTGACTGGCGAGCGCGCTGTGGAGGTCCTCTGTGCTCTGGCCGAACCTCGTGGCCAGGCCCTCGATGGCGGGGGTGGCGATGGGGCCCGGCGTGATGACGTTGACCCGCACGCCGCGAGGGGCCAGTTCGGCGGCCCAGGTGCGGCCGAGGCTGCGGACGGCGGCCTTCGACGCGGCGTAGACGCCCATGCGGTCGACGCCCTGGTGGATGGTGGTGGAGCCGAGCAGGATCACCGACGCGGTCTCCGCGAGCAGGGGCAGGGCCTTCTGCACGGTCAGCAGGCTGCCCTTGGTGTTCACGCCGAAGACGTGGTCGAACTGCTCCTCGGTGACGTCGGTCAGGCTCGTGCCGTCGCCCAGGCCGGCGTTGGCCACCACGACGTCGAGCCGTCGGCCGTCACCGCGGATGACGTCCATGACGCGGTCGAGGTCGGCGGCGCGGGAGACGTCCGACTGGACCGGGATCGCGTTGGGGCCCATGTCCTTCGCCGCGGCTTCGAGTTCGTCCGCGCGCCGGCCGGTGATGTAGACGCGGGCGCCGTCGTCGGCGAAGCGCTGGGCGATGGCCTGTCCGATCCCGGCCGAGGCTCCGGTGACCAGGGCTGTCTTTCCGTCCATGGGGCTCATGACGCCTGTCCTTTCGTGGTTCTTGACTGACTAGTCCAGAACGTAGCTCATTCTGGACTGGGTGGTCAAGAACCGGTATCGTAAGGGCATGGCGCGTCCCCGGAGCTTTGACGAAGACGAGGTTTTGCGCGTCGCCAGGGACCAGTTCTGGGCGACGGGCTACGCGGCGGCGCGGGTCGACGACATCGCGGCCGCCACCGGCCTGGGGAAGGGCAGCCTCTACGGCGCTTTCGGCGACAAGCACCAGCTGTTCTTGCGTACGTTCGACAAGTACAGCGCCGCCATGGTCGAAGGCGTGCGCCGGCAGCTGGAAGGCCCGGATGCCGGCGCCTACGAGCGGTTGCGCGCACATGTCGCGGCGGTCGCGGACGCCACCGCATCAGACGTGTGTCGGCGCGGCTGCCTGCTCGCCAAGGGCACCGCCGAGCTCTCGGGACAGGACCCGGCCGTCGTGGCCACGGCCCGCCGCACCTTCGCGGCCATCGAGGAGCTGATCGCCTCCTGTGTCGCCGGGGCGCAGCGGGCGGGCGAGATCGACCCGAACGCCGACCCGGGCCATCTCGCCGGACTCCTGCTGGCCGTGTTGCGCGGGATCGAGGCCCTGGGCAAGGGCGGTAGCAGTCCTGAATCGCTGCGTGCGATCGCCGAGACGGCCATGGCCGTCCTGCCTCGGCCATAGGAAGTGCGTCGAAGGGCCCTGAGACGGGGGTACGGACGTTGAGTCAGACCTGCTCGGAAGCTGCGATCGGCACCGGAACCTCCAGATCGACCAGCGGCGCGTACAACTGGCCGCCGTAGCTGTCGGAGTCGCGCAGATCCCCCTGGCGTACCGGTCGCGGCATGGAGACCTTGACCGCCTCGGCGCGGTCGTGGTGGACCACCAGGACCTCGGCGGGATCGCCTCCGTAGAGCTCGGCGAACAGCTCGGGCGTCAGCACGCCGGAGCCACGCAGCGCCTCGTAGCTCGCGGTGTCGCGGCACATGAAGTCGAAGGTCAGGACGAACGGCCCGGCGTTCTTGGAGCGGATCAGGGAGCACAGGTCGAGCAGGCGCATCAGGGCTTCACCTCTTCGTGGACGGTGCGGAACATCTCGTGCGGGTCGGTGGGTTCGACGACGTGGTTCAGCGTGAACTCGTACAGCGGGCCGCGGTCGATCTCCGGTGGTGAGAACGGGAACGCGATGGTGCTGGCCAGACCCTCGTACTGGGGGATCGGCAGATGGGAGCTGGAGTGCGCGACGAAGGTGGAGATGGCGTGCGCGACGGCCTGGGTCGGCGCCGTGACGGTGATCAGCACGCCGAGCTCGTGGACGGGCTGATCGCGGTCGGGGTCATTGGCGCCGAGCACCGCGTCCTGTCCGTACAGGCGGTAGTCGATGTCGATGACGTCGGGGTCGACACGCCCGCCGAACACGTCTCGGATCTTGGCCCGGAAGTACTCCTTCGCCATGGGAAGCAGCGCCGGCAGCTGCTCGATGACCACACGGTCGCGGATGCCGCCGATCGCGATGGTCTGGTACCCCACCAGGCGTGAACCCTCCAACTTGATCGTGTAGGTGTCGCTGGGCACGTATTCGGCGCCGGCGACGCGCACCGTCCGCTCGTCGACCGCGGTGTAGGTGGCGTTCGAGGTGTCCAGGACGCCCGACGGCTCCGTGATCAGATACGGGTTGGCGTTCTCGTACAGGGTGTGCGCGGCCACGGAGTGCGGCGTGAGCCGGACGGACGGGTCGAGCGTCTGGACGTCGAAGTGGTCGTCGCGCAGGTGGACGAACAGGCCGTCGGGTCTCGGCGGGACGGCGCAGGCCGCGCCGCACTCGACGGTCTTGGCCGCGTGCCAGGTCAGGCCGGGGTCGGCGCCCATCGCGTGGGGGAGCGCCGCGAACAGGGCGGTGTCGCTGGCGCGCCCGGCGAGCACCACCTCGGCGCCGTCGCGCAGTGCCTGCTGAATCGGCTCGACGCCCATCATGCCGACCACATGGCTCTCGGTCAGGGTGCTGACGTCTATCGGTGGCGCTGGCTGCAACGGACGGACGCGGCCCTGGTCGTAACGCTTGGTGAGGTAGTCAGGGTCCTGGTCGGCGTAGATGAGGGCGAGCTTGAACCCCAGGCCTTCCTGCTGCGCGATCTCGCGGGCGATGTCGGCCACCAGATCGACGCCGACATCGCGGCCACTCGTGCCGCAGGACCCGATGATCAGTGGCACACCGAGCGTGTCACGGGCCTTAAGCAGCAGCCGTAGATCGCGGCCGACAGCCTCCCGGGACAGCTTCGGCTGCCCGGCGCCGAGGTAGTACGGTCCGCTGTCGGTGGAGCCCGCGTCGCAGGCGATGACGTGCGGTCGCAGGGCGACTCCGCGGTCCAGCGACTCGACGGGGAAGCCCGCGCCGAGGGCCCCGGTGGGGGCCAGGATCCTGATCTCCATGGTGTCGTTCTCCGTTCTTTGCAATTTGCTATAGCAACAATGCGAGGAGAGGCCGCGTCGGGGAGACAAAGCGGCGTCCCCAGTCCTGGCTTAGGCGTCCCAGCCTGCGAGGTCGCCCGCCGAGGACAGGGCATGGACCCGCGCCAGCTGTTCGGCCAGGTCGCTGTTCCGGTCACGCAGCGCCGCGAGGATCTGGTGGTGCTGGCCGTAGCGCTGGATCTGGCTGGTCGCGCCCGCGTTGAGCTGGGCGGCGGCGACCTTCAGCCGTTCGGAGCGGCTGAAGGCGCGGACCTGGGCCAGGGTTCGCGTCAGCTGGATGTTGTCGGCCGCGAGCTCGATCTGGGCGTGGAAGTCGCGGACCGCGTTGAAGATCCGCTCCACCTGGTCGGGAGTCAGTGCCCGGCCGGCGTCGCGGTCCTCGCGCAGGATGACGGCGGCGTCGTCGGCGGCGTCGAGGAGTTGCTGCATCCGTTCCAGGTGCGTTTTCGTGGCCTTCTCGGCGGCGAAGCGCGCGGCCACTCCTTCCAGGGCCGCCTCGATGGTCCCGCTCTCGGATCGCGCCTGCGGGGAGACGGTGGCTACGCGCAGGGATCGCGGCCCGGTCCGTTCGACGAGCTGTTCCTGTTCCAGCCGGCGCAAGGCCTCCCGGACCGGCGTCGGACTCACCCCCAGGCTGGCGGCCAGGCCGCGCTCGGTGATCTTGTCGCCCCAGGGCAGGTCGCCCTGGACGATCGCCGCCCGCAGCGCCTTGTAGGCCTGGTCGGCGAGCGACTGCGAGCTGAGTTCCGGGAGCGTCATGGTCCTATTCGATTTCTGCTACAGCAAATTTGTCAAACGTCTCCACCTCGTCGGTGACCGGGCTGGCCGCGTCGTCGACCACGCTGACCTGGACGTTTCCGGTGGTCGGCGGCTGAGGGGCCAACACCTGCAGCACCTGCGGTCCGACCTGCACGGTGAGCAAGAAGTGCTCACCCAGGAAGGTGCTGTGCGTGACCTGCCCTTCCCAGCCGGATCCCGTGGTGCCCGCCGCGAGCGCCGAGACCGACAGCGACTCGGGCCGCACGGCCACGGTGACCGTTCCCGGTCCCGGCGCGGCATCGGCGCGGAACCGCACGCCGCCGGGCAGGCCCGGCGCCTCCAGCACGTATACGTCGGCGTCGACGTGGTGCGCGGTCCCGGTCACGAAGTTGCAGCGGCCCAGGAACTCGGCGACGAAGCGGCTGCCGGGTCGTCGGTAGACCTCCAGCGGTGGACCGGCCCGCACGATCCGGCCGCCGTTCATCACCAGGATCTGGTCGCTCATGGCCAGTGCCTCGGTCTGGTCGTGGGTGACGAAGACGGTCGTGATGCCGAGTTCGCGGTGCAGGGCGCCGAGCCAGTCGCGGGCCCGGTCGCGCAGCTTGGCGTCCAGGTTGGAGAACGGCTCGTCCAGCAGCAACGCGGTCGGGCCGTGCGCCAGCGCGCGGGCCAGGGCGACGCGCTGCTGCTGTCCTCCCGACAGCTCATGGGGATGCGCGTCGGCGCGGTGGCTCAGCTCGACGAGCTCCAGGACCTCCGCGACCCGCTTCCTGATCTCGGCCCGGTCGGTGCGCCGGACCTTGAGCGGGAAGCCGACGTTGGCTGCGACCGTGAGGTGCGGCCACAGCGCGTAGGACTGGAACACCACCCCCAACTCGCGGCGCTCGGCCGGGACGTTGCGGCGCTGCTGTGCGTCGAACAGCACGCGATCGCCGTGGCGGATGGTGCCGTGCGACGGGGTCTGGAACCCCGCGATCGACATCAGGGTCGTGGTCTTCCCACAACCCGACGGCCCGAGCAGGGTGACGAACTGCCCGTCGGGCACGGTGAAGCTGACGTCGTCCAGGACGCGGGCGGCACCGAAGGTCTGGGTCAGGGAACGTATGGAGATCTCAGGCATGGCGGGCCTTCTTCCGCAGTGTCGAGCCGAGGCCGAGGCCGATCGCGAGCGCCACGGCGACCAGGAGGACTTGGATGAGGGCCAGGGCGGCGACCGGGCCGGGCAGCCCCTTGCCCCAGGTCTGCAACATGGTGGTGCCGAGCAGTTCGGTACCGGGCTTGGCCAGGAACACCACCGGGTCGTAGTCGCTGACCAGGGTGACGAACATCAGCACCACCGCGCTGAGGATCGCCGGCCGCAGCAGCGGCAGGGTGATCCGGCGCGTCGTGGTCCACCAGCCCGCGCCGGCCGTCGAGGCCGCCTTGGCCAGCTCCGGACTGATCCGGGCCAGCGCCGGGGCGATGATGATGTACGACAGGGTCATGTTGCGCACGCTCAGCGCCAACAGCTCGCCCCACAAACTGTTGCGCAGCATGGCTCCGGGCCAGTCCACGATCAGGAACAGCCAGAAGAATCCGACGCCGAACACGATGCCGGGCGTGGCCCGGGGATAGACCAGCAGCGCGGGCAGGGTGCGGCGCAGACGGAACCGCGACTGGCCGGCGACGACGGTGGCGACGGCGACCAACGCCACGGTGGCCACGCTGCCGATCACCGCGACGAGGAGGCTGTCGGAGATCGCCCGGTGCAGCGTGGGGTCCGACCAGGTCTGGCTCCAGTTGCCGCCGGTCCACAGGTGCCACGGCGCGACCAGCGTCGTCAGCGAAGTGACCGAGGACATCAGGCCGAGGCCGAGCAACGGGATCACGGACGTGACGGCCACGAAAGCGGCTATGAGGACCGAGATCGGACGGCGCCAGCGGCCCAACTCCAGGGCGCGCGCGGGCGGGGTGGCCCGGGCGCCGGCGGTGTAGCGGGCCGAGTGTCGCAGCAGCCTGCCGCGGACGATCAGCAGCGCCGAGGCGACGACCAGCAGCAGGATCGCGCCGGCCGAGACGATCGGCGGGTCCGGGACGGTGCTGTTGGACCAGGTGTCGTAGAGGTAGCTGGCGATGAAGCTGATGTTCGCCGGGCGGCCCAGGAACAGCGGGATGCCCAGGACCTCCAGACACAGGGTGAAGATGAGCATCCCGGAGTCCAGCAGCGCGGTGCGCAGCATCGGCGCGGTCACGGTGCGCAGGACGCGGATCGCGCTGCCGCCGGACGCCCGGACCGCGTCCTCCAACGCTCCGTCGGCGCTCTCCAGAACCGCCTTGCACGTCAGATAGGCGATCGGGAGCGTGACCACGGCTCCGAGTACTGACATGCCGGGGATGGAAGTCAGGTTCCAGACCGGCAGGTGCAGGTTCTTGTGCCACAACTGGGTGAGGTAGCCGGCCGGCCCGTACAGCGACTCCCAGCCGACGATCAGCCCGAGCGGCGGGATCAGCAGCGGGGCCAGCAGGGCCGGGCCCAGCCAGCGCTTGCCGGGCAGGTCGGTGCGGGTGATGAAGACGGCGAGCGCGGCGCCGAGCGCGACCGCGAGCGTGGTGGTCGTGACCGCGAACAGCAGGGTGTTGACGGCCGCGCTGCGGAACGCCGGGTCGGCGAACAGCTGCCGGTAGGCGTCCGTGCTGAACACGCCGCCGGGCAGGTAGTAGGGCTTGGACCGCAGCGAGGTGATCACCAGCGGGACCAGCGGCGCCAGGGTCAGCACGGCGACTCCGGCCCACACCAGGTACTGGCCCGGTGCGGACGGCAGGCGCCGGCGCCGGTTCCGGCCGCGGGCGGCGACCGGGACGGCTTCGTCGAGGGTGCGGGTTGCCATGGTGCTCAGTGGCCGAGGGCCTTGTTCCAGCTGTCGGTGATGGCCTTTTGCTGGTTGACCACGTCCTGCGTGACCGGGACCAGGAACTCGGTGCTCGGGTTGACGTGCGTGGCCAGATCGGTGAGGTCCGCGGTGCACCCGGTCGCGGGCTTGAAGCCGTTCATCGACGCCTCCATCCCGGCCGCGCACATGACCTGCTGACCGGGATCGCTGTAGACGAAGTCCAGGAACAGCTGGGCGGAGGCCGACGAGGCCGCGCCAGCGGTCTGGGAGATCAGGCGCGGCGTCAGCGGGGTGGCGTCCGTCATGTAGCCGTACTTGATCAGGCCCTTGTACTGCGGGACGACGGCCTGGGCCAGCCCGCTGGACAGCCAGCCGAAGGAGGCGCCGCCGCCGGCCAGGTAGGTCAGTCCGTCCAGGCCTTCGTCGAAGTTCTTGGTGTGCGGGCCGTACGTCGTGAGGTAGCCGTTGACGGTGCCGGCGCCGAGGACGTGTTCGAGGCCGTAGACGGCGTTGTAGCCGAGCGGGTTGGCGGGGGAGTAGCTGACCAGCGGGTACTTCGCCGGGTCGGCTTTGACGTCGGCGGCGAGCTGCGCGTAGCTCGTGGGGACGTCGGAGCCGGACAGCGTCTTGGTGTTCCAGGCCGTCAGCACCGGGTCCGGCGACATCACAAAAACCCCGTGTCCCTGGTCGATGTAGTGAGGGAAGTTCACCAGGCCCTGCGGGGCCACGTCGGCGATCAGGCCGTTCTGCTCAGCCTGCATCGCCTGCGGGATCGCATCGGAGATGAGGAGGTCAGCGGTCCGTGCGCCTTGGGCGTGCTCGGACTGGAATTTTGTGTAGACCTGGTTGTCGGACAGCTGCGAGTAGGCGGGCTTGATCCACGGGTACGCCTTGCCGAAGGCGTCAAGCAGCGGCTGCATCACCGCGGTCGGCGTGTTGCCGTAAAGGATCAGCCCGGACTCGGTGTGCGACTTGGTCACGAGGTCGGCGACCGCGGCGGGAGCGGCCGGGACCGAGGATGCGGCGCCTTGCGGCGAGGCGCTGGTGCTCTTGGAACAGCCGGCTGCGGCGGCTCCGAAGGCGAGCGCGGCGACCGTGAGAGCGGCGGCGGAGCGGGAGCGGCGGGGGGACATGGCGAGCTCCTTTCGGGATGGAAGATTTGCTATAGCAACCTCCCACTAACGTGCCCGAAACGCGGTCCTCACGCGAGCCCCCGATGTTAAGCGAAACGAAAGGAGCGTCTGCTATAGCAAAGATCCGATGGCGCCGCCAGGTGGCGCGCCTCGCGGCCAGGCACCCGTTTCCCCATCGCGGCCCGGATCACGACGCCGGCTGCGATCGGCACTCGGCCAGGCTGCGCAGGCACTCGGCGCCGCCGGCGAACCTCGACACCCGCCACGCCATGATCACGGCGCTCCTCCCCTGCTCGCGGCTACCGGCAGTTCGGCTGAGCGCCTCGGACCGCACCGGCGGCCGACGGCACGCCCGAGCACAACCGCGCGAAGCAGCCCAGACGCGGCCAAGCTACCGGTTCCGGCGAGAACCGGCGCCGTGGCGGCTGCGCGTGGTGACGGGCCAGCCTCGGCCGACCACGCGGCTAGGGGGTCCGAAGGACCATGCGGGGTGTTGGTTCTGGGTCCCTCGCCGCGTCGGCGGGCTCTGCCAACCTGGCCGGGCCGGTGGTGTCCAGCCGGACGAGATCCGACCACAGCAGCAGCGATGCGGCTGGACACCACCGGACCGGGCTGGTTCCGTTTACGGCGACGACGCGGCGAGGGACCCAGAACCTCGGCGACCACAAGCAGCGACCGCCACCAAGCAGCGCAACGCAGGCAACAGCGGATAGAAAGCCGACCAGTCGCGGACCGCCGCCAAACAGCCCGACGCGCGGGTCGCCCCCTCGCTGTAGAGCGCCCGCCGGAGGCCTCAAGGTGCCCACCACGCACGACGATTGCCGCCTACGACATGCGCAGTGACTCGGACCGGCGCGTGGTCTTGCACGCGCAAACCGCCAGCCGCCAACGCGACGCCGCAGAAACCTGAACCGTCGCGCGGTCGTATATGGCGGCATTTTGTTAGGACATTATCGCCCCTTATCGATAGATATAGCAGGCACCACCGACACCAACACCACTGCCGGCGGCCGCCAGCGCGACCTGTGGCGCTCAACCGAACTGCGTCCCCCTGCGAGGCCATCAACCCATGCGCGAAGCCGTAAAAGATCGCCTCTAAAGCCAAGAACAAATCTCACCCACTCCAACCACCCCACCCACTCCAACCACCCCACCCACTCCAACAACCCCACCCACTCCAACAACCCCACCCACTCCAACAACCCCACCCACCCCACCCCACCCCCACTTAAGCGAACCGAAAGCTCCCCCCACCTAGCGTCCAGAACCGTAGCCGGTCCGTGCCCGCGGACCACGTAGTTCTAGGAGGTGGAGACCATGGAACGATTCGGTGCGCTGATCCTGCGTCACCGGCTGGTGGTGACCCTGGCCTGGGTCGTCGTGACCATCGTCGGGGTGCTGATGGCGCCGAACGTGGCCGGCCGTCTGCAGAGCGGCACGACCGTCAACACGGCCAGCTATCACGCGAACGTCGCCCTGCAGAAGGAGTACGGCGGCGTCGCCGCCAACCCCAGTGTGCTGGTGGTCGACCTGCCGCACGGGGTCACCGCCGCCAGCCCGGCGGTCAAGGCCGGCCTCATGGCCGCCGACAAGGTCGCCGCCGGTGTCCCCGGTGTCCCCGGGGTCCGCGATCTGTCCTTCGCCACCACTGGCGACCAGGCCCTGGTCGGCTCCGGTGGGACGTCCACGCTGGTGATGGTCTACCCGCCGGTCAGCGGGAACGCGGTTCCCGCACCGGTGCTGGACGCGATGAGCTCGGCGATCACCGGGGAGGTCCCGGGAGCCGTCGTGCACCAGACCGGCATCGAGCAGCTGTCCGCGGGCGGCACCAGCGGCGGCTCCAGTGTGCTGTCCGAGCTGCTGATCGGCGTCGGGCTCGCGTTGATCGTGCTGGCCTGGGTGTTCGGCTCGGCGCTGGCCCTGCTGCCACTGCTGTCGGCGCTGGTCTCGGTGCTGACGATGCAGCTGGCCATCTACGGCCTGACCTACGTGACCAGCATCCACATCAACCCCTCGGTGCAGTTCATCGTCGCCCTGCTGGGCCTGGGCCTGTCGATCGACTACTCGCTGCTGCTGGTCAACCGCTGGCGCGAGGAACGCGATCGGGGCGCCGACAACCGCCAGGCGGTCGTGCGGGCGGTCAAGCGTGCCGGACACTCGGTGGCGTTCAGCGCGCTCATCGCCTCGCTCGGACTGTTCGCGCTGATCGTGGTGCCCGTGTCGTTCCTGCAAGGTGTGGGGCTGTCCGGGCTCTTCATCCCGTCCATCGCCGCGCTGGTGGCGCTGACGACCATCCCGCTGCTGCTGTCCACGATCGGGCCGCGGCTGGACAAGATCCGGCTGCGCCGCCGCAAGAGCACCGGACCCGGGGCGATGTGGACCCGGACCGCGAAGGCCATCGTGGCCCGGCCCAAGACGGCGGCCGTGACAGGGCTGGCGATCCTGGGCACGCTGTGCGCGTTCGGCCTGACCATCAACATCGCCTCGCCCGCCTCGACGTCGCTGGCCGCGAACGGCCCCGCGCAGCAGGGCCTGGTCGCGCTTCAGCACGACGGCTTCCCGACCGGCGTCCTGACCTCGATCCCGATCGAGCTCCCGGCCGGCACCGATCCGGCGGCGACCGCCGCGACCCTGCGTGCCCTGCCGTCGATGCACGGCGTCCTGGTCGCCGACACCCCGGCCTGGCAGCACCCCGGCAGCTCGGTGATCATGGGGCTGCCGAACAGCGAGATCGGCACCTCGCACGCCGGATCGGCGCTGTCCGACCTGCACGCCGCCGTGCCGCACAACGCCATGATCGGCGGTGACCTGGTGCAGTCGACCGACGTCACGCACATCATGTCCAGCTGGTTCCCGGTCCTGCTCGGCGTCGTCGCGCTGCTGACCTTCGTGCTGCTGGCCCGGGGCATGCGCTCGCTGCTGCTGCCGGCCAAGGCCGTCGCGCTGAACGTGCTGTCGGTCGGCGCCGCGTACGGCGTGCTGGTGCTGATCTGGCAGCTCGGCTGGGGGTCGAACAGCCTGTGGGGCATCCCGGCCACCGGGTCGATCAGCCCGTTCGTCCCGATGCTGCTGTTCGCGTTCTTGTTCGGAGTGTCCATGGACTACGAGGTGTTCATCCTCGCCAGGGTCCGGGAGGCCTACGACCGTACCGGACGCACCAACGACGCCGTGGTCGAGGGCGTCAGTCGGACCGGACGCCTGGTCACCAGCGCCGCGCTGATCCTGTTCCTGGCTCTGGCCTCGTTGTCGTCGGCCCCGGACGTGACCATCAAGATGATGGCCACCGGCATGGCCGCCGGAGTCCTGATCGACGCCGTGGTGGTGCGGACGCTGCTCACCCCGGCGCTGGTGGTGCTGTTCGGCCGTGCCAACTGGTACCTGCCCGCGTGGGCCGCCCGGCTGCTGCGGGTGAAGCCCTCGGTGCCGGGTCGCGCGCTGGACGAGCGGGACGCACAGGACGTGGACGACGGCGTTGACGGCGCGGTGGACGCGCCGACCCCGCACGCGTCTGTGCATGCTTGAGCCATGCGAGTCCTCGTCATCGAAGACGATGAATCCACCGGTGCGTCCCTGACCTGGGGACTCCAGGCCGAGGGCTACACGGTCGTGCTGGCCGTCGACGGTGACGAGGGACTGTGGCAGGCCACCGAACACGACTTCGACCTGATCGTCCTCGACGTCATGCTCCCCGGCCTGGACGGCTACCAGATCTGCGCGCGCCTGCGCGAGGCCGGGAACTGGACGCCGATCCTCATGCTCACCGCGATGGACGCCGACCTCGACCAGGCCGAGGGACTGGACCTGGGCGCCGACGACTACCTCACCAAGCCCTTCGCCTACCCGGTCCTGCTGGCCCGGATGCGGGCCCTGCTGCGGCGCGGCGGCAAGCCGCGCCCGGCGCTGCTGACCGCCGGCGACCTGACCCTGGACCCGGCGACCCGCGTGGTCCGGCGCGCCGGACGAACCATCAGCCTGACGCCAGGCGAGCTGGCGGTGCTGGAGTACCTGCTGCGGGCCGAAGGCCGCGCGGTGGCGAAGGCGGAGTTGTTGGAGCACTGCTGGGACGAGAACTCCGAATCCGACCCGGCGGTCGTCGAGGTCCGTATCCACCATCTGCGCCGCAAGGTGGACGAGCCGTTCGGCTCCCGCCTGATCGAGACGGTACGAGGAGCGGGGTATCGCGTTGAACCGCAGATCTCGTAGCCGTCCTAGTAACGACCCTCGCGGTCGCGCTCGCAGCCGTTCGCTGCGGCTACGGCTCACCGCGCTGGCCGCGCTGGCCATCACCGTGACGGTCGGGCTGGCGACCGCCGTGCTGGTCGCCACGCTCGTCAGTTCCGTGCGGTCGAACGAGACCACCACCTTGAACGCGTACGCCGAATCCGTCGCCCGCTCGGCCACCGACGGCCGGTGGCCCACGCCGCTGCCGCCGGCCCCCGGCGATCCGGGGATATGGGCCCAGGTCGTCGACTCCTCCGGCCGGGTCGTCGCGGCCACGGAGAACGTCGCCGGGCAGCCCGTGATGTACACGCTGGCGGCGGGCAGCACCTCACCCAAACCCGCGCCGACCTTGGTGGGGCACGGGGACGAACAGGTCGTCGCGCAGCGGTACGTGGTCGGCTCGACGCCGGTCGTCGTCTACGCCGGCGGTCCGACGCGCCTCCTCAGCATCCTGACCAGCGACATCAGAGGGCACCTTCTCTACGCCGTACCCCTGGTGCTGCTCGGCGCGATCGGCATCTCCTGGCTGTTGATCGGCCGCACGCTCCGTCCGGTCGAGCGGATGCGCGCCGAGGCCGCCGAGATCACCGGCAGCGGCTTGCACCGCCGCATCCCCGAACCGGACGGGGACGACGAGATCGGCCGCCTGGCCCGCACCCTCAACATCATGCTCGGCCGCCTGGAGAACTCCGCCGCCCGGCAGCGTCGCTTCGTCTCCGACGCCTCGCACGAGCTGCGGACCCCGGTCACCGCCATCCGCACCTCGATGGAAGTGGGGCTGGCGCACCCCGACCAGGCGCCCTGGCCCGAGCTCGCGACGCGCGTCGTCGCCGAGTCCGCCAGACTGCAACGCCTGGTCGACGATCTACTGCTGCACGCTCGCGCCGACGACGACACGCTGGTGTCCCGGCACGAGCCGGTCGATCTGCGCAGCCTGGCCGTCGCCGCGGTCGACGCGGTCGACGCCGTGCCGTCCCGGATCCCCATCGCCGTCGAGGCCGAGGACGGCGTCCGGGTCACCGGCGATCCGGACCAGCTCACGCGCCTGCTGCGCAACCTGCTGGACAACGCCGAACGCCACGCGGCGGCGCACATCCGCGTGCGCGTCACGACGGACGGGCCGGACACCGCCGTCGTCGAGGTGGCCGACGACGGCCCCGGGATCCCCCTCGCCGATCGCGACCGGGTCTTCGACCGATTCGTCCGGCTCCAGACCGCACGGGAACGCGGGCCGGGAACGACCGCGGGCACCGGTCTGGGACTGTCGATCGCGCGCGACATCGTCACGGCGCACGGCGGGACGATCGAAGTCACCGACGCCGATCCAGAGCGGAGCCACGAGCGCGGTGCGAAGTTCACCGTGCGGCTGCCGGCCGGCGATCGGTAGGTGAAAGCTCCAGCGCGATGTCGACGAGCATGTCCTCCTGGCCCCCGACGAGTCCGCGCCGGCCGGCTTCCAGGAGCAGCGTCCGGACGTCGATGCCGTAGCGTGCGGCGGCGGTCTCGGCGTGTCGCAGGAAGCTGGAGTAGACCCCGGCGTAGCCGAGGGTGAGCGTTTCCCGGTCCACCCGCACCGGCCGGTCCTGCAGCGGGCGGACCAGGTCGTCGGCGGCGTCCTGCAACGCCAGGAGATCGCAGCCGTGCTCCCAGCCCTCCAGGTTCGCCACCGCGACGAACGCCTCGATCGGACAGTTGCCCGCCCCGGCACCGTGGCCGGCCAGCGAGGCGTCGACGCGGGTGGCGCCCTCCTCGACCGCGGCCAGCGAGTTGGCGACCGACAGCGAGAGGTTCTCGTGCGCGTGGATGCCGATCTCAGTGCCCGGATCCAGGACGTCGCGATAGGCGCGGACCCGCTCGCGGACCGCGTTCATCGTCAGGTGGCCGCCGGAGTCTGTCACGTACACGCAGTGCGCGCCGTAGGACTCCATCAGGGCGGCCTGGCGTGCCAGGTCCGCGGCCGGTGCCAGGTGGCTCATCATCAGGAACCCCGAGACGTCCATGCCGAGGTCGCGGGCCGTGGCGATGTGCTGGGCCGAGATGTCGGCCTCGGTGCAGTGGGTCGCGACCCGCACCGAACTCACGCCGAGTCCGAAGGCCTGCTTGAGATCCTCCACGGTGCCGATGCCGGGGAGCAGCAAGGTCGTGAGCCGGGCCTTGGTGAGGCTCTGCGCCACCGCCTCGATCCACTCCGGGCCGGTGTGGCTGCCCGGACCGTAGGTCAGGCTCGTGCCGGCCAGGCCGTCACCGTGCGCGACCTCGATGCCGTCGACGCCCGCGGCGTCGAGCGCGGCCGCGATCCGGCCGGCCAGCTCCGGGCTGATGCGGTGCCGGGTGGCGTGCATGCCGTCGCGAAGGGTGACGTCCTGGATGAACAGCCGAGTGCTCGTCCCAGTACTCGTCTCGGTACTCATCGCACCGCCTGCGGGGTCCGAGTCGCGATCATCTCGCCGACCCGCAGGGCCGCCGAGGTCATGATGTCCAGATTCCCCGCGTACGGCGGGAGGTGGTGCCCAGCGCCTTCGACTTCGAGCAGGACTGTGACCTGGTGGGTGACCGGGCGCTCGCCGACGAGGGTGTGCGGGACGCCGTCCACGGCCGTGATATGCACCGGCTGCTTGAGCCGGTAGCCGGGGACGTAGGCCGACACCTCGGCGACCATACGCTCTACGGCCTCGGTCAGCTGCCGGCGGACGTGCGGCTCGGGAGCGTCGACCAGGCAGAGCACTGTGTCGCGCATGATGAGTGCGGGTTCGGCGGGATTGAGGATGATCACGGCCTTGCCGCGCTCCGCGCCACCGACGGACTCGATGGCTCTGGCCGTCGTCTGCGTGAACTCGTCGATGTTCGCGCGGGTGCCCGGCCCGGCCGACTTCGAGGCGATCGAGGCCACGATCTCGGCGTAGCGCACCGGCGCGGTCCGGGCGACCGCCGCGACCACCGGGACGGTGGCTTGACCGCCGCAGGTGACCATGTTGATGTCGGTCGCGCCCGCGTGCTCGTCGAGGTTGACGGCGGGGACGACGAACGGTCCGAGCGCCGCCGGAGTCAGGTCGATCAGGCGTTTGCCGAACGGCGCGAGCGCGCGGGCGTTGGCGACGTGCGCTCCGGCGGAGGTGGCGTCGAAGACGATCTGGATGCCGTCGAAGCCGGGCATGGCCAGCAGGCCGCCGACACCCTCCGCGGTCGTCGGCACGCCGAGCCGGCCGGCCCGCGCCAGCCCTTCGGAGGCCGGGTCGATGCCGACCATCGCCGCGATCTCCAGGTGCCGGCTGTGTCGCAGGATCTTGATCATCAGATCGGTCCCGATGTTGCCCGAGCCGATGACGGCCGCCTTCACGAGTGGTCCGTCGTTCACGATGCACCTCCGGTGAAGCTTGCGCGGACCTCGCCGAGGCCGCTGATCTGTGCGTGGAAGACGTCGCCCGGCGCGACCGGCACCATCGGTCCCAGCGCGCCGGACAGCACGATCTCTCCGGCCCGCAGCGGCCGGCCGTGCTCGCGCGCGGTCGTGGCCAGCCACGCGACGGCGGCGAGCGGATCGCCGAGGCAGGCGGCGCCCGAACCCGTCGAGACCACTTCGCTGGCGCGCAGCATGGTCATGCGGCAGGCAGGTAGATCCAGTTCGGCGATCTCGACGTGCCGGTTTCCCAGTACGAACAGCCCCGAGGAGGCGTTGTCCGCAACGGTGTCCACAATGTCGATGTCCCACGCGGCTATCCGGCTGTCCACGATCTCCAAAGCCGCGACGACATACGCGGTGGCGGCGGCCACCTCGGCAGCACCGATCACCGAAGCGGTCAGATCGCGCGCTAGCACGAAGGCGATCTCCGCCTCGATCTTGGGTTGCAGGGTGCGCGCGATCTCGATGGGCACATCGGTCGGGCACTCCATGGTGTCGAGCAGCACGCCGAAATCGGGCTGATCGACGCCCAGCTGCCGCTGCACGACCGGATTGGTCAGGCCGATCTTGCGTCCCACGATCCTGACACCGGCCGCCTGCTGTTCGGCGACCCAGGCGGACTGGACGGCGTAGGCCGCGTCCACGTCACCGGCAGGCAGCAAGGCGCGCACCGGAGCACATGGCTGCCGCGTCGCGCGCGCCGCGCTGAGCCGGTGCAGCGCCTCGGTGGCGTTGACGTCGAGCGTCGTGGTGGGCGAGGGCATATCAGTCCACCTCGAAGGTCGTGGCGATGCCCATGCCGGTGATCCACTCGGGGACGGGCTCATAACTGGTCCACACGAACGGCCGGTCCACGGCGGCGCGCCCGATGAGCCAGGTTCGGATCTCGTGGCCGCCGCTTCCGGCCTGTTCTTCGAGTCCTTCGTCACCCAGCGAGGTGACCGGTGCGAGGTCTGGGGTGCTCAGCTGCTTGAGGAACCAGGTGTCCCAAGCGGCGTTGACGTGCGCGTTCGGGTCGCCGCCCATGGCCCGGACCTTGGGTTCGCGCGCCGCGGCGAAGGCCCGGAGGTTCGCGCGTCCGTGGATGACCGCCTCCCGCCGCTCCCGGGCCAACCCGGGGTCGCGCGGGTCGTTGGACGGCAGCCAGTGCGAGAGCCCGCCGCTGGCGACGAGCAGGACCCGGCCGGGGAACTCGGCGTCGCGGACGGCCCGGCCCAGGGCCGTGCCGAGCTGAACGCAGCGCGACATGCTCGGCAGCGGCGGGGCGGCGGTGTTCACGATCAGCGGTACGAACGGGACCGCCAGCGCGCCGCAGACCATCTCATAGCTCTGCGTCACGCCGTGGTCCACCGTGAGGGAGTAGGACAGCGACAGGTCGAAGCCGGCGCCGGCCAGCGCGTCGCGTACCGACCAGGCCAGCTGCGTGGCGACCGGCAGTGGTCCCGACCGGCTGCCGAAGTCGCCGAATCCCTCGGCCTGCTCCACGCCGAGGACGAACGGCGGCATCTGGTCGTAGAAGTTCGCGTGGAAATGGTCGGGGCCGATGACGACGACGGCGTCGGGCGCCATCCGGGCTACCGCCTCGGCGACGCGGACGGTGTCGGCGAGGAACCTGCCGCCGGGCTCGGCGGGCGAGCGCGGCGGCAGCATCGTGGCGAACGGCGAGTGGGAGATGCCGACCAGGCCGATGAGCTCGCTCATGCCGGGTCCTTGCCGAGGATGAGGAAATCGTGGTGGGCGCGCAGGAACTCGTCCTTCTTCTCCCACTGCGGCCAGTGCCCGGCGTCGGTGATCACGTGCAGGCGGGCGTCGGGCAGCCACCGCAGCAGCAGGTCGGCCTCGTCGAGTCCGCCGGTGGGATCGTGGTCGGTCCACAGCAGCAGCGTCGGCGCTTCGATCCGGCCGACCCAGGCCTGGCGCCAGGCGAAGTCCTTGCGCACCTCGGGGTCTTGGAGCACCAGCGTGTTGGTGATCGCCCGCAGGAACCCGGGCCGGCTGTAGACCGCGCGGCGGAGGTTCACCAGCTCGTCGGTGACCATCTCCTTGTGGTGGAACAGGAACTCCACCCGGCGCCGGACCGTTGCCTCGCTCGGGTCCTGGACGGCGGCCAGCGTGCTCTCGCGCATCCGGACCATGACCTCGGGCTTGTCGGCGATGTTGCCGGGGGTGTTCAGGACGAGCCGTGCGACGCGGTCCGGGTGGTGCGCGGCCGTCCAGGCGACCACCCAGCCTCCGAGCGACTCGCCGGACAAGTGCGCCGAGCCGATGTCCAGGGCGTCCATCAGGCCGAGCAGGTGCTCGGACAGGACGTCGATGGTGTAGGGCTGGTCCGGCAGGTCGGACCAGCCGTGGCCGACCATGTCGTAGGCCGTGACGCGGAAGTCCGCGGCCAGGCCTGCGATGTCGCGTGCGTAGGCTTCGAGGTGTCCTCCGGTTCCGTGCAGGAGGATCAGGTCCGGGCCCGTGCCGGCTCGCAGGACCCTGGTACGCACCCCGCCCACGTCGACGTGGCGCAGCTCGTGCTCCACATCGGCCAGCTCACTCCAGACGCTGATGTGCTCGGGCAACGCGCTCATCGGGAGTCCTCCCCGAAGCGGGCGCGGGCCTCGGCGACGGTGGCCAGGCCGGCACTCTGCCGCCGACCCACGCCGAGCAGGCCGAGCAGCCGGGAGTTCTCGATGGTCAGGAACTCCACCGGCTCGGTGGCCGAGTCGTTGTAGTGGCGGTGCCAGGTCCACGGCGGGGTGTAGACGAAGTCGCCGGTGGACCAGGACTCGGTCTCGTCCTCGACCTCGCTGTGCCCTTCGCCGCTGATGACGAAGTGCACGGTCTCGTGGTGGTGCCGCTGCATGTCCGAGCTGAGGCCCGGCGGGATGGTCTGCCGGAAGATCTCGAACGTCGCCGTGGGCAGCTTTCCGGCGATCGCGAGCGTGGTCGGGTTGTGCACCTGGTCCGCCGGGAGCGTCTGCAGCTCCTCGGCGTGCACGACGACCGGGCGTGCGGCACTGGGCCGCACCGTGTCCGAGATCGCGCCGAGGAAGTCGGCCAGCGCGAATCCTTCTCCTGATTGAGCCATCAGATGGTTTCCGTTCTTCCGCCGTCGACCGTGAGTACGGTCCCGTTGATGTAGCCCGCGTCCGCCGAGGCGAGGAAGGCGATGGCCGCACCGATCTCCTCGGGCCGGCCGGTCCTGCCGGCCGGGATCCGGGCGACGTCGGCGGCGTCGAGGTCCTCGAACGTGCCCGCGCCGCTCCGCGCGCGAGCGTTCAGGATCTCGCGGCGCCGCTCGGTGTCCGTGGCTCCCGGCGCCACGCAGTTGACCGTGACCCCGTCGGCCGCGAACTCCAGGGAGAGCAGCTTGGCGGCCGCCGTGACCGCGGACCGCAGGACCACCGACGCCGCCAGGTCGGGCTGCGGCTGCCGGACCGCCGTGGAGGTCACGAACACCACGCGTCCGAAGCCGCGCGCCGCCATCGCCGGCAGAGCCAGCCGCGCCAGCCGCAGCGGTCCGAGCAGCAGCAGTTCGAAGCCCTGCTGCCAGCGGTCGTCCCCGACCTCCAGGATGCGGCCCGGCGGCGGTCCGCCGGCGTTGAGCACGAGGACGTCGAGCGTGCCGAACAGGTTCTCGACCCCTTCGACGGCCGACGCCGCGGACTTGGGCTCCGACACGTCGTTGACCAGCGTGTGGACGGTGCCGCCGGGGTCCCGGCCGAGCCGCAGCGCCGCGGACTGGAGCTGTTCGGCACGCCGTCCGGTGATCACGACGCGGTGTCCGGAGCGCAGCAGCTGTTCGGCGGCGGCGTATCCGATTCCGGCGCCGCCCCCGCCGACGAGGGCGTTGTGGGCGTTGATGGCAGCCTCCTGAAGTCCGCGGGCTGGGCCGCTGGTCGCGACGGGTCTATCGTGGGCCGCACCAAGGAGGGAACCAACGTTGAGTCCCAATGAGTGGGACGATGTCGGCTCGGCCGCGGGCGGGCTCGAACGCGCCGCGGCGATCCTCGGCGCCTTCGACGCCTCGCACCGCGAGCTGACGCTCGCCGCGCTCGTCAGCCGGAGCGGCCTGCCGCGCTCGACCACGCACCGCACCGCCGAGCGGATGATCCGTCTGGGCTGGCTCGACAAGCCGAAGGACCGCTACCGGATCGGCAACCGCCTGTTCGAGATCGCCAGTCTGGCGCCGATCCGGCTCCAGCTGCGCGAGGCCGTGCTGCCCTTCCTGCAGGACCTGCACAGCGCGACCAAGACCACGGTGCAGCTCGGAGTGCTCGACGGCGGGCAGATCCTGGTCGTCGAGAAGATCACCGGGCACCGGCCGATGCCGATGCTCTCCCAGGTCGGCGGAATCGTCCCGGCGCACTGTTCCGCGCTCGGCCGGGCGATCCTCGCCTACAGCGATTCGGCGACCATCGACGCCGTGCTCTCCGGCGACCTCGCCCGCCGGACACCGCGCACGCTGACCGATCCGGTGGCCATCCTGCGCGAGCTGACCGCGATCCCGCCGCGGGGCTGGGCCGTGGAACGGGAGGAGGGCAACATCGGAGTCAGCTGCGTGGCCGCACCGATCTTCGGGCCGCTCGGCGAGGTCGCGGCCGCGCTGTCCGTCACCGGCCCTTCCGGCGTGATCCGGCCCCAGGCGGCCGGCCCCGCTGTGCGCCTGGCGGCGGCTGCGGCGTCCCGGGCCTATAGCGCGCGCCGCTGAGCAGTCCCAGTCAGCGGGACTCCCGATTGCCGACCGGATCGGACTGCCCGCACGCTGTGACCGCTGACACACCGACGACGGGCCGGTGCGGCGACCGGAAGGAGACGACCATGACTCTGGGCGGCGGCTACATGTTGCCCTCGCGTGAGGGGCATGCCATCGCGGCGATCGGGCTCGGCATCACCCTGAAGACCGACGGCAAGTCCACGCGCGACGCGTACTCCCTGTTCGAGTACACGATCCCGCCGGAGACCGACGGGCCGCCCGCGCACGTGCACACTCGCGAGGACGAGTCCTTCATCTGCCTGAGCGGGCGGCTCGACGTCCACCTCGGCGGCGAGGACTTCGTGCTCGAACACGGCGACTACCTGTACCTGCCGCGGGACGTGGTCCACGCCTTCCGGAACCCGTACCAGCAGGAGTCGCGCGTCATCTCCGTGGTCTCGCCCGCCGGGCTCGAAGGCTACTACCAGGCCCTGGCGGACATGCCGCCCGGGCCGAAGGACATCGCGCTGCTGAAGAAGATCATGGCCGACTTCGGTATCGAGCTGCAGCTGCCGCCCGAGGCCCGGTAGCCATGAGAATCGGGATCATCGGCGCCGGCGTCGCCGGCCTCACCACCGCGAAAGTGCTGTCCCAGGCCGGGCACGAGGTTCGGGTCTTCGACAAGTGCCCGGACGTCGGCGGCGTGTGGAGCCGGACCCGGCGCTACCCGGGCGTGACGACGCAGAGCCCGAAGGCGCAGTATTCGCTCTCGGACTTTCCGATGCCCAAGGACTATCCGGAATGGCCCAGCGGTGCGCAGGTGCAGGCCTACTTCGCCGCGTACGCCGCCGAGTTCGGCCTGGAACCGGCCTTGCGTCTGAACACCGAGGTGACGGCCGCGAAGCCGGTCGGAGACGGCCGCTGGACGGTCGAGACGCGCAGCGTCGGGGGAGTGGAGTCCAGCGAGGGCTTCGACCGGCTCGTCGTCGCCAACGGAGTGTTCTGCGAACCCGCGGTGCCGACGTATCCGGGCCTTGAGGAGTTCACCGCGGCGGGCGGGCGCCTTTGCGCGGGCACGGAGTTCCATGACGTCGAAGAGGCGCGCGGCAAGCACGTCCTCGTCGTCGGCTATGGCAAGTCGGCCTGCGACGTCGCCGTGGCGATCAGCGGCGTCGCGGCGGGAACCGACGTGATCGCCCGACAGCTGCTGTGGAAGGTGCCGCGCCGGATCGGCGGCTTCCTCAACTTCAAGATGCTGCTGCTGACCCGCATGGGCGAGGGCCTGTTCCGCTACCTGCGGCTGCGCGGCTTCGAGAAGTTCCTGCACGGTCCGGGCAACCGCCTGCGCCGCCGGATGATCAACTCCATCGGTTCGGTGTCGGTGCGGCAGTTCGGACTGGCGAAACTCGATCTGGTCCCGGCCGGCCACATGGAAGACATCGTGCGCGGGGCGATCGGGCTCGCGAGTGAGGGCTTCTTCGAGGGTGTCGTGGACGGCAGTATCGTCGTCCACCGAGATGCGACCACCAGTCGTCTTCTCGCCGGCGAGGACGGCCCCATGGCGGAGCTTCGCGACGGCACCCTGCTGAAGGCCGACCTGGTGGTGTGCGCCACGGGCTTCACACAGGGCGTGCCGTTCCTGCCCGAGCAGACGCAGCGGCGCCTGTTCGACGAGCGCGGGAACTTCATGCTCTACCGGCAGATCCTGCCCCTGGACGTCCCCGGGCTGTACTTCAACGGCTACAACTCCTCGTTCTTCAGCCCGCTCAACGCCGAGATGGCAGCCCTGTGGATCGCGGCGGATCTCGCGGGAGCGGTGGCACGCCCCGAACCCGAGACGATGCGCGCGGCGGTCGAGGCGCAGCTCGCGTTCATGGACGAGGCCACGGACACGCACCACTGTCGCGGCACCAAGATCATCCCGTTCTCGATGCACAACATCGACGAGGTGCTCGGCGACCTCGACGTCAACGTCGGTGCGCGGGTCCGGGCCTCGCACTGGCTCAATCCGGTGAATCCCGCGGCGTACCGGCGGGTCACCCCGACGCTGCTCAGCCGGCTGGCGTCCGAGGTGACGGAAGAGGCGACGGCACCGGGCCGGATCCGCGAGGAAGTCCGCGAAGTCCGCGAGGAAGTTCGGGAGGAAGTCCGCGAGGCCGGGTAGTTACATCGAATTAATTAAGCTAATGTAATTACCTGTGGACGAGATCGATCGGCCCGCCGCCGACGCTCAAGAGCTCGCAGCGGAGTTGCAGCTGGTCGTGGGCCGCACCGCGCGGAGTCTGCGGCAGGCCCACGCCGTGGGGTATGTGGCGCTCTCCGAGCTGTCCGTCCTGTCGCGGCTGGAACGGGAGGGTCCGGATTCCCCCGGCTCGCTGGCCGAGGCGGAGCGGGTGCGGCCGCAGGCCATGGCGGTGACCTTGGCGACGCTGGAGGAGCGGGGCCTCGTGAGCCGTCGGCAGCACCCCGGCGACGGCCGCCGTGTGGTCATTGCCGTGACGGACGCGGGCCGAACCCTGCTGGTCGAGCGCCGGTCCGAATCCGTGCGGCGAATAGCGGCGGTCCTCGACACCGAGTTCACGCCGGCCGAACGCGACACGATGCTCGCCGTGCTGCCGCTGATGAACCGGCTCGCGGAGCGACTGTGAGAGCCGCATCGGAGGAACAGTCCGGCGTCCGCGTTAAGGACAGCAACCTCAAAGACGGCCGCTACAAGTGGATCGCGCTCTCCAACACGACCCTGGGCGTGCTGATCTCCGCCGTCGACAGCTCGATCGTGATCATCTCGCTGCCCGCGATCTTCCGCGGCATCGGCCTGGACCCGCTTGCCCCGGGCAACATCGGTTACCTGCTCTGGATGATCCTGGGCTACCTGCTGGTCTCCGCAGTGCTCGTCGTAGCCCTGGGCCGTCTCGGCGACATGTTCGGCCGGGTCCGGATGTACAACATGGGCTTCGCGATCTTCGCGTGCGCCTCGCTCGCCCTGTCGGTCGACCCGCTGAAGGGCGGCAGCGGCGCGCTGTGGCTGATCGGGTTCCGCGTCGTCCAAGCCGTCGGCGGATCCATGCTCACCGCGAACTCCGCGGCCATCCTCACCGACGCCTTCCCGGCGCGGCAGCGCGGCATGGCGCTCGGCGTCAACCAGATCACGGCGCTCGCCGGGATGTTCCTCGGGCTGTTGGCCGGCGGACTGCTGGCCGCGATCGACTGGCGCGCGGTGTTCTGGGTCAGCGTGCCGATCGGTGTGATCGGCACCATCTGGTCCTACCGCAGCCTTCGGGAGGTCGGCACCCGCAAGCCCGGCCGCATCGACTGGGTCGGCAACATCACCTTCACCGCCGGGGCCGGTTCGCTGCTGGCCGCCATCACCTACGGCATCCAGCCCTACGGCGGCCACTCGACGGGCTGGACGAACCCCTGGGTCCTGGGCGGTCTGGGCGGCGGGTTCCTGCTCCTGGTCGTGTTCTGCGTCGCCGAGACCCGGATCGCCGATCCGATGTTCAACCTCGGGCTGTTCCGCATCCGCGCCTTCGCCGCCGGGAACCTGGCGGCGCTGCTGATCGCGATCGCCCGCGGCGGCCTGCAGTTCATGTTGATCATCTGGCTCCAGGGCATCTGGCTGCCGCTGCACGGCTACGACTTCGAACGCACCCCGCTGTGGGCCGGCATCTTCATGCTGCCGCTGACCGTCGGGTTCCTCATCGCCGGACCGCTGTCCGGGTACCTGTCGGACCGGTTCGGCGCGCGCCTGTTCTCCACCAGCGGGCTGATATTGGTCGCCGCCGCCTTCATCGGCCTGCTGTTGTTGCCGGTGGACTTCCCGTACCCGGCCTTCGCGGCCCTGCTGCTGCTCAGCGGGATCGGCCAGGGGATGTTCTCGGCTCCGAACACCTCGGCGATCATGGGCAGCGTGCCGCCGGACCAACGCGGCGTGGCCTCCGGGATGCGCGCGACGTTCCAGAACTCCGGCACCGCGCTGTCGATCGGGCTGTTCTTCTCCCTGATGATCACGGGCCTCGCGAGTACGCTGCCGCACACTCTGAGCACCGGCCTCCAGGCGCAAGGCGTACCGCCGGACACCGCGCACCAGGTCGCCGGGCTACCACCGGTGAGCACACTGTTCGCCACGTTCCTCGGCAACAACCCGATCTCCCACCTCCTCGCGCCCAGCGGCGTCCTGCACACGCTGCCGGCGCACAACGTCCAGACCCTGACCGGCAACCGGTTCTTCCCCGAACTCGTCTCCGGGCCCTTCCACCACGGACTGGTCATCGTCTTCAGCGCCGCTGCGGCGATGTCGCTGATCGGGGCGCTCGCCTCGGTGCTGCGCGGTCGGCATCAGACCGCTTCGACGAAAGGACAGTGAACGTGTCGGACACGGCCCTGCTCGTGATGGACGTCCAGCGGGACATCGTGGACCGTTTCCCGGACGCCGACTACCTGCCGCGCCTCCGGAGTGCGATCGATGCCGCCCGGACGGCCGGCATCCCGATCATCTACGTCGTCGTCGGGTTCCGCCCCGGACACCCGGACATCAGCCCGCGCAATAGGACCTTCGCCGCCGTGGCGCAGACTGGCCGGTTCGTCGAGGGCGACGTCAGTACCCAGATCCACCAGGACGTCGCACCGCTGCCCGGGGACGTGATCGTCACGAAGAAGCGGGTGAGCGCGTTCGCCGGCAGCGACCTCGACGTCGTGCTCCGGTCCGGCGAGATCCGGCACCTGGTGCTCACCGGCATCGCCACCAGCGGCGTCGTGCTGTCCACCTGCCGCCAGGCCGCCGACCTGGACTACGAGCTCACCGTGCTGGCCGACGGCTGCCTGGACGGCGACCCGGAGGTGCACCGGATGCTCACCGAGAAGCTGTTCCCCCGGCAGGCCGGCGTCGTCACCGTCGAGGAGTGGATCAAGACTCTCGGCTGATGAGCATGGCGCTCGCGGCGTCGGCATCCCGAACGGCCAGTGCGGGCACGAGGGCCGCGACGGCGAGAGCCGCGGCGACGAGGAACGCGGCGTGGTAGGCGCTGAGGTTCGGCACTACGCCGTGGGCGGTGTGCCGGGTGGTGCCGACGGCGGTGAAGACGGTGGCGAGTACGGCGATGCCGGCGGCGCTGCCGAGCTGGCGGGTCATGGTGAACAGCGACGAGGCGTGGCCGGTGTCCGCCGGGGAGATGGTGGCGAAGGTGGCCGCCTGGGTGGAGACGACGACCTGTCCCATGGCCAGTCCCATGCCGAGCATCAGCAGTCGCATCCATCCCAGGTCGGCGCGCGAGCCGACGGTCGCCATCAGGGCGACGCTCGTCGCCATGCTTGTCAGGCCGAGGAGTATGAGTCGGCGGGGGCCGAGGCGGCGGTAGAGGACGCGGGAACCCAGTTGGGCGCCGGCCATGACTCCGAACGCTTCGGGCAGTGTGTTGAGTCCGGATTGCAGCGCGGTGAGTCCGAGACCGAGCTGGAAGAACAGCGGGACGACGAACAGCGCGCCCAGGAATGCCGCCGTCGCGACGGCCATCGCCGTGCTCGTGGACCGGAACAGGCGGTTGCGCAGTAGACGCAGCCGAAGCAGCGGAGCGTGGGAGCGCAACTCGACGCGCACCAGCAGCACCAGGAGCAGGGCGCCCGTGGCGACGCTGCCGAGAATCCGAGGTTGTGTCCAGCCGACGCCCGGTCCTTGGCTGATCCCGTACATCACGGCGGCGAACCCCGCACCGGACAGCACGAAGCCGGCCACGTCGAAGCGGCCGGGGCGGGCCTGGCGCTGTTCGTCGAGGAAGACGGCGCCGAAGGCGATCGCGGCCAGGCCGATGAACAGGTTGATGAAGAACACCCAGCGCCAGGACAGGTCCACCACCAGTGCGCCGCCCAGCACCGGTCCGAGCGCGGGCGCCACCGCCGTGGGGATGGTCAGGATCGAGGATGCCCGCAGCCGCTCGTGCGGCGGGAACGCGCGGTAGAGCATCGCCATACCGACGGGCGTCATCATGCCGCTGCCCGCGCCCTGCAGCACCCGGAAGGCCACGAGCTCACCGAGGGTCTCGGCCAGACCGCAGAGCACTGAGGCGGCGGTGAAGACGCCGATCGCGACCAGCAGGATCCGCTTGGTCCCGAACCGGTCGCCGAGCCAGCCGGCGGCGGGGATGAACACCGCCAGGCTGACCAGGTATCCGGTGGCGACCGCGTCCAGCGCGGCCTCGGTGACCCGGAACTGGCGGCCGATGGCGGGCAGGGCCACGTTGACGATGGTGATGTCCATGATGTTCATGAACATCGCCGCCACGAACACGACGCTGACCACGGCCGTCTGGCTCAGCCGCCGGGGGCGGGGCGCCGCCGCCAAGGGCGTGATCAGGGAGAGTTCTTCAATCATCGGTGCGCTCCTGGGTGCGGGGACGGGATCAGCCGGCGGTCGGTGCCGGTGCCGGTCGTGGGAGTCAGAGCTCGACGCGGATGCCGGGTTCGACGATGCGAACGGTGGTGTCGGGGGCCAGGTCGCGGACCGCGTCCCGGTAGCGCTGCGGGTTCTTGTCGCTTCGGGTGATCAGCCGGTCGCCGAGGAAGCCCTTGGTGAAGGCGTAGTGGTGCGGCACGGCCAGCTCGGGCTTGAGGATCGCGGTCAGCTCGGCGGCCTCGGTGGCGTTCATGACGACCTGGAGGTTGTCGAGCGGCCGGACGTGCAGCCCGTTGGTGGGCAGCAGGGCCAGGTCGATGTGGCCGAGCCGCTTCGGGATCTCGGCGAGTTCGGGGATGAGCATGGTGTCGCCGGCGAAGTACACCGCCTGGGAGCCGGCGCGCAGGACGAAGGTGACCTCGTAGACGCCGTGCTTGCCGGGCGTCGCGGTGATGGTGACGCCTCCGACCTCGGCCTGCTCCCACGGGGCCAGGGCGGTGACGTCGGTGAAGCCGTGCGCGCGGGCCAGGGGCACGACGGTCTCGGCGACGAACAGCGGGACCGAGCGGTCGCGGTAGGCGGCGAATGCGTCCAGGTCGCAGTGGTCGTAGTGCTCATGGCTGATCAGCACGCCGTCGAGCCGGGGCAGGTCGCCGATGCCAACGGCGATCGGCTCGCCCTGGTAGTAGCCCGGCCTGGTGGTGAACCAGGGGTCGGTCAGGAACGTCCGGCCGCCGATCTCTATCAGGTGGCAGCTGTGGGTGATGCGGGTGACCGCGGTCTTGGGCATGGTCGTGGCTCCTTAGCGGGTGAAGGCGGAGAAAGCGGAGAAGTCGGTGTCGGCGCTGTCCCAGATCGCGCGGACGACCTGGTCGGGGGTCTCCATCTGCGGCTGGTGGCCGGTGGTCGTCAGCACCTGGAAACGGGCCAGCGGAATCGCGGCGGCGTAGGCGCGTCCGTAGTCGAGGTCGACGATGCCGTCGCTGTCGCCCCACAGCACGAGCGTCGGGATCTCCAGCGTCCCGAGACGCCCGACGAGCGTGGGGTCGGTCATGGCCGAGCCCGCGTAGGCGGCGATGGCGGCCCGGTTGCCGGCGGCGATCGCCTGCGCGGCCGGCGGCAGGGTCGCGGGGTCGATGCGGAACGGCGCGGGGTCGTGGAAGCTGCGGGTGAAGACCTCGTCCATGGTCAGGGCGAAGAAGTCGGCGACGGGGTGGCCGGGCACCTCGATGCCCACCGCGTCGATCAGCACGACGCCGCTGACCCGCGGTGACTTCAGCAGCGCGATCTCCGCGGCGATCCAGCCGCCGATCGAGTTGCCGATCACGGTGACGTCGGCCAGGTCCCACCGGTCGAGCAGGCCCTGGTAGAGCGCGGCCAGCCCGGCGACCGAGTGCAGGGCCTCGGGGCGTGCGGCGCCACCGAAGCCCGGATGGGTCGGGACGAGCACCCGCACCCGGTGCTCGGCGGCGAACTTCTCGGCGAAGCCGGTCACGGACTGCGGCCCGGCCCCGCCGTGCAGCAGCAGGAACGGCTGGCCGGTCCTGGGGCCGTATTCGGCGACGGTCGTCTCGACCGGGCCGATTCCGGCCAGGTCCAGGGTGTGAAGAGCGGTGATCATGATGGGCTTCTCCTTGGTGGCTGAGATGTGGCGGCTGAGATGGTCTTCGGAGTTGAGTCTCGTAATGAGAGCTGACTCTTATGAGAGTAGGCGCACTTCCAGCTTCGTGCAAGTGGACTCTCACGAGCGCGGACGCTGCGGCTGCGGCGTGCCTGCCGAAGAACTATCTGAGGACTGGGGGTCTGAACTGCAGCGTAGGAGGACCGGAGCAGCACACGATTGGACGCCGACGCCGTCTCGGTAGAACATCAGCGCCACGGGAGTTGCGTCTGAGCGTCAGATCCGGAGGAGGGCGCGGCTATGACCACGACCGATGCTGAACACGACGGCGCGTCACGTGCCTTCGCCGCGTTCCGACGCAGCTGGGAGAAGGAATTCGGCGACGGCGTCCCGCTGCCGACGTTCAGCCGGGCGACGATCAGGGACTTCCGGGTGCGGAGCCGCGCCACGAGGGTTCACGACGTCGCGATCACCGACCTGCACGGCGCGTCGGTGATCCGGACCGACGGTCCGGTCAGCGGGATCGAAGACGTGGTACGGCTCTACGTCGTCAAGCGCGGCGAGTGGACGCTCGGCGGGCCGTATGACAGCAGCGAGCGCACTGTGTCGGCCGGGCAGTTCCTGCTCAAGCTGGTCGGGCGGCCCTCGCACTTCGAGACGACACCGGGCACGACGGCGAAGGTTCTGGTGCTGCCCGCCGCCACCCTCAAACCGCTGCTCGGCGGCCGGGCCCTGACCGGGCCGGCGGACTCGCCCGAGATGCGCCTGCTCATCGCGCACACGAACATGGTCCACAGCACGATGCCCGACCTCGCCCCGCCCGGCGTGCAGGCGGCCCACAGCACACTGATCGAACTGGCCAAAGCGGTGGCCAGGCGCCGGTTCGACGACGCGGAACCGCTGCTGGCCCCGGCCCTGGCACAGGCGGCGAAGGACCTCGCCGAGCGCCGCCTGGCCGACCCCGACCTGTCCGCCGCGATGCTGGCGCGCGAGCTGAATGTCTCGGTACGTACGCTCCAGCGCGCGTTCACCGCGGCGGGGGAGACGGTGATCTCCTACATCCGCCAGCGCCGGCTGGAGGAAGCCCGGCTCGCGCTGACCACGCCCGGCGTGCCGCTGAGCGTCACGGAACTCGCGGCGCACTGGCAGTTCGCTGATAGCAGCCACTTCATCCGCACCTTCAAGAAGCAGTACGGCCGCACGCTCATGGAGTACGCCCGCTCGGTCGGCGCGCAGTGAGAAGCGCACGCCGGCCGGCGTTCATGCGGGCGACCAGCCCTCGGCCAGGCCGGCCAGCTGCGTCGTGACCGGGACGGCGACCCGCGGCCGCGCTGGCAACGCGGGCAGAACCGGGGCCGCGTCACCCATCGCTTCGGCAACGGCGCGCGCAAGTGTGAGCTCGAAGCGGGGTGAGCGTCCTGCCCTGGCACTTCCTGCGGGCCGACTAGGCTGGTCGCCGTGGACGAGGTACTCAGCGGCGGAGTCACGAACGCGGGCGCGGTCGTCCGGCGCGGCGAGATCGTGGACCGTCCGGCGCAGGGGCACGCGGCGGCCATTCATCGCTTTCTGGAGGCGTTGCCGGAGCACGGTTTCATTGGCGTTCCGAAGCCAGTCGGCCTGGGCGGTGGCCGGGAGCAGCTGACTTTCGTGGCTGGAGAGGTTGCGCTGTCGCCGTATCCCGCCTGGTCGATGACCGATGTGGCACTGACGTCCGTCGGCGCGCTCCTTCGGCGGTTTCATCGGGCGTCGTCGGCGATTCCGCTGGAGCCGGGCGTCCCGTGGACTATGGATTTGGCCGATCCGCGCGGCGGCACGGTCCTGTGCCACAGCGATGCCTGCGTGGAGAACGTCGTCTTTCGCGACGGCGAGGCATACGGCCTGATCGACTTCGACATGGCCGCACCGGGGCGTCCGCTCTGGGACGTCGCGATGGCCGCACGCTATTGGGTGCCGATGCTCGATCCCGAGACGGCCGCGCGGTTTCCGTCCTACGGCGGCCTCGATCCCGTGCGGCGCCTGCGGATCCTCGCCGACGGCTACGGGATGTCAGCTGAGGATCGAAGCGAGTTGCTCGGCGTTGTCGAAGAGGTGGTCGTCGTGGAGCGTGCGGACATCGCCGCTCAGTTGGACGCCGGGGACGCGGCGTTCGTCGAAGCCTTCCACCGCCACGGCGGGTGGACCACCTGGGATCGGGTGCAGGCGTGGCTTGCGGATCAGCGTTCGATGTTCCTCGCCGCGCTGATTGAGTAGACGGGCTCTTGGACGGGATCCGCGCCCGTTCCCGCAGGCTGCCGACGCCTATGTTGGATCTGCGGGAACGGGCGTTGATCTGTACTTTGCGATAAATCAGTACTCTGCGATAAATCAGTGTGCCCTGTGACTACTGCGCGGGCGGCGGGAAGCCGATGACCCAGCGCTGCGCGAGCGTCCCGTTGCAGTTGAACAGCTGCAGCTGGAGGCCGGTGGCGGTGGAGGCGCCGGGCACGTCCATGCAGAACCCGGTGTCGCTGAAGCCGATCTTCGACTCCAGCTCGGTCACGTTGGGCAGCGTGGCGTGCGCGTCGAACTCCTCGTTGCTGACCGTGCGGCAGGTGTCCAGGCCCATCGGCGCACCGTTGTGGGCGCTGGTGAACGCGAACAGGCACGCGCCGCTCCGCTGGTTGACGAACTTGTACGTGCTGCCGCTGATCTGCACGGTCTGCCAGCCCTGCAGGACGGCCTCGTCGCTACCGGCCGCCGCGCACTTCACCTGCAGGACCGGCGAGTTGGGCCCGGCCGGCGTGGTCGGCTCCAGGCACAGGTTGTTGCCGACGTTCCGGATCGGCTGGAACTCGCCGTCGAAGGGCTTGACGACGTGCGAGGTGGCGCGGGTGGTGGTCGGCGCGGCCTGGGCGGCGGCCGCCCCGGTGCCCGCGACCGCGGCGGCGGACAGCGCCACCGCGGGGGCGAGCAGCCCGAGAATCCTGTTCATGGGTCTTGTGTCCATTCGATCGGGTGACAGGGACGACCGGCCGGTCGATAAAGAACCTACGGCCGGCAGGAGGTCACCCGGATCGGGAGCGGTTCCCCATGTTCACGCGCGGAGCTCCCCATATTGGCTCCGCATGCTGCGAGTGGCCTGCACGCCTAGGCTCTGCTGCGCAGGCCACCCGCGGGTTGCGGGGCGTTCAGCCCGTCGGCAGGCCGGCGGCGTGCCAATACTGGTTGTTGCCGTTGTTGCAGTCCCAGATCTGGAGCGCGGTTCCCGATCCGCCGTAGGCGGGGTCGTCCAGACACTTCCCGGACTTCACGTTGACCCAGGTTCCGCTGTACTCCAGCGTCCATTCCTGGTCGGCGGCGCCGGTGCACGTCGACAGGACGACGGGAGTGCCGGCCGCGGTGCCGCCGCCTCGGGCGTCGAGGCACTTGCCGTAGACGGTGAGCGTGGTGTTCTGGCCGAACATCGGGTTGGTGAGGGTCCACTGCTGGTTACTGCCGTTGTTGCACTGGTAGATCTGGACCGGGGTGCCGTCCGCCGTCCCGAAGGCCGTGTCGTCCACGCAGAGTCCGTGGAGGCCGTAAACGGGCCCGGTGATCGGAGCCACCGCTGCGGAACTGGTCCCCGCGCCGGCCACGACGGCCCCGAGCGACAGAGCCGCGACGATCGCGAACCGCGAGCGGTGCGGGGTTTGCGACGCGGATCGAATTCGCCTACTGATCATCGATGCGACTCCTTCGAAATCGATGGTGGCACGGGCAAAATGCGCCGTACCCAGGCATACGGACCCTGGTTCCGGCCTGTCAACGACGGCTGGGAGTCGGCGCCGTCGTGAATCTTGCGCAGGGACCGCCGTTTTCGTCGGCTTGACACGACAGGCGTTGCGTTTAGAGGCCCGCGGTCGCGGCTGCGGTCGGGAACCAAGGCTCTGCGATTTTGAGGATCGCAGGCCCCTGAGCGCGCCCTGGCGCCGAGCGCCACGGCTACCGTCGATGCGCGGCCATCCCCAGGGCCTTGCCGGGGTTCAGAATGCCATGGGGGTCCAGCGCCTGCTTGATCTGATACTGGACCGCGAGGCTGACGTCGCCGACTTCCTCGGCGACCCATTGGCGCTTGAGGAGGCCAACTCCGTGTTCGCCGGTCAGGGTGCCGCCGAGGCGGAGCGCTGTGCGGAAGACTTCGGCGGCGGCGGTCCAGACTGGTGCGGGGACCGGGGCGTTCGGGGGTACGTCGTCGAGGACGAAGATGGGGTGCAGGTTGCCGTCGGCGGCGTGGGCGAGGGTGGCTACGCGGACGCCGTGGCGGTCGGCGGTGGCGGATACGGCGCGGATCGCTTCGGCCAGTCGTGAGCGGGGGACGGCGATGTCCTCGATGAGGACGCGGCCGAGTTTCTCCAGCGCGGGCAGGGCCAGGCGGCGGGCGCGCAGTAGTTCGGCGGCCTCGGCGGGGTCGGCGGTGGTGGCGATGTCGGTGGTGCCAGGCCTGATCGCGCTGAGGGCGGCGTCGGCTTCGGCGGCTGCGCCCGCGCCGTCGGTCTGCACGATCAGCAGTGCGCCGCCTCGGCCAGCAAAGCCGGTGGCTTCGGCGGTGTCGATGGCGGCGAGGGTGGCGGCGTCGAGCAGTTCGGCGACGGCGGGGCGGATGCGGTGTGTACGGATGCGGGCGACGGCTTGCGCGGCGCCCTCGACGTCGTCGAAGAACGCTGCGATGGTCGAGGTGGAGGCGGGCCGGGGCAGCAGGCGCAGGGTCGCGCCGACCACCACGCCGAGTGTCCCCTCCGAGCCGATGAACAGGCTGGTCAGGTCGTATCCGGTGACGCCCTTGACGGTGCGCCGGCCGGTCTGGATCCGGCGGCCGTCCGCCAGCACCACGTCCAGGCCGAGCACGCTCTCCCGGGTCACGCCGTACTTGGCGCACCGCAGCCCGCCGGCGTTGGTGGCGATGGTGCCGCCGACGGTGCAGATCTCGACGCTGCCGGGGTCCGGCGCGTAGCCGAGCCCGTGCGCGGCGGCGGCGCGGTCGAGGTCGGCGGGGATGACGCCGGGCTCGACGACGGCGATCTCGTCGTCGGGGGAGAGCTCCAGGACGCGGTCGAGCCGCGCGGTGCTCAGCACGATCTCGCCGTCGGTGGCGGTCGCGGCGCCGGACAGGCCGGTGCCGGCCCCGCGGGTGACGACGGGAACCCGCGCCGCGTCGGCCGCGCGCAGGATCGCGGCGACCTCCTCGGCGCTTTCCGGGAAGACCACCGCCGAGGGCAGGCCGTCGGGGGCCCAGCCGGAGCGGTCGTGGCGGTGCGCGGTCAGGGCCGGCCGGTCGAGGCGAATCCGCTCGGCCGGGAGCACATCAGTGAGCAGATCCACGACGCCGTTCACCTCGCCGGCCCCGACCTCAGGCCCGGCCTCAGTCCCGAGACCGAGGCCGCTCGCGACGCCGGTCACGCCCCGGCCGCCAACGCGGCCGTCCCCAGCTGCCGCAGCACGACATCGTCCTGCGGCGCATGGATCGCGGCGAACTGAATATCCCGCAGGTGCCGCTCCAGCGGCAGCCCGCGGCTGAGCCCGGGATTGCCGAGCAGCCGCACCGCCAGCGCCACGGCCGCGTTCGCCTGCCGCACGGCCAGGATCCGCGCGGCCTGCGCGGCCTTCGGCTCCGGCTCCTCCCCGCGGTCGTGCTGGTCGGCGACCGAGTAGAGCAGCTGACGCGCCCCGGCCAGGTTCACCTCGATCTCGCCGGCCGCGTCGCGGAAGCGGTCGGTCTGCGCGATCGGATGTCCCAGGTTCGCCGGGACGCGCTCGTGGGCGAACCGGTGGAAGGCCTTCTGCGCGGCGTGCGCGACGCCCAGGTAGATCGCCGCGACGGTCAGGCCGAGCGCGGCCAGGCCCTTGTTGTCCTGCTCGGCCCTGGCGCCGCGCTCGACCGGGTCCAGGATGTGCCCGGCCGGAATCGCGACGTCGGTGAAGCTGACGTCGTGGCTGCCGCTGGCGCGCAGGCCGAGCTGGTCCCAGTCGTGATGGATCGTGATGCCGGGACGGTCCGCGGGTACCACGAACGTCGCGATGCGCGGCGTCGGCTCGTCGGTCCCGGCCCAAACGAGATAGTAGGACAGCCCGTCGGCCCCGGTGACGAACCGCTTGCGGCCGCTGACCGACCAGCCGTCGGCGGTGCGCCTGGCGACGGTCGCCGGCAGTCCGCCGCGCGCGGGCGAGCCGAGCTCCGGCTCGACGCGCGCCGCGTTGAGCAGCGTGGGACGCTCCGCCGAGCTGTTCAGGATCTGCCGGTAAAGGTCCTCGGGCCAATGCGGGCGCTGTGCCTGCCGCAGGTGTATGAGCAGCGTCATCGCGGAGATCAGAGCGACGGACGGGTCGCCTTCGCCGAGCGCAGCGAGCACTCGCGCGCTGCCCCCGATGCCCAGACCGGCTCCGCCCTGCTCGACCGGGACGGTCGCGGTCAGCAACCCGGCTTTGTGGACGGCCTCGATGCCCGTGGCAGGGAACTCGCCGGAGCGGTCGTAGTGGTCCGCGTCCGCGGCCAAGGCGGCGATGACCGGGGCCAGGTCGTCCAGGATGCTCATGACGTCGCCTCCCCGGCAGCGTTGAGGGCCTTGGCGAACTCGGAGTCCAGATCGGTGGACCAGAAGGACGACACCGTGACCGGCTTCGGCAGAGCATTGATACCGGTGAAGACGTCCGAGACGGCCTGCTCCGAGGCGATCGCCGCGGCGCTGGTCGGTACGATGCGGGTCTGCTGCTGGGCCTCGTCCGCGGTGAGCTGGCTCAGTGCCTCGCTCACCGACTCGTGGGTGGCGGTCGCGGTGGCCTGTGCGAATGGCTGCTGACGCCCGTCCCGGATGTAGGCGTAGGCCTTGTTGATCCGGATGAGCAGGTCCACCAGCGCCGCCTTCTTCGCGGCGTCGCCGAGCAGCGAGTTCGACACCTCCCACGGGAAGTTGCCGGACAGGATCTGCTCGCCGGAGCCGATGGTGGTGGCGCCGCCGGCGTGGGCGGTGATGATGGAGTTGCCGTAGCTCGCGAAAGCGGTGATGGAGCCGGAGTTGAGCGCGGCGACGCCTTCGTTCGGCGTCAGCGGCACCGGAGTGATGTCCTTCCAGGACAGCCCCGCCTGCACGAGCAGCTTGTCGAGGAAGTACTGCGCCGTGGTGTTCTGCACGTAGCCGACCTTCCGGCCCTTGAGCCCGGCCACGCTCGTGACGGCCGATCCCTTGCCCACGACCAGTTCCTGCAGCAGCGTGTTCGCCTTCTGCACGGCCACGACCTTGAAGTTCACCGTGCCGCCCGCGGCCGCGAAGACCGGCGGTATCTCGCTGCTGTCGGCGACGTCGAGCGCGCCGGACTGGATGGCCTGGAGCTGGAGGTTGCCGCCGCTGAACACGGACCAGTCGACGTGGTAGGGGGTGTCGTCCAGGCCGGCCACCTTCAGCGCGGCCTCGAAGTTGTTCCAGCCGGTCACCCCGACGCGCAGCGTGACCGAGGACGGGGCGGCGCCCTGCGCGTCGGCGGCTTTGGCGGTACCGGCCGGGGAGGTGGAACTCGCGCAGGCCGACGCCGCCAGGGCGGATGCGGCGGTGGCGGCGGTCAGGGCGGCCAGGCGTGACGGCCTGCGCAGCGTGGACATATACGGCTCCTGATTCTCGTTGGGGTACGCGGTGGGTCTCGGCGGGACGGGGTGCGCCTGGGCGACGTGGTGTGTCGGTTCAGACAGTGGCGGGCCGGCGGTGCGCGAGTTCCTGGCGCACCAGCGGCAGGACGTGCTTGGCGTAGCCGATCGCGTCGTCGAAGGGGTCGAAGCCGCGGATCGAGAGCAGCTCGCAGCCGATGTCGACGTAGTCCAGCAGCGCGGCGGCGACGGTCTCGGGGCTGCCGACCAGCGCGGTGGAGCTGCCGGCGGCGTTGGTCGCCTTGGCCGGCGCGGTCCACAGCGCGCGATCGTGCAGCTCGCCGCGCTCGGCGAGGGCGAGCAGCCGCTGCGAGCCGACGTTCTGCGGCACGGTCGTCCCGGCCTTCGGGTAGTGGCGCTTGGCGGCGCGGTCGGCGTATCCGGTCTCGATCCTGCCGAGCAGTTCGTGGGCCCGCTCCCAGGCGAGGTCGTCGGTGGCGGCGACGATCGGGCGGAAGGAGACCCAGATGCGCGGATGCGGGCGGCCCGCCGCGTCGGCCTGGGCGTTGACCGAGTCGATCTGCTGCTTGGTCTCCGCCAGCGGCTCGCCCCACAGGCCGAAGATGTCGCCCTGTCGGCCGCCGACCCGGTAGGCCTCCTCGGAGGAGCCGCCGACCGAGACCGGGATCGCGTCCTGGTACGGCCGGATCTCGGAGCGGAAGCCCTCGAACTGGTAGTAGGGGCCCTCGTGGTCGAACGGCTCGGTCTCGGTCCAGGCGCGCCGCAGGATCTGGATGTACTCCTCGGCGCGTGCGTACCGCTCGGCCTTGGACAGATAGTCGCCCTCGCGCCTCTGCTCGACGTCCTGGCCGCCGGCGATGATGTGGATCGCCAGCCGGCCCCGGCCGATCTGGTCGAGGGTGGCGAAGGCGCGCGCGGCGTGCGTCGGGAAGATCACGCCGGGCCGGTGCGCGAGCATCGGCTTGAGGCGCTCGGTGTGGTTGACCACGAACTGCGCGAACTGGTTGGCGTCGATCCAGCTGGAGCTGTACGGGACCAGGGTGTAGTCGAACCCTCCCTCGTCGAGCACTTTCGCGTATTCGAGGGCGAACTCGTGGTCGAATCCGTTGCCGGCGCCGGGATCGACGTCGGAGGCGCGGTTGGCGTTGATGGCACTGATGAACTCGACGGGCACGGCCCGCTCCCTTCAGCTCTTCGCGGACGAGGTCTCGTCCGCGGCGGTGTAGGCGGTGGGATCCGAATGGGCGGCGACGGACACGTCGGTGGGCAGGCCGCCGATGGCGGACATGACGTCCGAGACGTTCTGGATGTCGGCGATCTCCATGGCCGAGAGTGGAACCAGTGCATTCGAGCCCTGCGATACCACTTGTGTGGCGATGGAAGGTGAGAGGTTGAAGGCCGAGGCGTAGTCGGCCGCGTACTGCGCGGGATGCGCCGCGGTCCAGATCAAGGCCTTGTTGACGCGCTTGAGGAGATCCTGCAACGCGGCCTTCTTCGCCGGGTCGTCCAGCGTCTGCGCGGTCGCGCTGATCAGGCCGATGCCGCTGGTCAGGCCGTTCTCGCCGTCGACGAGCGTGCGCGCGCCGGCGAGTTGGGCGGTGTCCTGGTACACGCCGAAGGTGGCCCACACGTCGATCTTGTGCGCGTTGAAAGCGGCTAGCGCCGCGGTCGGCAGCAGGTACTCGACGTGCACGTCCGAGTAGGACAACCCGGCCTTCTTGAGTACGTTGGCGAGCAGTTCTTGGGCGACGCTGCCGGCGGCCGAGGAGACCACGACGGTCCGGCCCTTGAGGTCGGCGACCGAGGTGACCGTCGAGTCCTTCTGGGTGAGGACCGCGGTGCCGGCGCCGTTGGACTGGAGCGCGGCGACCGCCTTGACCGGGACTCCGCCGGCGATGGCGGTGAGGGTGGGGAGGTCGGCGGCGTAGCCGGTGTCGACGGCGCCGGCCTTGACCGCCTGGAACAGCGGCGCGGCGCCCTGGAACTCGGCGAACTTCACCGTGTAGCCGGTGCCGGCCAGCTCGCCGGACGCGGTCAGCAACGTCTTCAGGGAGCTGACTTGGTCGCCGACCGTGAGGGTGACAGAGCTCTGTTTCGCCGAAGCGGCTCGGTTGTCGGAGGTGGTGGACTTGCTCGACGCGCACGCGGCGGCCGCGGCGACGAGCCCGAGCACGCCGACCGCCGCCAGTGCTGTCCGGACAGCCATTCTCGTTCCTTTCCGAACCATGCTCAGTGGCCGGTCTCGACGCCGAGTTCGGCGAGCAGCCGGGCGCGCAGCCGGACGAACCGGGGGTCGGTGATGTCGCGGGGGCGCGGCAGGTCGACGGGGCTGGCGTGCGCGATCTTGCCGTCGCGCATCACCAGGACACGGTCGGCCAGCCGCACCGCCTCCTCGACGTCGTGCGTGACCAGCAGCACCGCGCACCCGTGCCGCTGCCACAGGTCCGCGACCAGCTGCTGGGCCTTGACTCGGGTCAGCGCGTCGAGCGCGCCGAAGGGCTCGTCGAGCAGCAGCAGCGCCGGCTCGCGGACGAGCGCTCGGGCCAGCGCCACCCGCTGCGCCTCGCCGCCGGACAGCGTCTTGGGCCAGTCCCCGGCGCGCGCGGCGATGCCGACCTCGTCGAGGTAGCGGGTGGCGAGTGCGCGGTCGGGACGGCCGGGCAGGCCGAGCACGACGTTGCGCCACACCCGCTTCCACGGCAGCAGCCGCGGCGCCTGGAACGCGACGGCCCGCTTGCGCGGCACGGTGACCTCGCCGGAGATCTCCGTGTCAAGCCCGCTGAGCACCCGCAGCAACGTGGATTTGCCGCAGCCGCTGTGGCCGAGCAGGGCCACGAACTCGCCGGGGGCGATGGTGAGATCGAGTCCGTCGATGACGACGCGGCCGTCGAACGCGCGGGTCAGGCCCCTGACGGTCACGGCGTTCGGCCCGGTCACGGTGTTCGGTCCGGTGGTGGTGGCGGCGGTGGCGTGGCCGGAGTCGGTGATGGGGTCGGGGGCGAGGATTTCAGCACCGGTCACGGCGATCACGCCCCCTCGAACGACGGACGCCAAGCCAGCACCCTGCTGCTCAGGACGCGCACGACCAGATCGCACAGCAGCCCCAGCACCGCGTAGGTGACGAGGCAGACCACGATGACGTCGGTCTGGAAGAACTCCTCGGCGTTGTTCATCAGGTAGCCGATCCCGTTGGTGGCGTTGATCTGCTCGCCGAACACCAGCGCGAGCCACGCGCTGCCGAGCGCGTAGCGCAGGCCGACCATCGCGCCCGGCAGCGCGCCGGGCAGGATGACGTGCCGGACCAGGCCCCACCGGTTCAGCCCCAGCGTCGAGCCCGCCTCGACGAGCTGCGGATCGACCGAGCGGATCCCGCCGTAGAGGTTGAAGTACAGCGGGATCGCCACGCCGAGCGCGACGAGGGCGATCTTCGGGGCCTCGTCGATGCCGAACCAGATGATGAACAGCGGGATCAGCCCGACCCACGGGATGGTGCGGACCATGCCGACCGTCGCGTCCACGAGGTCTTCGCCGAGGCGGAACAGCCCCGCGACGAGCGCGAGGGTGACGGCGATGACCGCGCCGATCGCGAAACCGATCACGACGCGCTGCCCGGAGGCGGAGATCGCGGAGGGCAGTTGGCCCTTCCGGACCAGTTCCCAGCCCTGCTTGAGCACGTCGGCCGGCGAGGCGAGGGTGTTGGCGGACAGCACGCCGGTCGCGCCGGCCAGGTACCAGCCGAGCAGGACCAGCAGCGGTCCCAGTGCGCGGCGCGCGGGTCGGGGGACGCTCAGGCCGGAGCGTCGGCGGGCCGGGCGGATGGTGACCAGGTCGCCCACGGCGGGCACCGGCGTCGGCACCGGTGTCGGCGCCGCGGTGGCTGCTTCGAGCTCTGCCATTCCTGGTGGGGCAGCGGTCACGGTGTACCTCCTGGAGGATCGGATGCGCGTCGTCGCCGACGGCAGGGTGCACGGTCCCGCGCGGCGTGCTGCCGGGCGGTCGGGTCAGACCGGTGCGGACGTCGCGGACGCCATGGGAGGTCGCGAGAGAAGTCGCAGAAAAGAGGAAGGAAGCGCGGAAAGAGAAGATCAGCGCATACAGGTGCTGCCGGTGTACGTCATGTTGTCCACGACGTGCCGGCGGACCAGTCGCTGAGTCCGATGCCTCATGGTGCGTTAGTCTCACGGCGCTCGCGTGAGTTGTCAAACCACTCACGCATGCTGAGATACCGCGCTAACCTGGATGTTCACCACGAGAACGGTTCGCCGTTCGACGGATCAGGAGGCGAAGGGCCCCGATGAGCGAAGCATTCGTCACGCAGACGCGCAGCGGCGTCCGGGTGGGCGGCGAGGTGACCACCAAGGACTTGCGCCGGGCCGGATTCCCGTTCCGCTCCGGCCGGCTCTGCCTGGACTTCGTCGCCACCGTGGCCAAGCGGCGCCTCGGCGACCGGGAACTCCTGCCGGGGCCGGACGAGCTGCGCACCTGGTGCCGCGTCGCCGGCCTGCCGGAGCCGGAGGACGAGATCACTCCGGAACTCCTCGGCGGCGCCCACGCGCTTCGCGAGGCGCTCTACCGCCTGGCCCGGGCCCGGGTCGACGGCACGACGCACCCGGCCGCGGACATCGCCACCGTCAACGCGGCGGCGCTCGCCGCGCCTCCGACGCCGCTGCTCGGCATGGACGGGTTCACGGCAGTGCCCTGCGACAGCTCCTCGCTGGCCGGCGTCCTCGCCCTGATCGCACGCGACGCGATCGACCTCTTCACCGGTCCCTACGCGTTGCGGATCCGGGAGTGTACGGCGCACGACTGTTCGTTGTTCTTCGTCGACCGGTCGCGGCCGGGCTCGCGGCGCTGGTGCACGATGGCGTCGTGCGGGGAGAAGGCCAGTTCGGCGAAGTACCGCCAGCGACACCCCGGATACCACTGAGGCGCGGGGCTGCGGGCCGCTGAATCAGTAGTGGTGGACGTCCGTCGGCCGGCGCGGAGTGACCGAGCGGCCGTCGGGGAGCAGTTCGCCGGTGTCGTCGAAGGTGACGATGCCGTTGCACAGGAGCGACCAGCCCTGCTTCGGATGCGTTGTGAGGATGCTGGCCGCGTCGTGGTCCGGTGCCTGCGCCGAGGGGCAGCGGGGCTGGTGGGTGCAGGCGTGGTGTGGGGGAGCGGGTCTCCTGCTGGTTGTCTTCATGTCGGTTCTCATCATCCTCGGGGCGGTTTGCCGCCGGTTCCATCAGAGGTTACGGCCGGGGGGATGGTGTGGTTCATCTTCGTGGTTGCCGACCTGGGCATGTTCGGGAAACGGTTGGGGCCGTTTCCCCACCGCCCGCTCCCGCCGGTGCCGCAGCGCACCCGGGATCGGTAACGTGTGGATCCGGACTTACCGGTGGCTGTCGAGGAATGTGGGTGGTCGGAGTGGCGAGGGGAACGATCGTTTCGTTCGATCGGATCAAGGGGTACGGGTTCGTGGCGCCCGAATCCGGGGGCGAGGATGTCTTCCTCCACGTGAACGATCTTCTGGACGACAAGAGCATGATCGTCGCGGGCCGGATCGTCGAGTACACCCCGGACCAGGGCGATCGCGGGCCGAAGGCGTCGAACGTGACGGTGGTGTCGACGGAGCCGGCCCGGTTCCGGCCCGACGCCAGGCGCGCCGGGTCGCCGGTCGACGACGCCGACGACATGTGCGACGTGCTGTCGGTGGCGGATCTGGAACGGGACCTCACCGAGATCCTGCTCCGGACCGATCCGGCGCTGCTCGGCCCGCAGATCCTCGACATCAGGAAGCGGGTCGTCGCGCTGGCGCAGTCGCACGGCTGGGCGGATCGCTGACCCGGCGGGGAACATCGCGATGACGAAGGGCGCCGCGGGTTTGTGAAACCCGCGGCGCCCTTCGGACGGCTTGTGCGGCAGGTCAGCCGCATGTGAGATGATATGAACCGGTCGCCCCGGATCCTGCCGGGCGGCCCCGGACGAGATGTGCGCCGTACCCGGTCCGCCAAGACGACGCTCCCTGAGGAGCTGATTCGTCGTGGAACAGGTAGTGCAGATCATCGGGTCGATGTTGGTCCTGGCCGCGTTCGTGGCCACACAGAGGGGCTGGCTCAAGCAGCGATCGACCCTCTATCTCCTTTTCAACTTCGTGGGCTCCGCTGTGCTGACCGTTGCGGCCATCGCGGGCAGCCAGTGGGGATTCCTGCTGCTGGAAGGCGTCTGGGCGCTCGTGTCGGGTGCGGGTCTGCTCGCGATGGTTCGTGGCTCAGGCGCTGACGTCCGTCGCTCAGGCGCTGACGCAGCTGCTGACCTGGCTGTCGCCGGCCGGTCCGACCTTCGCCAGTAGCGCCGCCGCGGCCTTGCCGGTCGGATCGGCCGTCACCGCCACGGTCTCCCAGAGCGGAACGTCCCCGGCCAGCGGGATGAACCGCACGCGGTCGGTCTTCACCGTGAACGACTGCGGGACCAGCGCGACGCCCAGGCCGAAGGAGACCAGGTCCAGCAGCGAGTGCACGTCCGAGGCCTCCAGTGCGACGCGGCGCTCGACTCCGGCCTCGGCCAGGACCCGGTCGGCCAGGTCGCGGGTGCCCCAGTCCGCGGTGAAGTCGACGAACCGCTCGTCGCCGAGGTCCTGGAGCTTGACCTCGTCGCAGTCGGCGAACCGGTGGTCCAGCGCGCAGCCCAGGACCAGCGGCTCGCGGTCCAGGGCGCTGACCACGACCTCGTCCGGGATCTGCCGGGGCCGCGAGACGAACGCGATGTCCAGGCTTCCGGTGCGGACCCGGTCGATCAGATCGCCGGAGCCGCCGTGGCGCAGGCTCACCTCCAGCCCGGGGTGTTCCCGCACGAACCCGGCCAGCAGCGCGGGGACGTGCACCGCGTGCAGGCACTGCAACGAGCCGACGGACAGCGTGCCGCGCAGCAGGCCGCGCACCGCCGCGACCGCGCCCTTGGCGGCGTCGCCGGCCGCGAGCGTCTTGCGCGCCTCCACCAGCAACGCCTGGCCCTCGGCGGTCAGCCGCACCTGGCGCGTGCTGCGCAGGAACAGCGGCGCGCCGAGTTCGCGCTCCAGCGACCGGATCGACGCCGACAGGCCGGACTGGGCGATGTGCAGGCGCTTGGCCGCGCGGGTGAAATGGCAGTCCTCGGCGACGGCCACGAAGTGTTCGAGTTGGCGCAGTTCCACGCCGGTCCCCATCTCATCAGCCACGGAAATCATCAGCCACGCAATCATCAGCAACCGAGCTCAGGCGCATTCAGCAGAGCCGGTGCTCAATGACATCGGGAACTCGTGTTGGACAGTACTAATTCCCGATGGCGAGGCTTGAGGGGAAGCAGAGCGACGCAGAACGAACGCACAACGCAGGACCGGGAGAGGAACAGCCATGAAGACCCGCCGCATCGGCGACACCGTTGTCAGCGCCATCGGGCTCGGCGGCATGCCGATGTCCATCGAGGGCCGCCCCGACGAGCAGCGCTCCGTCGCCACCATCCACGCCGCCCTCGAAGCCGGCGTCACGCTCATCGACACCGCCGACGCCTATCACCTCTTCGCCGACGAGGTCGGCCACAACGAGAGCCTGATCGCCCGGGCGCTGGCCTCCTACGGCGGCGACACCTCCGACGTGCTGGTCGCCACCAAGGGCGGGCACCTGCGGCCCGGCGACGGCACCTGGACGCAGGACGGTTCGCCCGCGTACCTGAAGCAGGCGTGCGAGGCCTCGCTCAAGCGCCTCGGCGTCGAGGCCATCGGGCTGTACCAGTTCCACCGGCCCGACCCGAAGGTCCCCTACGAGGACTCGATCGGCGCCATCCGCGACCTGCTGGACGAGGGCAAGATCCAGCAGGCCGGCATCTCCAACGCGAGCACGCAGCAGATCCAGCTCGCGAACGAGATCCTGGGCGGCCGGCTGGTGAGCGTGCAGAACCAGTTCTCGCCGCGCTTCCGGAGCAGCGAGGCGGAGCTTCAGCTGTGCGCCGTGCTGGGGCTGGCGTTCCTGCCGTGGAGCCCGCTCGGCGGGATCTCGCAGGCCGCCGGGCTCGGCACCCGGTTCGACGCCTTCGCCGAGGTGGGGGCCGCGCACGGGGTGAGCCCGCAGCAGGCCTGCCTGGCGTGGATGCTGGCCAAGGCGCCGGTCGTGATCCCGATCCCCGGGTCCTCGCGTCCGGAGACGATCCGCGACTCGGTCGCGGCGGCGGATCTGGTGCTCTCGGCGGAGGAGTTCGCTCGGCTGGACGCCGCGTGAGCGACCCGGCTGTTCCGGCGGCTGGGGTTGCTGCGGCCGCGTCGGCCGTTCCGGCGGCCCCCGCGGCCCCCGCAGTCCCGGCTGTCCCGGCGGCTCCGGTCACGTTCGGCATCGTCGGCCGCGGCTGGCGCGCGGACTTCTTCGCGCGCCTGGCAGCCTTGCTGCCCGAGCGGTTGACGCTGGTGGGCGCAGCGGTCCGGCGAGCCGACGCCGCCGAGGAGGTCGCGCGCCGGTGGAGCGTGCCGGCGTACCTCTCGCCCGCCGAGCTCGTCGCGAAACAGCACCCTGACTTCGTGGTGGTCTGCGTGCCGTGGCCGGCGACGCCGGAGATCACCGCGGCGCTCGTCGACGACGGGGTCCGGGTGCTGGCCGAGACGCCGCCGGCGCCGGACGCCGACGGGCTGCGGGCGCTGTGGGCGCGGGTCGGCGGCCGGGAGATGGTCCAGGTGGCGGAGCAGTACCTGCTGCTGCCGGGGCACGCCGCGCGGCGCGAGCTCGTACGCCGGGGCGTGATCGGGCAGCCGACGTCCGTGCAGGTCAGCTCGACGCACGGCTACCACGCGGTCTCGATGATCAGAGGCCTGCTGGGCGTTGGCTTCGGGCCGGTCCGCGTCACCGCCTCCCAGTTCACCGCGCCGCTGCTGGACCCGCTGAACCGCGACGGCTGGACCGGTGACGAGACCCCGAAGGACGCCGTCACCACGCTCGCGACGCTCGACTTCGGCGACGGCCGGTCGGGCCTGTACGACTTCACGGACAACCAGTGGCACAACCGCCTGCGGCTGCGCCGGATCCTGGTGCGCGGCAGCCTCGGCGAGTTCGCCGACGACACGGTCGTGCGCTGGGGCGGGCCGGAGACGATCCTCAGGTCCGCGATCGTGCGCTCGCAGCTCGGCCACGACCTGAACCTGGACGGTCACGACACCGAGCACCTGTCGTTCGACGGCTCCGTCGTCTGGCGCAACCCGTTCGCCGGGCTGCGCCTGATGGACGAGGAGATCGCGATCGCGACCCTGCTGACCGCGACCGCCGCCTGGGCCCGGGACGGGGGACCGGCGCCGTATCCGCTGGCCGAGGCGTGCCAGGACCATCTGGTCTCGCTGGCCATCGACCAGGCGGCGGCGACCGGGGAAGGTGTCGGCACCGAGGTCGAGCCGTGGGGGAGCCTCTGAGGCCGTTTCGCTCCGTTTGCCGCATCCATCGCGGTCCATGAGGGTGGGAAGCAGTCCCTACGCGAAGGAGACGAACTCCGATGTCAGACGCGCAGCCCAACCCGACGACCACCGACGCGGGGATCCCGGTCGCCAGCGACGAGCACTCGCTCACCGCCGGCGCGGACGGCCCGATCCTCCTGCACGACCACTACCTGATCGAGCAGATGGCCGGCTTCAACCGCGAACGCGTCCCCGAACGGCAGCCACACGCCAAGGGCGGCGGCGCCTTCGGCCGGTTCGAGGTCACCGGGGACGTCAGCGCGTACACCAAGGCCGTCGTGTTCCAGCCGGGCACCACGACCGACATGGTCGCGCGGTTCTCCACGGTCGCCGGGGAGCACGGCAGCCCGGACACCTGGCGGGACCCGCGCGGCTTCGCGCTGAAGTTCTACACCGCCGACGGCAACTACGACATGGTCGGGAACAACACCCCGGTGTTCTTCATACGGGACCCCCTGAAGTTCCAGCACTTCATCCGCTCGCAGAAGCGCCGCGCCGACAACAACCTGCGCGACCACGACATGCAGTGGGACTTCTGGACCCTGTCGCCGGAGTCGGCGCACCAGGTCACCTGGCTGATGGGGGACCGCGGCATCCCGCGCAGCTGGCGGCACATGAACGGGTATTCGAGCCACACCTACATGTGGGTCAACGCCGCCGGCGAGCGGTTCTGGGTGAAGTACCACTTCCGCACCGACCAGGGCGTCGAGTTCCTGACGCAGGACGAGGCCGACAGGCTCGCCGGGTCGGACAGTGACTACCACGTCCGCGACCTGTGGACGGCGATCAGCCGCGGCGAGCACCCGTCGTGGACGCTGAAGGTGCAGATCATGCCGTACGCGGACGCCGCCGGGTACCGCTTCAACCCCTTCGACCTGACGAAGGTCTGGCCGCACAAGGACTACCCGCTGATCGAGGTCGGCCGGATGACGCTGGACCGCAACCCGGTCGACTACCACTCGCAGATCGAGCAGCTGGCGGTCGAGCCGAGCAACCTGATCCCCGGCATCGGCCCGAGCCCGGACAAGATGCTGCTCGGCCGCATGTTCGCCTACCCCGACGCGCACCGCGCCCGCATCGGCGTGAACTACACCCAACTTCCGGTCAACGCCCCGATCACCCCGCCGCACAACTACAGCACCGCCGGCCGCATGCGCTACCACTACGCCTCCGACCCGGTCTACGCCCCGAACTCCATGGGCGGCCCCCACGCCGACCCCGCGCGCTCCGCCGAACCCGCAGGCTGGCCCGTCGACGGCGAGATGGTGCGCGTAGCCGCCACCCTGCACGCCGAGGACGACGACTGGGGGCAGGCCGGCACCCTGGTGCGCGAGGTCATGGACGACGCGGCGCGGGACCGGCTGGTCGGCAATGTCGTGGGGCATCTGTTGGACGGCGTGAGCGATCCGGTGCTTGAGCGCGCGTTCGAGTACTGGCGGAATGTGGACGCGGAGGTCGGGCGGCGGATCGAGGAGGGGGTGCGGGCCGGGCGGAAGTGAGCTGAGGCGCCGGCTGTCCGTCAGCAAACGGCGGCGGGTTGTCGGCTCGTGGCGCCCTCGAACGGGTGGGGGCCGGGACAGGTGCGGCCTTGTTCGCTACGGTAGTGGACATGGCCGAAGCTGCTGTTGTGCGCCGACTGCCCGACCCGGACCCGCTCCTGGGCGCCGACCCGATGCCCGACGCCGTGTTCGAGGACCTGCTGGCCGACTCCGACGACCGCAACGGCGAGGCCTACCAGGCCATCGCCGACGCCGAGGCCACCTGGTCGTGACGTCGTGACCTTCCGGCTCACGCCCGAGCAGATCTGCCGCGTGAACCAGGTCTGCGGGGGTGACGGGATCCCGCGCGACCCGGCGATACTGCCCGTCGTGCTCTCCGTCGCCTACGGCGTCGTGTGGTCGCCGCGCACCCGCGGCTGGGAGCTGGAGTACCCCGACCCGCTGGACCGGGCCGTGCACCTGGTCATAGACCTGATCCGGTACCGCACCTTCGAGACGTCGAACACCACCACCGCGATCCGCGTCGCCGACGTCCTGCTGGCCGCCGACGGCATCGTGCTCACCCTGGACCCCGAGCACGCCGCGCTGTGGGCCGAGCAGTGCGCGCATGATCACATGCGCGCACCGGCGTGGATGAAGCAGTGGCTCTCGCCGTGGATCAAGCGGCCCGAGTAGCGGCCCGGGCGCGTCCACAGTCAGAGAGCCATACCCCTCAGAGCCCCAGGTTCCCGAAGATGCTCGTCTCGAAGGCGCAGACGTCGTAGACGCTGCCGGCGTCGTACTGCTCGCTGTGGGAGTAGGACCTCACGTTCGTGCCTGTGCTCTTCTGCAGGAAATATGTGGTCCCCGGCGGCAGCGTGAACGATGTCTTCGGGTAGTTGACGCTGCTGTCGTTGCACGCGTTCTGCTGCCCTTCCAGGTCGGTGCCGTAGGTCTTGCAGCTGGCGCAGGCGTCGATGCTGATCGTGCCGGTGGCCGGGCCGGTGTAAAGGATCTGCATCGGGTCGGGGCTGTCGTTCGAAATGGTGATGCTGACGCTTCCGCCGCTGGTGAGAGTGGGCACGACCTTGCCTGCGTCGGCGTCCTGCTGCGCGATCTGCGCGGCGATGCTGAACTTCTGGGCCAGCGCCTTGTTCGGGTCGTTGGGATAGGTGCTGACGAAGGCGTCCATCGCGGTCTGCGCGTCGGGGAACTTGCCGTTCTTGTAGTCGGACACCGCGCAGTCGTAGCTGCCGGACTCGATGTCGCTGCCGTCGGTGGCGACGTCCTTCGTCAGGGCGGCGGAGACTGTGGCCGTACTGCTGGTGAGCGCTTTGGCCTGGGTCCCGAGCCCGGTGAGCGTGGCGGTGGCGGAGCAGGGGTCTGATCCGGTGAGGTTGCCGGCGGCCGCGCTGATCGCGGCGGCGACCGCGGGTTCGACCTTGCCGGCCTGCGCCGAGGTGGGGAACGTGGACAGCAGCAGGTTGAGGTCCCGCGCCGCCGTCGGATCCGCGTTGGCGCCCAGGGCGTTCACGCCGCACTGGTAGAGGGAGGTGGCCAGCGGGTCGTTCGGGAACGTGGCCAGCGACCCGAGGTCGCTGGTGCTGATCGTCGCGTCCGGCAGGGAGCGCAGGAACGTCAGCGGCTCGATCGCGTTGCAGTAGTCGTGGTTGCTGTAGGGGGCACTGACGTGCTGGTAGAACGCGGTGAGCCGGGCCGGCACCTGCTTGGCGGCGCGCGACGTGCGGTGGTGGTCGAGCAGGTCCTGGTAGGTGCCCAGGGCTGTCAGGTACGCCGGCTCGGCGGTGTCGGCCGACTGGGTTTCGGCGGTGGCGATGGCCGCGTCAGCCTGCGCCAGCTGGCTCAGCAGCATCCGCTGGACGGCCTCCTGGCGCGCGTTGTCGAACAGGATGGTGCCGCAGATCGGCACCGCGAGCAGGACGATGGCCAGGCCGAAAGCCAGCTGCGGACTCGCGGGCCAGGTCAGCGGCCTACGCAGGCTGAGTACGGCGGCCCGGGCCGCGGCGAAGAGCAGGAACAGCAGGTAGATGACGATCACGGCGACCGGGACGCCACTCGGCGTGGCGGGCAGCGCGATCAGGAGCAGGAGCCCGGTCGCGAGCCAGCACGCCAGCGCTCCCCACCAGCGGCGCAGCAGCACGTGGCCGAGGCCCAGGCCGCTGAAGGTGAGCAGCGCTACTGCCGCGCCGCGCCACCGATCTTCCGGCCCGACAGGCGCGACGGGTGCGGCCGACATGGGCGCGACCGGCGGTTCCGGCGGCGCCATCGGGAGGGATTGCGCGGGTTGCGGAGGCAGCGCGCCCAAGAAATGCGGGGGGATGTACGCGGTCGGCGCGCCGGCCGGCGGCTGATCGACGTGCTGCGGTTGCTCGGCTTGTGGCGGCTGAGCGAGGTGCAGGGTCTGATCGGCTTGCGGTGGTTGATCGACATGCAGCGTCTGATCGGTTTGCGACGGTTGATCGACGTGCAGCGTCTGATCGGCTTGTGGCGGTTGATCGACATGCAGCGTCTGATCGACGTGCGGTGGCTGATCGACGTGCGGCGGATCCGGACGCTCCCCGACACCGTCCCGCGGCTCCTCGGTCATATCCACGCCCCTTGAGTCTGTGTCCTGATAGTGCAGTTGCCCGCGCGCCTGGCGCACAGCAAGTACACCGGTCCTCACCTGGCTCGGGCAATGCCGAAACGGTCTCGATGTCGCCGGATCCGGTGGTTTCGTGTTGCCAACCGCCCGGGCTCCGGAACCCGTGATCGCGCGGTTGTGGACCGTGATCGTCCGAGTATTCGGCGGCCGGCGATCCGGCCGCCGGATACTCGGCTGTGGCCACGCCTAACTGATCCAGGGCGCCTTGTAGGTTCCCGTGTCGTTCAGGATCGCGGTCCAGTCGTCGCCGGCCCAGATCTGGCTGATCTTGCCGTCACGCAGGACGAAGATCTCTATGGCGTCCCAGGTGACGGTGCGTCCGCTCGCCGGGATGCCAATGATGGCGCCCTTCTGGGTACCGGTCATGACCTGGCGCACGACGACCTGGTCACCCTGGCCGATCAGGTCGTGGACGGTGGAGTGCAGGTCGGGGAGCGCGGTCACGATGCCGGTGAACAGGCCCGTGACGTTCGAGCGGCCCGCGACCACGCCCAGCGTGCCGCCGTGCCACGCCACGTCCGGGGTCACCAGGCCGGCGGTGGCGGCGCCGTCGTGACCGTCGATCACTTCGTGCAGGAAGGTCTGCACGACGCGCTCGTTGGCTCGCGGGTCCGCGGCGCGCGCGGCGTTCGGCGTGGACTGCGCGCTCGCCGCGCCGGTGATTCCCAATCCGCCGGCGACGGCGGCAGCGGTGACGGCGGCGGTCAGCGCGGTGCGGTGCAGCTTGTTCATGGTGATCTCCTCAGGGTGTAACTTGAAGCATCAAGTCAATGGTCATGATTCGGGACGCAGGAACCACGAGTCGTCAGGCGGCGCCGGACGCCCGCTTCACGGCCGAGGCGAAGTCGAACGAGACCCCCATCTGCGCCATCCTGATGTTCATCATGGGGTAGCAGTCGAACGTCAGGATCTTGCCGTCCCGCAGGTGGAAGATGTCGGCCGCGGGGACGCTGGTCTTCGCCCCGTTCGGCGCGAGCACGCCGGCGGGCGTCGGGAACGGGCCCTGGAAGGTGCCCTGGATCAGCAGCTGTACCGCGACCACGTCGTCGTCGAGGGGGTGGATCTTCAGCAGTTCGCGATGGACGTCCGGGAACACGCCGAACATGCCCGTCAGCAGGTCGCCGAGCGTCTCGCCCTGGTAGCGGTCCCCGGTCGACATCATGGTGAAGACGCCGTCCTCCGTGAAGGAGTCGCGCCAGCCCTTCAGGTCCCGGACGTCACCTTCGGCTGCTCGGTACGCTGCGCGGACGATCTCTTCGCTGCTTGTCATGATGGTTACTTCCTTGCCGATCGAGTGGGCTGATGACAATCCGAAGGTATCCCCGATGACTTGAAGCGTCAAGTGTTTCGAGACTCTGTCGGCGCCGGCCGATACATTCCACGCGCCCGAGTACGTCGGCCCACAGGAGCGGATCTCATGACATCGACAACGACTTCGGCGACAGAACCCGGCGCATGGGACGCCGTACTCGACGACGCCTTCCAACTGCTGCTCGGTGGGAAGCCGGAGGTGGACCCCGTTGCCGTATACGCGGTCTACTACGCCGACGACTCCATCGACGAGTTCTTGTTCCCCAGCACCTGGGCCACACCCGAGGGCTTGGCCGACCACGAGCCCGCAGAGCTGCCGTTCCTGGGCGCGGACGAGTACCCGTTCTCGCCGGCGAAGTGGCGGATCGACTTCAGCGAGTCGCTGTTCCACTTCGACGGCCAACTCCTCGACGCGACAGGCCCCTGGGGCGAGGACGGGCACAAGGCCCCGCGCCCCTTCAGCGACGAATTCGTCGCCGACCTGCAGGCCGCCGCGATCGAAGGCGCCAGCGACCTGACGCTGCGCGGCGCGGACCTGGGTCCGCTGCTCGCCCGCCACGGCGTCGACCTGACCCACGAGAGCGCCGAGCAGCTCAACTCCTGGCTGACCGTGCTGTTCCGAGTGGCCACCGACGGCACCCTCGCCCAAGCGATGCAGGCCGCGACCTACACCAGCCAGGGCCCCGATGAACTGGTGCCGTTCGACGACGAAGGCTACGTCGACGCCGCCGACCCGCGATGGGAGGAGACGCTCAGCGCGGTCCCGCACTCCGCACTCCGCGACCACCTCCGCATGCTCTGCCTCGACGCGCACGGCGCCCGCTGCTGCGGCGCCTACTATTGCGGCAGCGAGAGGTGGCCCGTCGGCACTTACGTCTTGGACGAGACGGGCTGCTCTCTGATCGCCGGCTGGGAGTTCGGCGAATCGCAGGCCGGCACCGCGGTGGTGCGACTGCCGGGCGGACCGGACCCGCGCTGAGCCCAGCCGTTGGAAGGTCGGGAGGCAGGTCGGAAGAGCGGCGCCGCTGACTCGTGCGATATCAGCACCCACACAGAGTTCAACGGCGCCGGAAAAGCCGGACAACGTGGAGAATCTCCGACCACCACAGCCCCTCACCGCCATAACCAGCCATCAGCGGCCGACCATCGGCAGCGACCATTACCAGGCCACCATCAGCAGCCCACCATCACCAAGTCTTCTCCGGCATCGTCGGCGGATCCTGCCCCACCAGCCCGTCAATCGCCTCCCGCAGCAGATCGGCGTGGCCGACGTGCCGCGCGTACTCATCGTGCAGGTCCGCCGCGATGCGCCGCAGGTTCGGCCGGGCGCCGTCCTCGCCGGTGGTGAACTCGGCAAGCTGCTCCAGCCCGCCGTCCCGGGCCAGCGCCGCGGCCATCGCCGTGCGCGAATGCTCGGCGGCGTTGCTCCACAGCGCGTACAGCGTCTCCGGCGCATCGTCGGCAGCGGTGTGCCATGCCCAGTCCGGGTCGCTGTGGTCGGCCACGTCCAGCGGCGGTCCGGGTGCCTGCCCCGTGAAGTCGATCGTGTAGCGCTCTTCGACGAGCGCCAGGTGCTTGAGCAGGCCGCCGAGGGTCATCCGCGAGGGCGGCAGGGGCCGGTTCAGCGCGGCCGCGTCGAGCCCGGCGCACTTCCAGGCGAACTGGGCGCGGGAGCGGTCGAGCAGGTACAGGACTGTCTCGATCTCGCTGGCGTTCATCGGCGGTTCGGTGACGACCGCCGCCGTGGGGAGTTCGGTCATGCGCGCTACCGTAGGACCGATCCCTGACGTTTCCCGTCCGGGATATTGGTGACTGTGCGAGATACAGGCCGAGATCCAAGGAGAGACCAGTGCTCCCAGAGGCAGGCCCGCTGGCCCGTGCGCTCCTGGCGCTCGAACTCATCCAGGCCCGCCCCGGCATCACCGCCGACCAACTGGCCGCCAACCTGGGTGTGTCGGACCGCGCCGTCCGCCGCTGCGTCGGCACGCTGCGCGAAGCCGGCGTCCCGATCGAGTCCCGAAGCGGACCCTACGGCGGCTACCGCGCCGGCCGCGGCCTGCGCCTACCGCCCCTGACCTTCACCGCGGCCGAGGCCCTGAGCCTGGTCATGGCCGCCCTCGACGGCCACCACGACGCCGCCGACCCCGCCGGGCTGGTCGGTCGCGCCCTCGGCAAGATCACCCGCGCGCTGCCCGAGCAGGTCGCCGTCCGCGCCGAAGCCGTCCGCCAGGCCACCGCGGCCGCTCCCGACCGCATGGCCGCGCGGCCCGACCCGGACGCCGTCACCGCCCTCGTCCAGGCCTGCTCCCAAACCCGGCGCACCCGCCTGGCGTACCGTTCCGAGGCCGGCCGGCAGCGGGACATCGACGTCGACCCCTGGGCCGTCGTCGTCCGCCACGCCCGCTGGTACCTCCTGTGCTGGTCACACACCTCTGACGCCCGCCGCGCCTACCGCATCGACCGCATCCAGTCAGTCGAGCTGCTCGACACCGCCTTCGACCCGCCGCCCGCCGATCTCGACCCCGTCGCGGCGTTGGAGGAACACCTGGCGGCCGGCTGGAAATACACCACCGAGCTGATCGTCCAAGCGCCGATTGAGGCGGTGGCGGCACACTGCCCGCGCGTCCTGGGCACGCTGGAACCCCTCGACCCCGACTCCTGTCGGCTCACCGGCACGACGGGCAACCCCTATTGGTACGTCCAGCAGCTCACTGCGATCCCGGTGCCATACCGGATCGTCGGCGGGCCTGAGCTTCGCCACGTCGCGCACGAACTGGGCCAGCGCCTGATCGCCGCCACGGCCTAAGCGTCACCACAGCTACCCGACCGTTGTATTGACCCCCTCCTGGGCCGCGCCGGCGAGGGCGTTGTCGATGAGCACGGCGGCGATGGCGGCGGCGGTGGGGAAGGACTCCGCGTTGAGAACCAGCGTGCGAGCCGCCGCGCCGTCGAGCAGGAGCGCAAGCTGTTCGCCGAGCCGTTCGGGGTCGGCGGCCCCGGCCTCACGGGCGGTTTCGGCCAGCCGCCCGGCGATGGCCGCCTTGTACTCGCGCGCGTATTGGGCCGCAGGGTGCTCGGGGTCGTGGAGTTCGACAGCTGTCGCGATGTAAGGGCACATCGGCGTCAGCTCCTCAGTCCCGGACATGGGCACCTCGAAAGCGGCGAGCAGCCGTTCGCGGGGCGTGAGGTCGGTCCGGTCGAACACCGAGGGCATGACGTCGGGATCGAACTGCCGCAGGTACTCGGAGACGAGCTCGTCCTTCCCGGCGAAGTGCTGATAGGCCGTCCGCTTCGAGACCTGGGCCACCGCGCACAGCTCGTCCATCCCGGTGCGGTTGATGCCCTGGTCCCGGAACAACTGCCGGGACGCGGCAACGATCCGCTCGCGCGCCCCCCGGCCCCGGCGTCGGCCTTGCGGACCCTTCTCTAACTCCTCCATGTCCTCAGTCTAACGCCGTCCGGTACGGATCGGTGTACATAACTTGCGCCCCTCACCAACCCCCGATACGTTAAGTACACAGCACGGTTTACATAACGAAGGAGTGACCATGGGAAAGCTCGACGGCAAGGTAGCGGTGATCACCGGCGGCTCGACCGGTATGGCGCTGGCCGGGGCCCGGCTGTTCGTCGAAGAAGGAGCGCACGTCTTCATCCAGGCCCGACGCCAGGAGGCGCTCGACGAAGCCGTCGCGCTGATCGGCCGCAACGTGACCGCCGTCCAGGGCGACGCGGCCGACCTCGACGACCTCGACCGCCTCTACGAAACGGTCAGGGAGGAGAAGGGCTCGATCGACGTGCTGTGGGCGAGCGCCGGAACCGGCGAGCAGGCCAGGCTCGGCGAGATCACCGAAGCCCAGTTCCACGAAGCCTTCTCGCTCAACGCACGCGGCACGCTGTTCACCGTCCAGAAGGCGCTGCCGCTGCTCAACGACGGCGCCTCGATCTTCATGACCGGCTCGAACGCCTCACTCCGGGGCTTCCCCGGCTGGAGCGTGTACGCCGGCAGCAAGGCCGTCCAGCAGGCCTGGGCCCGCGTCTGGCTCAACGAGCTCAAGGACCGCCGCATCCGCGTGAACGTGCTCACCCCCGGCCAGGTCGCCACCGCCAAGCAGGAAGAGCTCTTCGACGAGGCGACCAAGAAGGCGTTCGAATCCCTGATCCCGCGCGGAGAGATGGGCCGCCCGGAGGAGATCGCGACCGTCGCGCTGTTCCTCGCCTCCGACGACTCCAGCTACGTCAACGGCATGGAACTGGTCACCGACGGCGGCACCACCGTCATCTGAACTGAACCGAAGACAGCGGCACGCCCTGCGGTCGGAAGCCTTTCCGACCGCAGGGCGTGCCCCTTAGCGCGAGATCAGGCCTTGGCCGTGACCTGATGCGTGTTGTAACCCTCGACCTGCAGTTCCGGCTTCCCCGAAGGCAACGCGCTCTCCGGGAAGGAAACGGAAAGCGTCCGTGACTCGCCGGGCAGCAGCCAGAGGTAGTTGTCCTCGTAAAGCGTCGGCAGCACTCGGTCGCCGGAGTGCGGGTCCAGCAGTGACAGACGGACCATGGCCGCGACCGCCGAGCCGTCGTTGCGGACGGTGACGGTCGCCTGCCGGCGCCCGTCACCGCCGCTCCGCGTGCCGCTGATCGAGGCAGAGATCTGAGTCTGCTGCACCGTGTTCAGCGCCTGCATCGCGGACGGGGAGTTGTAACGCCAGTACGTGTTCTCCGACAGCGTGTGGCCAGATGAGTCCTGCAGCGTCAGGCGCAGCAGGTGCAAATCCGGCAGCGCGCTGCCGAACGGCACGACGAACGCCTTCGCACTGTCCGCCGCGTTGACGTCGATCGCAGAGCTCTGCGTCGCCCCGAGCTGCCGGCCGGAAAGGTCGTAGAGCCGGGCCGAGACCGTCACGCCATGCAACGCGGTGGGTGTGTGGTTCAGCGCGACGACCTGCCAGTTGACCGGATCGGCCTGGACGTGGACCGGTTCGCACGCGCTGCGGGCCCCGTAGTACATACCGTTGACGTCGAAGTCGTAGTCATACGTCTGCCACACCGTGCTGTGCCACGCCGGGTGTGACATCCACAGCATCAGGCCACTGGCATCCGCCCACAGGTTCGCGTTCCAGGCCTCGAACATCGCGCGTGCGTTCTCGAAGTTGACGAACTGAGCTTTGCGCGTGAAGTCGCCGAGGTTGTCCGAGGGCTGCAAGCGGGCCTCGATGGCCGCCACGTACTGCCCCGGTGCCTGGTTCCCGTACTGACTCCAGTCGTGGTAGTACCACGGCCCGCCGATCGGCCACGCGGGCTCGTCCCCGGCCATGTTCTGCATGCTCTGCGCCGTGGAGACGACCGGCATGCCGATCTCGGTGTGGAAGCCGAAGCTGCGGCTGCCGTACGTCGTCGGGTCGAAGTACCGCGCCGGCTCCACCCAGTTGTACGGACCGCCGCCGGTGATGTTCCCGCCCGCCGAGTTGCTCCGGTAGAGGGTGCCCGGCGCGCCGTTCGTGACGGCCGTGCGCATACCCACGTCGATGGCCTGCGGCGGGTTCCCCTCGTTCGCGCCGCACCAGATGACGATGCTCGGGTGGATGCGGTAGCGCAGCACCGTGTCGGCGGCGAGGGTGTTGAACGCGTCGTGGTCCGGCGGGTCCATGCCCCACGCGTTCGGGAAGTCGTTCCAGACCAGGAGCCCGAACTCGTCGCAGGCCGCGAAGAACTCCTCGCGGTCGCTGGAGGCGACCCAGTTGCGGATCATCGTGAAGTTCATGTCGCGATGCATCCGGACCGCCGCGTCCATCCGCTCGGCGGGCATCCGGCGCAGCAGTTCGTCGAAGCCCCAGTTCCCGCCGCGGCACAGGACCCTGACACCGTTCACACTGATCTTCAGCGACTCCGGCGCGAGGCTGACCGTCTTCACGTCCGTCCACGCCGAGCCGTCGTCGGAGACCTGGATCACGTACGTCTTCGGATATGCCGCCTCCCACAGGATCGCCACCTTGTCGAAGGTGTGCGCCGATCCGAGGTCGACCTGGATCCACTGGTCGTCGGCGTAGGCGGAGGACCAGCGGGTGCCGCTGTTGCCGTCGGTGGCGTTGACCGCCGGGTTGGAGGGGTCCTCGCTCGACGCGGTCGTCGGCTGGTGCAGGGCCAGGTCTGTACCGGGCACGGCGCTGTTCAACACCGACAGCGTCCAGAGCGAGTTGCCCCAGCTGGTCTCGCGCAGGCCGCAGTCGATCCGCACGTAGCGGCCGGATACGGCGGGGAACGACTCGACGTCCAGGCTCGCGTCGCCGCCGTTGAACGGCAGCGGGACCGCGGTGTTGTCCACGCTCGCCGCGTCCGTCCACGTCGCACCGTCCGCCGAGACCTGCACGGCGTAGGTGCGCGCGTACGCCTGCTCCCAGGTGACGGCGACCTGGTCGAAGGACTGCGAGGAGCCCAGGTCGACCTGGATCCACTGGTTGTCCGCGTAGTCGGACGACCAGCGCGTGCCGGCGTCGCCGTCGGTGACGTTGGCGGCAGGGTTCGAGGGGTCCTGGCTCGACGCCGTCGCCGGCCGGTGGACGGCCAGATCGATGCCGGACGCGGCGCTGTTCAGGACGGCCAGCGTCCAGATGGAGAAGCCCCATCCGGTCGCGCGGGCCTCGCAGTTGATCCGCACGTAGCGCGCCTGCTGCGCACCGAGCTGCACGGTCTGGGTGTAGGCGTCGGGCGTCGCGACGAACGGCAGCGGGGTCTTGTATTCGTAGTCGAACTGCCGGATGCCGAAGCGGGTCTCGCGCTGGTCGCTGGTCTGGCCGTTGACCGCGACGGTCAGGGACAGATCGTGCAGCTTCGCCTCGCCGTAGCCGTTGGGCCACCACAGCTGCGGATTGCTCAGCTTCAGCTGGGGGAACGCCGCCGGCGTGAACGTGACGTCCAGGCTCTGACCTCCAGGCACCGTGACGGTCTGCGCGACTCGGACGCCGTCGAAGGACGCTGTCACGGTCGCGCTGCGAGCGGCGGAGGCGGCGTTGCGCACGGGCACCACGATGGTCAGTTCCGCGCGGGAGGTGTCGGGCAGCGCGGGCAGCGCCGTGTCCACGCGCGGGTCGCCGACCAGCACGTCGCCGGTGGCGCGCAGGCGCACGTGGTTCCAGATGCCGCTGGCCCGGTCGCGGACGGCCGGCATCCAGTCCCAGCCCGAGACGGACAGGTAGGTGGGGGAGTTCTCGTTCATGATCTGCGCGCCCGCGTCCACCCACGACTGCCCGGCCGGGCCCTTGTCGCCGGGGCTGCCGGGCACCGGCATCGGGGTGATCTTCACCGCGAGCGACTGCTGGCCGGAGACCAGGGATGAGGTCACGTCGATCGCGGCGCGGGCGTACGGGTAGGTGAGGCTGCCGACCTGGGTGCCGTTGAGGAAGACGTCGGCGTGGTGGTTGACGCCGTCGAACTCCAGCCAGATCCGTCGGCCGGTGCTGGTGTCGAAGGCGTGCGGAAGTGCGAAGTCGCGCTTGTACCACCAGGAATGGCGCGACAGGGCTTCGGGGATCCGCAGGTTGTCGAACCCTGCGACCGGATCCGGCAGGTGCCCCTGCTCGACGAGCGAGGCCAGGACGGTGCCCGGGACGGTGGCCGGTAGCCATCCGCTGGTGTCGACGGTCGGGTGGGACAGTGCGGTGCCGTCTCCCGTGGCCCAGTCGTCCATCGTCAGGACCCAGCCGGACTCCAGCGGGACCGTGCCGTCGTCGGCTACTTTCAGGTCGGGGGCGTGGTGGTCGTGCCGGCCCCAGTCGGTCCAGCCGGTGACGTGCGGGCGGGGGTCGGGGGCGGTGCCGTAGACCTCGAAACCGTTGAGTCCGAGCGGGTTCGCGTCGGAGCGCTTGGTCGCCGTCAGCCGGACCCAGCGTGCCGAGACCGGCGCGGCCAGATCGATCTGAACCGTGCCGCCGGTGCCCGACGAGGTCTGATACACGCTCGTCCAGGACTTCTTGTCCGACGAGACCTCGACCACGAATGCCACCGCGTAGCTGGAGAGCAGCTCCTGGCCGGTGGTCCCGTCGGACCAGTTGCCCGACGTCGGCTTGACGAACACCGGATCGCCCGCGGCGGCCTCGAAGGTCAGGTGGACCGACGTCACCTGGCAGACCGACTGCAGATCGACCGATATCCACTGCGGATCGCCGGTCGCGGCGCGCCAACCGGTGCCCCTGACTCCGGCGGAGGACACCCGGTCGACGGCGAACGAGCCGGGCGTCGGCGCGTAGTCCGTCGAGGAGACCTCGACCGGGCGGTAGAGGGCCAGCTCGCCCGGGGCCGGCGCCGGGCGCGACGCGTTCACCGGCTGGACCCCGGCGCCGGTGGCCGCGAAGCCGGTGGCGGGGAAGGCGGCGTCCAGCGAGAAGCCCGCCAGCAGCGACGCCCCTGCGGTGATGACGCTGCGCCGCGAAGCGTGGAAGGGCTGATCAGCCTGTGGTGCCATGTACGGACGTCCATTCTCAAGAGGTGAATGACAACGTTGTCACCGCGTGCGGGAGATTTAACTAGGACGCCGAGTCCAGTGTCAAGGTTGTCGCGGCTCGTCGGTTGTCGGTGTTGTGGCCCTGACATGCGGGTTCTTCGATGCGGAGGGGATAGTTCCGGAACTTCGCGCACCACGCGGGGCCGTCCGCGCCAACCTGACAACGTTATCGTCGCCGTCCGGTTACCCTGGTGCCACAACCGAAGCCGAGAAGGGGTGGTCCAGGTGCGGCAGGAGACGTCGGAGCCGACGGCGCGGCCCACGATGAAGGACGTCGCGACGGCGGCCGGGGTCGGGCTCAAGACGGTCTCGCGGGTGGTCAACGACGAGGCCGGGGTCACCGCGGCGACGGCGGCGCGGGTCCGCGCGGCGATCGAGCAGCTCGGGTTCCGCCGCAACGACGGGGCCCGGATGCTGCGCCAGGGCAGTCGCACCAGCAGCGTGGGGCTGCTCCTGGAGGATCTGGCCGACCCGTTCTACGCATTGCTGAGCCGGGCCGTGGAGGAAGTGGCCAGGGCTCAGGGCTCGCTGATGCTGGCCGGATCCTCGGACGAGGACCCCGAGCGCGAACGCGAGCTGACGCTGGACTTCTGCGCCCGCCGGGTGGACGGGCTGATCATCGTCCCGACGGCGGCGGACCACGCCTGGCTGGCCCCGGAACTGGCCGCCGGCACGGCCATGGTCAGCGTCGACCGGCCCGCGACCGGCCTGGACGTGGACACCGTGCTGTCCGACAACCTCGGCGGCACCGTCACCGGCGTCGACCACCTGATCCGCCAGGGCCACCGGCGCATCGGCTTCCTCGGCGACTCCCCGGACATCTACACCGCCTCCGAGCGTCTGTCGGGCTACCGGCAGGCGATGGCCAAGGCCGGCTACCAGGTGCGCGAAGGCTGGGTCGAGATGGGCAAACCGGACCCGGTCGGCATCAGCCTGACCCTGGACCGCATGCTCTCCGGCCCGGACGCGGTCAGCGCCCTGATGTGCGGCAACAGCCGCATCACGGTCGCCGTCCTGCGCGCCCTGGCCGCCGGCGACCGCCGCACGGCCGTCGTCGGCTTCGACGACTTCGAGCTCGCCGACATGCTCCCGACCCCGGTGACCGTGGTCGCCCAGGACCCGGTCCTGCTCGGACGCATGGCTGCCGAGCTGCTGTTCCGGCGCATGCGGGGGGAGCGGGGCAAGGTCCAGCGGTTGCAGGTACCTACCCGGCTGATCCCGCGCGGCTCGGGAGAGATCCCGGTCTGATCAAGGGCGCATGTCAATGGGGCCCGAATCGGTAAGCGATCTGTAAGCGCCCTCCCGTAGCGTCCGAACCGTGGTCTGTGCACGGGGCAGACCACATCTTTGCGCACACCCTGACAGCAGGCATGTGACAAACTGCGGTCGTGAGGGTGTACTTCGGCGTGCTCGGGCCGCTGCGGGTCGAGGTTGAGGCCGAGGTTGAGGCCGGGGTCGATGTCGGAGGTGGGCCGGGTCGGCCGACTGCCGGCGCGCCCGAGCGCCTTCCGCGTTCGCCGGTGCTCAAGGGCCTGCTAGGGGTGCTGCTGCTGGCTGAGGGGCAGCGGCTCAGTGCCGGGCGGCTGCTGGATCTGGTGTGGGCCGACCAGGCCACGCAGGTCGGGCTCGGTGCGTTGCAGACCGGGGTCTCCCGGCTGCGGAGTTGGCTCGGGACGTTCGAGGACCCGGACCTCGTCCTGGACTTCGACGGCAGCGGCTACAGTCTGCGCCTGCGTCCCGAGGCGGTCGATCTCGGGCGGTTCCGGCGGGCGGTGGCGGGCGGGGACCTCGGCGGCGCGGTCGCGCTGCGGCGGGGGCCGGTGTTCGCCGACGCGGTGCGGGTGAGTCACAGCGATCCGCTGGTGCGTACCGTCGAGGAGGACGTTCGCGCCGCGGTGCTCGCCTGGGCCCAGGCGGCGCTCGTGGACGGGAGCCCGGAGGCCGCGCTGCCGCACCTGGACGCGCTGGCCCGGGACACCCCGCTGGACGAGCCGGTGCAGGCCGCGCGGATGCGGCTGCTGGCCGCCGACGGCCGGCCGGCCGAGGCGCTGCGGCTCTTCCAAGCGCTGCGGCAGCAGGTCGTCGACGAGCTCGGCGTCGAGCCCGGCGCCCAGGTGCGTGAGGCGTACTCCGAGGTCCTGGCCTTGGACGGCGACGTGCAGAACGCGGCGCCCCGGCCGCTCCCGGTGCCGGCCCAGCTGCCGCCGGACTCCGCGGCGTTCGTCGGGCGCGAGCGCGGGACCGTGCGGATCCGCGAGGCCCTGGCCGCCGGGCGCCTGCCGGTGATCGCCGGCATGGGCGGGATCGGCAAGACCGCGCTGGCGGTGCGCCTGGCCAACCAGGCTCGCGGCGACTTCCCCGACGGCCAGCTCTACGTCGACCTGCGCGGCGCCGGCACCGACCCCGCCGACCCCGGCCTGGTGCTCAGCGGCTTCCTGCGCGCGCTCGGGGTTGAGCCCGGGCAGATCCCGGAGACGCCGGTCGACCGCTCCGCGCTCTACCGCAGCGTCTTGTCCGGCCGCCGGATCCTGGTCGTCCTGGACAACGCCGCCGACGAGCAGCAGGTCCGGCCGCTGCTGCCGGGCGCCGCTGGCGCGGTCGGCGCCGCCGCGCTGGTCACCAGCCGCACCGCGCTCACCGCCCTGGACAACTCCGAGCTGGTCGACCTGTCCGTGCTGTCCCCGGCCTCGGCGCTGGCGCTGCTGGAACGCCTGGTCGGCGCCGAGCGGGTGGCGGCCGAACCTGAGGCCGCCGCGGAGATCCTGCGCGCCTGCGACCACATCCCGCTCGCGGTCCGGGTGGTCGGGGCCCGGCTGGCCGGCCGGCCGCGCTGGAGCCTGGACCGGATGGCCGCCCTGGTGCGCGACGAACGGGACCGGCTGGACCAGCTGCAGGCCGGCGATCTGGCGATCCGGGCGAGCTTCGGGCTCAGTTATGACCGGCTGCCGGCCCCGGCACGCCGGCTGTTCCGGCTCCTGGGCCTGCTCGACGTCCCCGACTTCGCCTCCTGGGCCGCCGCCGCGGTCGCCGACCTCGGGCTCGACGAGGCCGAGCGCCATCTGGAGACCCTGGTCGACGCCCACCTGCTGGAGGTCGCCGGTGTCGAGCCCCGGCTCCGGTACCGGTTCCACGACCTGGTCCGGCTCTACGCCCGCGAGCAGTCCGACGCCGAGGACGGCGCCGCGTACCAGCTGGCCGCCGTGGTGCGCGCGGTCGGCGGCTGGCTGTGGTTCGCCGAGCGCGCCGCCGACCGGATCCCAGGACCCTGTTACGCCCCGATCCACGGCTCCGCGCCGCGCCGGCCGTTCCCCGGCGCGTCCGGCGCACTCCTGGCCGATTCGCTGGCCTGGTTCGACACCGAGCGGCCGGCGCTGCTGGCGATCACCCGGCAGGCCTGCGCGCTGAACCTGGTCTCGGCGGCGTGGGATCTGGCCGCCTGCCAGGAGAAGTACAACGACGTCCGCGGGTTCTACGACGAGTGGCAGACCGTCAACCTCGCGGTCCGGGAAGTGTGCCGGACGGCCGGCGACCGGCTCGGCGAGGCGGTGCTGACCCGCGGCCTGATCGAGGTGACGACCTGGACCGGGTCCGACGACGGCGGCCAGACCATGGTCGTCCTGCACGAGCGGGCCATGCGGCTGTTCGAGGAGTTCGAAGCGCTCGGCGCCGAGCGCGGCTCCGCCGACGCCCTGGTGATGGCCGCCTGGAGCCTGGTCGCGCAGGGCCGGCTCCCGGAGGCGCTGGCCGCGGCGGGGGAGGCCCTGACCCGCGCGGAGAACAGCGGCCACCCCGGCGGCCGGGCGCGCGCCCACCAGATCATCGCGATCGCGCGCAGCGAGGACGACGACCTCGGCCTGACCATCGACCATCTGTCGCAGGCCCTTGAGATCGCCCGGGCGCTGGGCAACACCCGCTTCGAGGCCGCCGCGACCCAGTTCCTCGGCGCCGCCTACTGCCGCGCCGGCGACGGCGAACGCGGCGAGGAGCTGCTGACCCGCGCGCTCGCCATGGCGCGGGCCTTCGACGACCGCTACACCGAGACCTTCTCCCTGCTCTACCTGGCGAAGTACTACGCGGTGATCGGCGATGCGCGGGCCAGGCCGGCCGCGGAGACCGCCGAGGCGATCAGCCGCCGGAACACGATGACCCATCACCTCGCCGACGCGCTGCTCATCCTCGGCCGCCTCGATCTGGCGACCGGTGATCCGGCCTCGGCCGTCGCGCACCTGGAGGAGTCCGTCGAACTGTGGCGGCGGCGCGGCTGGGAGTCGTTCCTGGCCGAGGCACAGGAAGCGTTGGAGAACGCTCGCGCGGCGGCCGTCACCGCCGAGGACGTTCAGTAAGTAATCCGTAAGCGCTTGTTCGTACTTTGTCTTCAGGACCCTGCGGGGACAGGGTCCTGCCTGCTTACGATGCCACCCGTAAGGAAGACATGAACAAGAACGAAAACCGGCGCGGATGGGCGCGGGCTCTGGGACTGTGGCTCGCCGCCGCGCTCCTGGGCCTCGCCGCGCCGCTTCTCGCGCCCGCCACCGCCTCGGCCGACGGACCGCCGACCGGCAACAACAAGCCCGTGCTCCTGCTCCACGGCTGGCAGCTCTCCGGCGAGGCGGACTGCCCGGCGGACGACATGTGGGGCCCGGCGATCGACCTGTTCCACCAGTGGGGGTGGAAGGGCCAGGTCCACACCATGGGCTACTACGGCGCCGACACAAACTGCTCCGACCCGTTCGCCGGCGGCGACGCCACCCAGCCGATCACCGACCTCGGCAGACAGCTGGCCTGGTACATCTACAACCACGACGCGGCGTGGGGCGGCGGCCAGATCGCCGTGGTCGCGCACTCCATGGGCGGCCTGATCATCCGGGACGCCATCGCCGGCACCCGCACCCACCGCGCGGGTTACCCGCCGTCGATCCCGGTCGACAGCGTGGTCACCCTCGGCACACCGCACCAGGGCACCACCTTCGCGGCCACCCAGGGGTGCCGGCTCACCAAGGCAGCCAGCCCGTCGAACGAGTGCTACCAGATGATTCCAGGCTCGGACTTTCTCAACGGCCTGCCGGTCGACTCCGGCCAGGACACCCTGTGGGCCACGATCGGCGCGGTCGAGGACGGGGTCGTCGGCGGCGACTCGTCGGTCAACCTGTCCGTCGCGAGCCCGCAGATCCGCTATGACGACAGCCAGGGCCTGAGCCACAGCGGGCTGCACGACGGCGGCAACTCACGCACCAGCGGCTGGACCGCGCAGTTCTCCTACGACAGCGGCCGGACCTGGAACGACCAGCACACCGGTTCGCCGCTGCTGGAGGCGTACCTCATGGCCGAGCGCGACCCGGGCAAGTTCACGCCCCCGCCGCCGAACGACTGCAGCGCGCACGGCACCCCGACGTCCGCGGCCGCCGGCGCCGCGATCACCGCGGCGTGCTCGCAGGAGAAGGCGGGGACCTGGTACACGTGGGGCGGCGGCCACGGCTCCGCGCCCGGCCCCACTTACGGGATGGTCGACGCCACCGACCCGGTCCGCAGCAAGAACGACCCCTACCGGATCGGCTTCGACTGCTCGGGCCTGGTGCGCTGGGCCTGGTCGCAGGCCGTCGGGTACGACGTCATGGGCGACAGCACCGCGGCCGGCATCTTCAGCATGCCCGGCCAGCGGCTGGGCACCGACACCTCGGCGCTCCAGCCCGGCGACCTCGTGTTCTGGGGCGTGTCGAACGTGCACCACGTGGCCGTCTACCTCGGCGCAGGCAAGATCGTGGAGGCGCGGGAGTCCGACACCCACGTGATGGTGTCCGACCTGACGAGCCACAACATGGCCGACTACGCCGGCGGTCTGCGCTTCGCGGCCGGCGGCACCGGCGGCGGGAACCACATGACGTGGGGCTCGAACGTCAACGTGCGCTCGACGCCGTCGGTCAGCGGCTCGGTCGTCGTCAGCTTCCCGGGCCCGACGCCGATCACCGTGGACTGTCAGAAGCACGCCGAGTCGGTGACCGCCGAGGGCATCACCAACGACGTGTGGGCGCACCTGTCCGACTACAACGGCTGGGTCTCCAACATCTACATCAAGGGCGGCTACTGGCTGGACGGGGTGCCCGACTGCGGCGGGAGCGGCGGGTCGGGCGAGCACTCGACCTGGGGGACGAGCGTGAACGTCCGCTCCCAGCCGTCGGCCTCCGCCTCGGTGGTCACCACCTTCGCCGGCCCGACCGCGATCCACATCGACTGCCAGAAGCACGCCGAGTCGGTGACGGCCGCCGGCGTCACCAACGACGCCTGGGCGCACCTGCCCGACGTCAACGGCTGGGTGTCCAACATCTTCGTCAAGGGCGCGGCCTGGCTCGACGGCGTGCCGGACTGCGGCGGCGGAACCGCGGCCGGCTCCTACAGCTCGTGGGGCACGTTCGTGAACCTGCACGCGCACCCGTCCACGGGGTCCGACGTCAAGGCGACGCTGGACGGGCCGACGACGGTCAAGATCGGCTGCCAGAAGCACGCCGAGTCGGTGACCGCCGAGGGCATCACCAACGACGCCTGGTCCTACCTGCCGGACTACAGGGCCTGGGTCAGCAACATCTATATCAAGGGCGCGGCCTGGCTCGACGGGATCATGGACTGCACCAAGCCGCCGGCGGTGGACCCGGACACCGGCGGCGGTACCGGCACCGACGGGCAGTGGAGCACGTGGGGGACGAACGTCAACCTGCACTCCCACCCCCGGACCGACAGCAGCACGGTCACCACGCTGGCCGGCCCGACGGCGGTGCAGATCGGCTGCCAGAAGCACGCCGGGCCGGTGACGGCCGAGGGCGTCAGCAACGACGCCTGGTCGTACCTGCCCGCGTACAAGGCGTGGGTCAGCAACATCTACATCAAGGGCGCGGCCTGGCTGGACGGGGTCATCGACTGCACCGTGCCGCCCGCGCTGGATCCCGAGACACAGACCTGAGACGCGGTGTTCGCCATGGTATCGACCGACTGACTCGACGACCGGGTTCCTTTCCCGGTGACCCGTGGGGCCCGATCGCCGAGGGGGCGGTCGGGCCCCACGGCCGTGGGGCCCGGTGGGGTCGGATCGAGGGAACCGGTCGTGCGTGTGGCCCGCCACGCCACTAGCATCGCCAGTGGTTTCATGATCTCCCCGGGAGGGCCCGTGCCCGACGACTTTCTCGACACCTTCGTCGCCATCCGCGAGGGCGACGTGACGCGCCTGGAGGCGTTGCTCCGAGCGTGCCCGGGCCTGGCCTCGTCGCGGTTGGGCGGGCTCGCCGGTGGCCGTACGCCGCTGCATGTCGTCGCGGACTGGCCGGGCTACTTCCCGAACGGCCCGAGGGTCGCGCAGCTGCTCATCGACACCGGCGCGGAAGTGGACGCCCGGGGCGAGGACGGCACCGGCGAGACGCCGCTGCACTGGGCGGCCAGCAGCGACGACGCGGCGGTCGCGCGCGTCCTGATCGACGGCGGGGCGGACGTCGAAGCCCCCGACGGCTCGATCGGCACTCCGCTGGACAACGCCGTCGGCTACGGCTGCTGGAACGTCGCGCGCCTGCTCGTCGCGCGCGACGCCCGCGTCGACAAGCTCTGGCACGCCGCCGCCCTCGGGCTGCTGGACCGCCTCGACGAACTTGTGACCGCCGATCCGGCACCGGCCCAGCACGACCTGGACCAGGCGCTGTGGCACGCCTGCGCGGGCGGGCAGAGGCGGGCCGCCGAACTCCTGGTAGGGCTGGGCGCCGACCTCGGATTCACGCCCGAGTACGGACGAGGTTCGGTGCTGGATGTGGCGTCGAATCACGGAACACAGCGCGCCAACCTCATCGGCTGGCTGGAAGAACGTGGTGCACGCGCGGCACAGTGAGCACGAGACGTCGAAGTCCATGCGTCGGGCCTCGTTCCGGCCGAGTGGGAGTGGCCCTCGACGTGGGTCGACCGGGCCGGCCGGAATCGGACCGACGCCATCGCCGCCCTCAACCCGGCCGAGCGACGCAAGGGCAAGACGGTCATCCGCGTCAAGAATTCGTTGGCTTATTTAGGCATCTCAAGGCATAGCTACGTTATAGTCGGCTCTCTTAATGCTTTTGAGTGACTTGATAGCGTTCGTTTCCTTTCGCCCTGGTTATCATCGTCGCTCGTGACGAATGGTCAGGGCGTGATCGTCCTCGGTGCGGGCCCGGCGGGACTGGTGTCGGCCAACATCCTGAACGACGCCGGGGTCGAGTGTGTGGTCCTCGAACGTGCCGGCCGCGAGCACGTGCGGACCCGGGCCCGGGCCGGCTACCTGGCCCCGAACACCGTGCGGATCCTGGAGCGGCACGGCCTGGCCGAGGGGCTGCGGCGGCGCGGCCGGACGCACGGCGTCTGCGAGTTCCGCACCGAGACGACGCGCTTCCGCCTGGAGTACGAAGGGCTCGGCGCGCAGGAACCGCACACCGTCTACCCGCAGCAGGACCTGGTCGCCGATCTGCTGACCCGGTACGTCGAACGCGGCGGCCGGATCGTGTTCGGCGTCGAGGCGCAGGCCGTCCTGGACGCCGACGGATCCCGGCCCGAAGTGCTGGCGCACGACCCGGACGGGGCGCCGGTCCGGTGGTCGGCGCGCTACGTCGCGGGCTGCGACGGCCGACACGGGGCGGCGCGGCGCTCGATCCCGCCGGGCGCCGTCCGGCGGCACCGCGTGGACCACGGGGTGTCGTGGCTGGGTCTGCTCGCCGAGGCGCCGCCGAGCCTGGACGCCGTGGGTTACGCCGTGCACGCCCGCGGCTTCGCCGGCCACATGGCCCGCAGCGCCGACGTCACCCGCTACTACCTCCAGTGCGAGCGCGGCACCGGGCCGGACGCGTGGTCCGAGGAACAGCTCTGGCGGGAGCTGTCCGTACGCCTCGGCGCCGACCGGTTCGGACCGCTGCACCGGGGGCCGATCGTGCAGCGCGCCGTCGTCGACCTCGAATCCGACGTCCTGGAGCCGCTACGGTACGGATCGCTGCTGCTGGCCGGGGACGCGGCGAGCCTGATCAGCCCTTCGGCGGCCAAGGGCGCGAACCTCGCGGTGCTGGAGGCGGAGCTCCTCGCCGAGGCCCTTATCGCAGACCTCGTACATGGCGATCCGGAGCCGCTGGACCGGTATTCGCACCGCTGCCTGGAGCGCATCTGGCGGGCCCAGGAGTTCTCCGGATGGATGGTCCGGCTGCTGCACGGAACCGGCGGCGCCGACGGCTTCGGCAACGCCCTGCGGCGCTCGCGACTGGAATCGCTGCGCACCTCACGAAGCCACCAGGACTGGTTCGCCGAAAACTATGTAGGCGTCTGACCGCTCCCGCAAAACCCTGAAGAACACGCGCGTCCAAGGCGGACGCGCGATCCGCGCAACCCCAGAAACGAGGAAGCGTCCTTCCATGCTGACCGCCTTTCCCGATACGGCCCACCTGCGCACGACGGCCGAGTTCGTCCGCGACCAGGACACCGCGTCGCTGTTGGCACTGCTCCTGCCCGGGCTCGACGGATCGGAACTGCGGTCGCTCACCGAGCGCTGCTGCTTCACCCACGCCGCGGTGCTGGTCTTCCCGCCGGACTGGGACACGCTGCACGCCGAGCTGGCGGCGTGCGATCTGGCCGCCGATGCGGATCCCGCGCCCAGCGTCGTGGTCAAGGAGCGGCTGGCGGCCCGGCACCGCCGCGACCCCGCGACCCTCGACGTCCGGATTCTGCGCCCGCCGGTCCGGGGCCGCGGCGGCGAGTCCCGGATGGTCGAGGTGTTCGCGCTGCCGGTGCCGCCCGGCTCGGGCCTGGCGGAGGTCGCGGACGTCGAGCGGGCCCGGCAGCACGAGGCGCACGTGGCGTTCGACGTGGATCGCGCCGATCCGCTGCTGCTGAGCGGCTTGCGCACGATCCTGATCCGGCACGGCGCCACCCCGGACGGCGGCGGCTACAACGTGCACGAGAACGGCACGGTGTTCTACTTCGCCACGCCGCCCGACTCCACGTCCGGTTACCGGCGCATGGAGCTCTACGCGAGCGGCGACTTCCGGGACGTGCTGGCCGTGCACCTGGCCGAGCAACGTGCGGATCAGGACGCTGCGACGCTCCTGCGGCTGATGACCGGGGCGTGGACCACCCAGGCGTTGGCCGCGTTCGCCGAACTGGGCGTCCCGGACGCCCTGGACACGGAATTCGGGACCGAGCTCGAAGTCCTGGCGAAGCAGACCGGGCTGCACGCCGACAGCCTGAACCGCCTGCTGCGCTACCTGGCGATGATGGGGGTGGTGCGCCGGGATGCCGGGAGCGGCGGTGACAGTGCCGGCGGCTGGGACGGCGACGGCGGCGACAGCGACGGCGGCAGCAGCGACGACTGTGCTGACGGCGGCGACGGCGGTGGCATCGGCGGCAGCTGGCGGCTCACCGGACTGGGCTCCCTGTTGCGCGCCGACGACTCGCATTCCATGCGATCCCTGGCCCTGATGTACGCGGGCACCTTCTACCAGTCCTTCACCGGCCTGGCCCACACCGTCCGCACCGGCCGGGACGGCTTCGAGCACGTCTTCGGCACCCACCACTTCGAGCACTTCGGCCGGCACCCCGGCCTCACGGACCTGTTCCAGCAGTCGATGGCCGCCAGCGCCCTGATGTTCGACCCGGTTCCGGACCACCCAGCGTTCGCCGCCGCAGTCGAGCACGCCGCCGCGCGGAAGCGGCCGGCCACCGTCGTGGACGTGGCCGGCGGCACCGGTGCACTGCTCGGCCGGATCCTGACCGCGCATCCCACGCTGCATGGCGCGCTCCTGGAACGGCCGCACGTGGTGCCCGCCGCCCGGGAGGCGCTGCGGGCCGCCGGGTGCGCGGACCGGTGCGAGTACCACGTCGGCGACTTCGCGGACGTGCCATCCGGCGCCGACGTCTACCTGCTGTCCCGGGTCCTGCACGACTGGGACGACGAGCGCTGCCGGGAGATCCTGCGGCACTGCGCGAAGGCCATGCCGCAGCACGCCGATCTGCTCGTCCTGGAGCGCGTGCTTCCGGTCGGGACGGTGCCGTCGCTGGCCGGGTCCTGGGACCTGCACATGCTCTGCAACGTGGGCGGCCGGGAGCGCCACACCGGCCACTACGCGCGGCTGCTGGCCGACGCAGGGCTCGAACTCGTCGCGCACTCGCCGCTGCCGCTGGAGGGGCGCCTGCTGCACGCGCGCAAGATGTCCGGCGCATAAAAGTGGCGCTGCTGGCCTGTGTGTGGGTGTTGGTGGCGGGTGCGGTTTGTTTGTGGGTTGACGGTCAAGGGCGTTTTTTGACGGCTGGCGGCCGCGTGTGGTGGGCACCGAAGATCAAACGCAGGGCCTTCAGCCGGTGCCTCTGCTCGGAGGGATGGGGGTCGCGTAGTCGGCTGCCGGTCGCTGCTGTCCCGGCCTGTGCTGTGGACGGGTTCCACCCGGTGGCCACAGGCGGCGGTGAGTTGTCGCGTCGGAGGTGCGGGAACCCTTCCCACAGGCGGGGTTGTCCCGGGTTCCCCGTCGCGTCGGCGGGCGTAGCCAAGCTGACCGGACAGCCGGTGTCAAGCCGAACGAGACAGCACCACAGCAACAGCGATCCGGCTTGATACCGGCTGGCCGGTCTGCTTCCGTGAGGCGACGACGCGACGGGGAATCCGGGACGAGGCGACCACAAGCAGCGTCCGGCAGCCGACTACGCGACCCCCCTCCCCGGAGCGAGTGCCGCTCGCCGCGCAGGCGCCGCCGGAGGCCCTGTCTTTGACTTGAGGCACCCACCACGCCCGACGATTGCCGCCTACGCAACGCGTGCGCAGTGACTCGGACCTGTGCGCGGTCGTGCACACGAACACCGCCGGCCGCCAGCGCGTCCCCAGGCACACCACCGAACTGCGCCACCCAGCGGATCCTTCTTAAACCCGTGCGAAGCCGTAAAAAGCTCCTAAAACCCACCAACAAACCGCACCCACCACACCCCAGCCACCCACACCCACACATCAAGCAGCGGCGCCATAAAAGTGTGAGGTCGTCGGGGCCGGCGCAGTGCTGCCGTTGGGGTGAAGGCGCGCTCCACGACGGCGTGTTGGCGCCGGCCCGGCACGCCGCCGAGCCCACAGTCCTTGCATGACAAGTATGCGACCGGCCAGGCGGCGGTTCAGGACCACCGCGCTGGCACTTGCCGGAACGATTCTGCTCACCGTGGCGGCGGCCCCGGCCACCCAGGCGGCCGGGGCCGTCCGCGCTGCTTCGCCGACCGGGTTCTCGATCCCGTTCACGGGACCGGCCCGGTATCTGCCGCTGGCGCCGACCGAGACGACCGAGACGACCGAGACGACCGCCGCCTCCCAGCTCCACCAGGCGATCGGGCAGCAGGCGGCTGACGCGCTCGCCGCGAGGATCGGGCTGCGGAGGTCGACGTCCTTGACCGAGCAGCAGTACCTGGAGTTCATCTCCGGCCAGGGCGTCGGCGGTGATCCCGCGTCCGCGGCGTTGGTGGACGCGAGCGTGAAGATCCTCACCAACACCACGGGGCACCCGCTGTACTCCGTCGTCGACGGCGTGCTCACGCCGACGGTCCTGGCCAGCTACGGCCTGTTCGTGACCAAGGACGGCTGGCTGGAGAGCCCGGCTTACCAGACCGCCCCGACGCGGCTGGTGAACACGGTGATCGCGCCCGGCGGCTACATGGGCCAGTGGATGACGGCCAACGGCGCGACCTCCTCCCTGATCGCGCTTTACCGGTCGGCGTACCTGGTGGAGGCGGCCTTCGGCTTCGTGTGCCAGCAGATCTCCGGCCAGGCTCAGCTGGCGCCCAACACGAAGAACGGGACGTCCTCGGAAGTCGGGATGTCGATGGCTCCGGCCCTGTGGCTGACCAACTTCGCCCTCATCTACACGCTCAACCCGGCGCTCGCCGCGGAGATGCCCGCGTGGTGGGCGCCGATTCCCGCCACGGTGGCCACCGCGATCCTGACCAGCCCCACCGGTCGGGTGCGGTATAGCGATTACGCGTCCGCGCTGCACTAGCCGCGGCGCCGCGCGGGGATACCGCTTCGAAAACACGAAGCCCTGGTCAGCCTGGCTGCCAGGGCTTCTTTGCTGTCTAAAAACAGATCCCTGATATACCTCTCTTTTCCTTCGCCCGACTGTCAAGCGGGGGAACACCGCAGCACGGTCCGCGCTCGCCGCCATCGGTTCGGTGGCCGGGGGAAACCGTGAGAAGCCCGCGGGTTTTCGGGCAATGGCGGCGCGGGCGGCCGTGATCGACGTCATTGACCCTCCGGGTCCGCGCTGCTACGTTCCGTCTAAATACGAACCCTGCGATGTGTGAGGGTCGGGCAGCGCTCCGGCGGAGATCGGACGGGCCTGGCCCTTCCCCGTAGGCGCCGTATCCCCACCTCACCGTCGGTCCGCCGACGGTTCCTCCGGGACGCCCGGAAAACATCGCGAGTCCGCCGGTACGCCGGCGTGCCGGAAAACGGCCGAGCGATGCCGGCGGTGCGTCCCCCGACCTCGCCGCCGGACTCCGCCCACACCGGTGTCGGCATCCCGCCGGAGCACGCCCATGCTCCACGCTCCACGCTCTGCGGTCCGTCCGCGGCCGCTTCGAACTCGTCACACCGCACCGCGGCCCGGCCACCAGCCCGGTCGTCCCCCCAGATTCACCTCTCGGAGGATCTCAGTGACAGCTCGTATCAGGCTTCTGTTCTCACTGCTCGCCGCACTTCTGCTCGGCACGGCCGCCGTGCCGGCGTTCGCCGACGTGAACGCCTCGGCGGTGAACACCCCGGCCGGGGCCACCTCGGCCGCGGCCACCACCTTCGCGCACCCGCTGTTCGTGCCCGGACACGCCGCGCCCGGCGTGCACTCGGCGCTCGTGCCGTCCGGCTACGGTCCGGCCGACCTGCAGTCCGCGTACAAGCTGCCGTCGAGCACCCGGGGCACGGGTCAGACCGTGGCCATCGTCGACGCCTACAACGACCCGACCGCCGAGGCCGACCTCGGCGTCTACCGCTCCACGTACGGCCTGCCGGCGTGTACCACGGCCAGCGGCTGCTTCAAGAAGGTGAACCAGTCCGGCGGCACCAGCTACCCGCCGACCGACGCCGGCTGGGCCACCGAGATATCGCTGGACCTGGACATGGTCTCGGCGGTCTGCCCCAAGTGCCACATCCTGCTGGTCGAGGCCACCTCGGCGACCTACGCCAACCTGGGCGCGGCGGTGAACGAGGCGGCGGCGCTGCACGCCTCCACGATCTCCAACAGCTACGGCGGCGGCGACCTGCCCGACACCTCGGCGCCCTACTACAACCACCCCGGCATCATGATCACCGCCAGCTCCGGTGACGGCGGCTACGGCGTGGAGTTCCCGGCGTCCTCGCGCTACGTCACCGCGGTCGGCGGCACCTCGCTGACCCGGGCCTCGAACGCGCGCGGCTGGACCGAGAGCGCGTGGTCCGGCGCCGGCTCCGGCTGCTCGGGCTACAACCCGGCCCTGAGCGGCCAGGGCCCCTACGGCACCGGCTGCCCCCGGCGCGCCGTGGCCGACGTCTCGGCCGTGGCCGACCCGGCGACCGGCGTCGCGGTCTACGACACCACCCCGTACGGCGGCCGCAGCGGCTGGCAGGTCTACGGCGGCACCTCGGTGGCCTCGCCGGTCATCGCCTCGGTGTACGCGCTGGCCGGCAACGCCGCCACGATCAACAACAACTACCCCTACACCCACCACTCCGCGAGCACGTTCTTCGACGTCACGACCGGTTCCAACGGCTCGTGCACGCCGGCCCAGCTGTGCCACGCGCGCGTGGGCTGGGACGGCCCGACCGGCCTGGGCACGCCGAACGGCATCGGCGGGTTCTGATCCGCACGGCAGCCGCTGACGAACAATGACCGGCGTGGTGGCGGCAGTTCTGCCGTCACCACGCCGCTTGGCTCCTTGTGAAACGTGTCCCCCGGGTTTCGGATGTACTCCCATCGCCCGCAAGGTCGTCGACACGGTCCCGCCCGGCGAAGAGACGCGACTATCGGAGTTTTCCCGACGTTCGCGGGGATCCATTGGCAGGGCGATACGACGCCTGTGAAGATGTGGGGCGCCAGCGCGGGGCGGTGGGCTGCCATCCCCATCTCGGGCGGGCGCGATGACGCCGTCGCGCTCGTCAACGCCGTGCTCATCCACAGGAGCTAGACCTACTCGGGCAAGGGGTCATGATGCGCGCAGCAGTCCTGTTCAAGATCGGTGGCGAGGCGCTTGAGGTGCGCGACGACGTCTCCGTCGTCGGCCCCGGTCCCGGCGAGGTGCGGATCCGGGTCCGGGCCACCGGGGTGTGCCACTCGGACCTGTCGGCGATGACCGGGGTGCTGCGCCAGCCCGCGCCCTTCGTGCCCGGCCACGAGGGCGCCGGGGACGTGGTCGCGGTCGGCGAGGGCGTCACGCGGGTGGCGGTCGGCGACCGGGTCATCGTGTGCTGGAACCCGTCGTGCGGCGAGTGCTCCTTCTGCCGGGGCGGGCAGGGCAACCTGTGTGTGAACATCTTCGTCGGCATGATGTTCGAGCCGCACTTCAGGATCGACGGCGCCGAGGTCTACGGCTTCGCCGGCAACGGCACCTTCGCCGAGGAGATGGTGGTGCCGTGGCAGTGTGCGGTGAAGGTCCCGGACGACGTGCCGTATGAGATCGCGGCGCTGATCGGCTGTGGTGTCACCACCGGCGTGGGCGCGGTGTTCAACACGGCGCAGGTGCAGCCGGGTTCCTCGGTCGCGGTGATCGGCGCCGGCGGCGTCGGGATCAGCGTGATCCAGGGCGCGCGGATCGCCGGGGCGGCTGAGATCGTCGCCATCGATCCGGTGGAGAGCAAGCACAAGGCCGCGCTGAGCTTCGGCGCCACGAGGGCCGTCAAGCCCGAGGAGGTCGACGCGGCCAAAGCCGAGGTGACCGGCGGGACCGGCTTCGACTACGTCTTCGAGGTGGTCGGCCAGTCGGCGCTCGTGAAGCAGGCCTACGGCTTGGCCCGGCGCGGCGGCACCGTCACGGTCGTCGGCGCCGGCAAGAACAAGGACCGCGTCGAGTTCGACATGTTCCAGCTCTTCTCCGAGAACAAGAAGATCCTCGGTTCCTACTACGGCGGCGCCGACCCGCGCCGGGAGTACGGCCGGATGATCGCGCTCTGGCGCGCCGGCCGGCTGGACCTGGAAGGCATGATCACCGCCCGGCTCACGCTCGACGACGTCAACCAGGCGCTGGACCTGATGCGCAGCGGCGAGGCGATCCGGACGATCATCGAGGTCTGATCCGCCGCAAATATTTCCCGACGCCCCCGGGCCGCGATCGTCGCGGCCCGGGGGCGGCTGTTTTGCCCGCTGAGCGGTCCGAGCCGATGTCGGAGACAAGACCCGTGGGGATAGTCGATCGATCTCGTTGATCCGCGATCTCTTTTGCATGTCAGCGATGGGAAAGAATCCCCGCGAGAGCGGTTGACGGACGGCCCGAGCGTTTCCATACTCTGACCCAACCGGCGTTTCGGAAACGTTTCCGGAATCGCTCGCCCGTCACCCGCTCACGCCACTCGTGCGGCGCCGCACGGCAGGGGAGTGGGCATCAGCCGATCCGCGCGGTGTTCCTGCGCGCTGATCGCCGCGTCACCGAGTACCGGGCTCCTGCCCTGGTCCCGCCACGACGATGTCAGGCTCCGGATTCACGGTTCGTGTTCGCCATCTCCGAGGAGAGTGCCCATGACGGTCAGTCGCAGAAAGTTCCTTACCTCCTCAGCCTTCGTGGGAGGTGCCGCGCTCCTCGGCGGCGTCGGTGCCGACGTGGTCGGCTCGCGGGCGTCGGCCGCCACCGCGTCCACGCTGTCGGTCGCGCTGAAGAACAACACAACCTCGAACACGGTCTACGCGTTCGTGACCGGGCTCGCGATCAGTAACAATGCCCTGGTTCTGCTCGAATCGGACGGGCGGACCCTGTACTACCCGACGTCGCCGAGTTCGACCGGCGCCCCTCTCGGAGCGAACTGCGCGATTCCGCTGGGCGGTCCCGGCTCGACGACCACCATCACCATCCCGCAGCTCGCCGGCGGCCGGGTGTGGTTCTCGATCGGCAGCCCGCTCACCTTCCTGCTCAACCCGGGCCCGGCCCTGGTCGAGCCGTCGGTGAGCAACCCGTCGGACCCGAACATCAATCTGCGGTGGGACTTCTGCGAGTTCACCTTCAACACCTCGCAGTTGTACGCGGACATCTCCTACGTGGACTTCGTCTCCATCCCGATCGGCATCAGCCTGACGGACACGTCGGGCGCCGTGCAGAACGTCACCGGGATGCCCGCGAGCGGCCTGGACACCGTGTGCTCCGGCCTGATCGCGCAGCACAACGCCGACGGCGCCGGCTGGAACCAGCTCATCGTCACCTCGGGCGGGTCGAATCTGCGGGCCCTGAGTCCGAACAACGGGATCGTGATGAACTCCTCGTTGTTCTCCGGCTACTTCCAGCCCTACATCGACCAGGTCTGGTCGATGTACCAGAGCACGTCGCTGACGGTCGACACCCAGGCTTCCTGGGGCAGTGTCACCGGGCAGGTCTCCGGCGGCGTGCTGAACTTCCCCGGCCTGGTCAGCTACGCCCAGCCCGCGGCCAAGGACATCTTCAGCTGCAGCACCGGGCCGTTCGCCAACACCGCCGGTGAGATCGGCGCCGTGTCCGCGCGCCTGTGCGCGGCGTTCAATCGCAGCACCCTGCTGATCGACTCCAATCAGCCCGACGGGGAGAACGTCTCGACCTTCTATCAGAACTCGATCACCAACCACTACTCCCGGATCGTGCACGCGGCGAACACCGACGGCCTCGGCTACGCCTTCCCCTACGACGACGTCGTGGGCAACAACGCCAACCAGTCCGGCTACGTCGCCTCGGGCAGCCCGGCGCTGTGGACGATCACGGTCGGAGGCGGTAGCGGCACTCCGCCGCCGCCGCACACGGTCACCGTCACCTCGCCGGGCAACCAGACCAGCGCCGTCGGTGCCTCGGCGAACCTGCAGATCAGCGGCAGCGACTCCAGCGGCGCCCCGCTCACCTTCACCGCCGCCGGTCTGCCGCCGGGCGCGAGCATCAGCGCGGCGGGGCTGATCACCGGCACGCTCAGCACCGCGGGCAGTTTCACCACCACCGTTACCGCGACCGATTCCACCGGGGCCTCGGGCAGCGCCTCGTTCACCTGGACGGTCAGCTCCGGCGGCTCGGGCGGCGGCTGCGCCGGAGTTCCGGCCTGGAGCGCGACCACGTCGTACGTCCCCGGCAACCAGGTGACGTACGCGGGCACCCTGTGGACCTCCACCTGGTACTCCACCGGCGCGGTGCCCAACGCCCCGCAGTCCTGGGCCGTGTGGAAGAACTCCGGGGCCTGCTGACCCAACCGCAGCCAAACCGACACTGAGGACCCTCCATGCCATTTAAAGACGCATTGAGCCGTCAAGTACGGCAGCGGGCCGGCGTGATCGCCGCGGCCTGCGCCCTCGCCCTGGCCGGCCTGGCGGCCGCCGCGACCACCTCGACCGCGGCGTCGGCCGGCGCACCGGCGGCCACCGCGAACCTCGTCCAGAACCCCGGATTCGAGTCCGGGACGCTCGCGCCCTGGTCCTGCTCGGCCGGAAACGCTTCCGTGGTCACCAGCCCGGTGCACTCCGGTTCCCACGCCCTGCTCGCCACGCCGACGAACAGCGACGACGCGCAGTGCTCGCAGACGGTGAGCGTGCAGCCGAACTCGGCCTACACGCTGACCGCCTGGATCGAGGGCAGCTACGTCTACCTCGGCGACACCGGAACCGGCACCAGCGACACCAGCAACTGGACGAGCAGCAGCTCGTGGACCCAGCTGAGCACCACGTTCACCACCGGCGCGGCCACCACGAGCGTCACCGTCTGGCTGCACGGCTGGTACGGCCAGGGCAACTACTCGGCCGACGACGTCACGCTGTCCGGCCCGGGCGGACCGACCTCCGGGCCGAGCACCCCGACCCCGCCCACCTCGCCGACGACGTCTCCCTCCACGTCTCCCTCGACGCCCCCGACCTCTCCGTCGTCGAGCCCGTCCGGCACGCCGCCTCCGCCGACCGGCGGCGGTCTGGGTCCGAACGTGATCGTGATCAGTCCGAGCGAGTCGGTCAGCACGATCGCGAGCACCCTGAACGCCTTGGGTACGCAGCAGGCTCCGAACCAGTTCGGCAACCAGCGCTACGAGATCCTGTTCCAGCCCGGGACCTACGGTTCCACCGCGGCGCCGCTGGACTTCCAGCTCGGGTACTA